>JBKPHP010000182.1:0-21739 GCA_046729895.1 Actinomycetota bacterium
GGCGTGCACTGGTGTCGCCGAGGGGCAGCGCGCACCACCAGCCGCTGTCAGACACCCATTCGGGCCTCTAGCCGACCGGCCTCGATCGCGTCGACGAGCGCCTCGTGGTCGCGCTCGTTCTGGTCCGCATAGCGCTCGGCGAAGGCGGCGAGCGCGCGATCGAAGCGGTCCGAGCGCCCGAGGTAGGCGGCTATCGCGCTGCGGTCGCCGGACCGGGCGTGAGCGCGAGCCAGGGTGGCGCCGCACAGTCCGCCGTAGAGCTCGAGGGCCGTGGGATCCATCCCATCGACGTCCGCGGATGCCTTCCAATCCCACAGCTGGCGAACGTAGAAGTCGCGCTCCTCTCCGTCGAACCCGATTGTGTGAATCCAGCCGAGCATGATGTCGCCGGCCGCCTGCATCAGCCGCTGTCCCTCGACCACACGCTGACCCTGGTTCTTGAAGGCGCTGCGGCGAACGAACGGCTCGACCACGGACCGCTGCGCCTCCTTCACCTGGAGGAAGAGCGGATCGTCGGCGTCCCGGCCGAGCATGAGGACTATCCACGCCCGGGCCCCAACGCTCCCGACTCCGACGACCTTGTGCGCGAAATCCACGTACCGGTAGCTCTCGAGCAGGCGGCGCAGCTCGCCGCGGAGCGTGCCCCGATAGGCCCGAAACAGCTCACGAACCCGGTCGTCGACGATTTGCCGGTTGCCCAATCCGTACTCCTCGATCAGCTCCGCGGCGGGCACGATCAGCGGTGGGTCGCTGATCAGCCGCGGCTCGCCGTCCACTACGCGGGTGAGCTTGGAGAGCGCACGCATCCGGTCCTTCCGCCGCGCCTTGGCGGTGTAGCGGCGGGCGCGCTTGAGCGCCTCGCGGTCGAGGCGGTCGCTGATGCGGGACAGGAGATCCTCGGAATCGACGCGCGCGTACCACACCTCGAGATTGGACATCCCCGCGAAAGCGCGCATCGCCTCCCGGTAGCGGGCCATCGATTCGACCACGATCCGTCGCCGCTCGCGCGCGTCGAAGTAGCGTTGGCGGCCCGCGCTCGCCAGGCACGCCGCCACCCCCGTTACGTCCCACACCCACGGTCCCGGCAGCGTCTCGTCGAAGTCGTTGAGGTCGAACAGAAGGCGCCGCGCGGGTCCGGCGAAGCCGCCGAAGTTCGACAAATGGGCGTCGCCGCAGAGCTGGACCGTGATTCCGGACTGCGGGGTGCGCGCCAGGTCGGCCGCCATCAGGTAGGCGGCGCCGCGGAAGAACGCGAATGGCGAGGCCGCCATGCGCCCGTAGCGAATCGGCACGAGGTCCGGCACGCGGGTCTTGGCCTGCTCCTCGAGCAGGGCCACCGGGTCGGCGCGGTCCGGCGACGGCGCCCAGGCCGCGTGACTGGACCGCGGGACCTCGCTCCGGGCGGCCTTTCCGCGCGCCGCTCGCTCGGCGGGGCTTCGGTGTTCGGCGGCCCGGCGCATAGGCCTTGCCCTGCTGGACGCCGGTGCGGTCATGGGCGTGAAGCATCACGCCCCCGGCCGGCCGTGGCAATGGTGCGCCCATCCCAGGCTCGGTCGTGCCGACCAGATCGGGGGTGTCAGCACCCCGTCGTCGAGTGTGGCTCACCCCATTGCACCGGCGTCTGGCTCGGCGGACGATTTGACGGACCATCCGGGCCGGCTGGGCGCTGGTAGCCGCGCCGGCGGAAAGGAGACATAGTGGACGAGTCCGTGGAAGGCGGCGGCTGGTTGTTCTTCGCCGGCATCATGGTCCTCATTGCCGGGATCCTCAACTGCATCTGGGGCATAGCCGCGATCGACAAGGCCCACTTCTTCGTCGAGCAGAAGAGGTTCATCATCAGCGACCTCAGCACCTGGGGCTGGATCATCCTGTTCGTCGGCGTGATCCAGGTCATCGCCGCCTTCTCGATCTGGGCGGGAGGCGAGTTCGGGCGCTGGATCGGGATCCTCGGCGCCACCCTGAGCGCGATCGGGGCGCTGCTCACGATCCCCGCTTACCCGTTCTGGGCGCTGTGCATCTTCGGCATCGACCTGCTGATCCTCTATGGCCTCGCCGCGTACGGCGGCCACCGGGCGCGGGTCTCGTGACGGCCTGACGGCTGCCGCGGGCGGCCCCACGAGGAAGCGCCGGTGGCCGGCGGGCTCCTGAGCTCCGTCCTGCGCCCCGCGCGCGCCGCCGCTGCGGTCGGAGGTACCCTCGCGCGGGGCGCCACCGACGCGGCGGGCCGCACGGCGCTCACGGGCTTGGACGCCCTGCTTGGGTCGCGGTACACCGACGAGGCGGTCAGGCGGCTGCTCGCCAGCCCCGCGGCGGACCGGGCCGTGGGCCACGCGCTGAGTGGGCCGCTCGTCGACGCGGTCACCCGTGACCTGGTGCGGTACGCGGTGCTGGAGCGTGTGGCAGACGGGTTGCTCGCCGGCGAGGCACTCGAGCGGGTGCTGGACCGGCTGCTGGCAGAGGGCATGGCGGACCAGCTGGCCGACCGGCTCCTCGACGGGCCGGAGGCCGAGCGGCTTGCGACCCAGGTGGTGGAAAGCCGACTGCTCGACACGATCGTCGAGCGACTGCTCGAGAGCGAGGAGCTGTGGCTGCTCGTGGACGAGATCGCCCACAGCCCGCCGGTCACGGACGCCATCGCGCGCCAGAGCGTCGGCTTCGCGGAGCAGGTGGCCGGGCAGGTCCGAGCCCGCTCTCGGCGTGCAGACGCCGGCTTGGAGCGGGTCGCACGTCGCGTGGTCCGACGTAAGCCGCCACCGTCCGGTGGCGCCGTCGAGGCCGAGGGACGATGAGCCTGGGCGAGGTCCCCGACACATCCGCCGCTGCGACCCCTGGCGACGGACGCCCCTCCGAGGGAGCTGCTCACGCGGTCGTCGCGGCGCGCGCTCAGGCCGCGGCTGCCGAGCGTGCACATGGCCCCCGGCGATCGACCGAGCCGGAGTCCGCCTACGCCGGGCTCGTCACGCGGGCCGTCGCCTTTGCCATCGATGCCGCGATCGTGGACCTGGCCGGTTTAGCGGTCGGGGTGGTGGTCGGGCTCGCGCTCTCGGTTCTCGAGACGCCCGACAAGGTCGACAACGCATTACTCGTGATTGGCGGCGTGCTGTTCGTGATCTGGACGATCGGCTACTTCGTGGTCTTCTGGTCGACCACGGGCCAGACACCGGGCAACCGCGTGATGCGGATCCGGGTGCGCCGCTCGGGGAGCGACGAGCCGCTGCGCTTACGCTGGGCGGTCGTTCGCCTCGTGGGGCTGCTGCTCGCTGCCATCCCCCTGCTGCTCGGCTTCGTGCCCATCCTTCTGAACGACCGGCGCCGGGGCCTTCAGGACCTGCTCGGCCGAAGCGTCGTCGTCGGCGCACCGGAAGTGGGACTGGGCGAGGCAAGCGCTCATGTCAAGACGTCCTCGACGTCGTAGCCAAGGGCCAGCGCGAGTCCGGGAGCCGCCTGCCACGGCCCGGGCGATCCCCGCCGCCGGCAGCGATACCGTCTCGATTCTCGTGTTGCGCGGACGGCGCCGCTGATCGACACTCCGCGGCTGGCGGACACCGATGATCAACGTCGACACTTCGTCCTTCTTCGCGATGGTGGTCGTGGCCGCGGTCGCGGCGACCACGGTCGCGGTGGTGCCGCGCCGGCTCGCGCCGCCCGTCGTGGTGGTCGAGCTGCTGCTGGGGTTAGTGATCGGCCCCCAGGTCCTCGACATAGCTCGAACCGATGACTTCATCGAGTTCTTCTCCAACCTCGGCCTCGGGATGCTCTTCTTCTTCGCCGGCTACGAGATCGACTTCGACCGCATTCGCGGCCAGCCTCTCACCCTCGGCGCCTGGGGCTGGCTGCTCTCGCTCGCGCTGGCGTACGGGATCGGTGGCGCGCTGGCCGCGGCCGGCGTAGTCCTGTCCTTCCTCTACACGGGGTCGGCGCTAGCGACCACGGCCATCGGCACCCTCATCCCGGTCATGCGCGACGCGGGCGAGCTCCGGACTCGGTTCGGGACCTATCTGCTCGCTGCGGGCGGCGTGGGCGAGTTCGGCCCCATCCTTCTCATCACCCTCATCCTCTCGACGTCGCACCCACTGCATGAGGCGGCGATCCTGGTCCTCTTCGTGGTCCTGGCTATCGCGGTGGCGCTGGCCTCCATGCGGCTCGCTGGACCCGGCTGGCCTCTCCTCGAGCGCACGCTCGAGTCGAGCAGCCAGCTCGCCGTCAGGCTCATCGTGGTGCTGGTGTTCGGCCTGCTTGCGCTCACGGAGGAGCTCGGCCTGGACATCCTGCTCGGCGGCTTCGTCGCCGGGATGATCACCCGGATGTCCCTGCGAGGCAACGAGCTGGGGGTGTTCGAGTCGAAGCTGACCGCGGTCGGCTTCGGTTTCCTGGTGCCGTTCTTCTTCGTCACGAGCGGGATGAACTTCGACCTCGACGCGCTGGTGGCCAGCAGCGGCGCACTGCTCAAGCTTCCGCTCTTCTTCTGTCTTTTCCTAGTCGTGCGTGGCGTCCCCGCCATGCTTCTCTACCGTGGCGTCCTCCAGGCCCGAGACCGCGTTGCCCTCGCGGTCTTCTGCGCCACCGAGTTGCCGCTCGTGGTTGCCATCACCACGCTCGCGGCGCAAGCAGGGCACATGCGGTCCTCCACCTCGGCCGCCCTCGTGGGAGCGGCGATCCTCTCGACGCTGATCTTCCCCTTCGTTGGGCTCGCGCTTCGCAGGGGAGCCGCTGCGGAGCCGGCAGCCGACGCCGTGCCGGCGGCCGGCTAGCCGCGCCTCCCAGACCACCCGGAGGCGTTCACCGGAATGGAGGGCTCAGGGTGGCCGGACGCCGTGGCGCCTCAGGTAGTCCAGGTAGAAGGGTCGGAGCTGGTCGGCGATCTCATCCCGACCGGCGTCCGTCACGTCGTCGATGTGCGCGCTGATCGTCGCCACGTCCGCCTCCGCCTCCCTCAACTCTCCGGCGGCGGCCTCCGCAACCGGAAGCAGCTCCATGAGGCGCCAGAAGAAGCGGACATCGAGGTGGCGCTTTGCACGGCTCACTGCGAGGTCATGCAGCTCCTTCGAAGAGAGCCGCTCCAGACGGTCCTCGTCGGGCATGCCAATCACCCTATGCGTTCAGGAGCGGGGGTGGTCCGGACCCCCCATGGATCTCGTGCACGCACCCTAGCCAGAGGGTCCTGTTGGCCATATGCTCGTCAGGCACCGGGCAGCGGTGGCGCAGCCGAAGACTGGAGGTATTCATGGAAGCGCACGACGCGGACCTCGGCCCTATCGACGTAGTAGTGATCGCCTATCCGGCGGGCGCGCCGATGACCGGCGAAGCCGCGCCGCTGCTCGTCGACCTCGTCGAACGCGGGATCATCCGTGTGCTGGACGCAATGTTCGTCAAGAAGAACGAGGACGGGACGTTCTCGGGGTTTGACGCGAGGGATCTGGACGACAAGGGTGTTGGCGACTTCACGGTCTTCGAAGGAGCCTCCTCCGGCCTTCTCGGTGAGGAGGATGCCGCGAAGGCTGCCGAGGCGATCGAGCCGGGCAGCGCTGCGGTGATGATCGTCTACGAGAACCGCTGGGCGGCGCCGTTCGTCGCCGCGGTGCGCCGCAACGGCGGCGTCCCGGTGGCGTTCGAGCGCATCCCGGCACAGGACCTGCTCGACGCCCTCGACGCCGCCGAGGCGGCGTCCTGACCGAAAGGACAAGCCCATGCCAGGACTACTTCGCGGAATGGCCCGCACCGCAGTTGTGGCGGGGACCGCAACGGCCGTCTCGAATCGCGTAAGCCGCCGCCAATACAACCGGTGGGCCGAGCAGGAGCCGGCCGCGTACCAGGAGCAGGTGCCCGCCCAGGAGCAGGTGCCCGCCTCCGCGCCCGCGGCCGACCCCATCGAGCAGCTCAAGGAGCTCGGACAGCTCCACCAGCAGGGCGTCCTGACCGACGAGGAGTTCGCCGCGCAGAAGGCGAAGCTGCTCGGCAGCTGAGCCCAGTCCCGATGGCTCTTGCGGCGAAGGGGAGGGCGGGCCTCTCCCTGCTCGCCCGCGTACTCGTCGTATTGGTGATCACGGCCGCCGCGCTGATGCTGCTCAGCGCGCTGCTCGCGCGCTTTGACGTCAAGGATTTCGGCGCGGCGCTCGTCTCCGCGGCGCTGATCGGCCTCATAAATGCGCTCGTATGGCCGCTGCTGATCAGGGTGGCCCTACCCCTGACAGTTCTAACCCTCGGGCTCGGCGCGTTGGCGCTGAACGGCGCGGTGGTGCTCGCGGTTTCGGCGATCGAGCCCGGCTTCCGGGTGGCGGGGCTGGGAGTGGGCATCGTCGTGGCGCTGGGGCTCACCGTGGTGAACACTGCAGTCACGTCGCTTCTGGCGATCGACGATGACGACTTCTGGTACCGGAACGCCGTCAAGCGGCGTGCCCGGCGCCTCCGGCCGGAGGGGGACCTGAGCGTGCCGGGCGTTTACTTCCTCGAGATCGACGGGCTCGCGTACGACGTCCTCCGGCGCGCGATCCGGGACGGCAACGCGCCCAACCTGGCCCGCTGGCTGCACGACGGCAGCCACCGGCTGTTGCGCTGGGAGACCGACTGGTCGTCGCAGACTGGAGCCTGCCAGGCCGGGCTCCTACACGGCAACAACGACGACATGCCCGCGTTCCGCTGGTGGGAGAAGGACCGCGGCGCTCCGATCGTGACCAATCACCCCAAGGACGCCGCCGAAATCGAGCGGCGGCACTCGAACGGGCACGGGTTGCTCCACGAGGACGGCGCGAGCCGGGCCAACATCGTGTCGGGCGACGCGGCCCACACGCTGCTCACGATGAGCACCGTGCTGGATCGGGACCGTCCGGGCCGGATCGGCCAGGACTACTTCGCCTATTTCGCCAACCCATACAACGTCACGCGAACAATTGCGCTCGCCATTGCGGACATCGCCCAGGAGCGTCGCTTCGCGGCGCAGCAGCGCCGGCAGGACGTGCGCCCCCGGATCGAACGAGACCGCAAGTACGCCCTGGTGCGGGCGTGGGGAACGGTCGTGCAGACCGACCTGCAGGTCCAGGCGGTGATCGCGGACATCTATGCCGGCCGGCCGGTGGGCTACTCGACGTTCTTGGCCTATGACGAGGTGGCGCATCACTCTGGGGTCGAGCGCAGCGACACCCTCGCCGTGCTACGGCGAGTGGATCGCCAGATCGGCCGCATTGCGGCGGCGGCTCGTGACGCCCCGCGTCCCTACCGGTTCGTCGTCCTCTCGGACCACGGGCAGTCCCAGGGGGAGACGTTCCTCGATCGCTACGGAATCTCGCTCGAGGACCTCGCGCAACAGGCCTGTGAGGCCGAGGACGTCGAGGCCGAGGACGCGCACACGAACGAGGCGCTTGGCTACCTGAGCGCGTCCCTAACGGAGGCCTCTGGAGACGACTCGGCCCGCGGCCGCGCCATCTCGGCCGTCACCCGCCGGCAGCAGGTAGAGGGCGCGGTGCAGTTGGGCGAGGATCGGAGCAACGGTGGAGACGGCGAGCTGCCGGAGCTCTCCGTGATGGCCTCGGGCTGCCTGGGCCTCGTGACCTTCCCGCGGGAGCCCGGCCGCGTGACGCTTGAGCGAATCGAGTCGCGCTGGCCGGAGCTGCTCCCGACGCTCCGCGAGCACCCCGGTATCGGGTTCGTCCTGGTGCGCTCGGAGAGCCGCGGGGCCACCGTGATCGGTCAATACGGGACCAACTACCTCGACGAGGGGCGCGTCGAAGGAGAGGACCCACTCGAGCCCTTCGGCCCGAACGCGGCCCAGCACGTGAAGCGCACCGATGGCTTCCCCCACTGCCCGGACCTCGTCCTGAACAGCACCTACTGGAGCGACACCGACGAGGTGGCGGCCTTCGAGGAGCTGGTCGGCTCCCACGGCGGGATGGGCGGCGGCCAATCGTTCCCCTTCGCGCTGGTGCCCGCCGAGTGGCGCATGCCAGAGGAGCCGGTGGTCGGTCCCGAGGCCATGCACGTCCACTTCCGCGCCTGGCTCGCCGACCTCGGCCACGAGTCCTATCGCGAGCCGGCGCTCAGCCGCTGACCAGGCTGTTGATCGTGATCACGATGAAGATCCCGATCACGATCTCGCTGACGACCCAGGAGTTGTCGTTCATCCAATCGCGCGCCTTCGGCAGGAATACCGCCGCGCGCTTGCCGAGCAGGACGACACACAGCGCCGGCAGCGCGACCAGGAACACCGTGAGGAGTATGAAGGGAACGGTGTACGACCAGGGGTTGCCGTCGCGCGAGATGGAGGCGCCGACGCTGAAGGAGCTGATGATGTCGGTGGGGAAGACGCCGAGCAGCAGCAGGCCCAGCGTGAAGGCGAACCTCGGCGTCGCCGTCTGGAGCTTGCCCATCCACTTCGGGGGCTCCGACGTCTTGCGTTTCAGGAAGACGTACACCGCGGCGAAGACGAGGAGCGCCAGCACTATGGCGTCCAGGACGTGCCCGGAACTCTTCTTGCTCGCGTCGCCGCCGCCGCCCTTCACACCCTTGGCGATGAAGTACGCGGCGGTCACGAACGCCGTGACGGAGATCAGCGCGCCCAGGGCGTACGCGAGCGATGTTCACTTCCAGTTGTCGCTCGTGGCGAAGAAGAAGGCGCTGATGATCTGCGGCCCCGCGATCATGACGAACGCCAGCGGCAGGGTTTTCAGGATGTCGGACAGGGGCGCTCCCCTCCTTGCGGCTGCGGGTTCCGGGCGACCCTATGACCCTCTCACAGATGCGCGCATCACTCGGAAGGGGTGATTAGGGACCGTGCCGCTGATCCGCGGACACCTGCGTCGCCGCCACGCCGGAGGCGAGGCGCGGGGCGGCGAGACCGAGTTCGTCGAGATCGACGCGGCCGAGCTGACCGGCGTCTTTGCGGCGCCGGGCTGGCTCCGCGACGTCGGTCTAACGGCTTGGCTGCTGGTCGGCGTAGCCCTTTTCCTGGCCGGCGCCGTATGGCTCCTCTCGCTCACCGACACGATCGTGCTGCCGGTGATCACCGCGGGGGTCATCGCCTCGGTGGCCGCTCCGCTGATCGGATGGCTTCAGCGCCACCGGGTACCCCGCCCGCTTGGGGCGGTTCTGCTGCTGATCGCGCTCATCCTGCTCGCGGCCCTGGTCGTGTACATCGTTCTGGCGGGCATCACGAGCCAGGTCGGCGATCTGAGCCACCACCTGAACGACGCCACGAACACCATCGAGGGCTGGCTCAAGGACCTCGGCGTGGACCCCGACAAGGCGAAGAGCGCGAAGCAGGACGCCAGCTCTTCGTCCAGCCAGGCCGTGAGCGCGCTGCTCCATGGCCTTGGCACCGGCATCAAGAAGCTCTCGTCGCTGGTGTTCTTCCTCGCCATGACGAGCCTCAGCCTCCTCTTCATGCTCGCCGACGGCCCCAAGATCCGGGCGTGGGGGGAGCGCCACATGGGCGTCCCCAAGCCTGTCGCCCGCACGATCACCGACCGGATGCTTCAGTCGCTGCGGGGCTACTTCCTCGGGGTGACCTTGGTGGCAGCCTTCAACGCGGTCGTGGTCGGCCTGGGCGCGTTGCTGCTGGGAGTCCCCCTTGCCGGGACTATCGCTGTGGTTACGTTCCTCGCCGCCTACGTCCCCTACCTCGGCGCCTGGACGGCCGGCGCGTTCTCCGTGCTGGTCGCACTCGGCGGCGCTGGCACGGACGCCGCCATAGGCATGATCGTGGTGCAGCTGCTGGCGAACAGCGTGCTCCAGCAGCTGGTGCAGCCGTTCGCCATGGGCGCCGCGCTCGGCATCCATCCGTTGGCGGTCCTCATCGTCACCATCGCCGGCGGAGCGCTCTTCGGCTCAGTTGGCCTGATCCTCGGCGCTCCCGTCACCGCCGCCGTCGTGCGCATCTCCGCGGACCTGTCGCGCGCCCGAGAGAGGGAGGAGTCGCTCGGTCCGGGGCCTGCGGCGGAAGATGCCGCAGGTGCCTAGACGCCCGTCTGGGCCTTCACGCGCCCTGCGTCGACGTGCTCGGTGGCGAGTGCGTCAGTAGCCGACTCCAGTCTTCACTCGCTCCCGCTCGGACTCGTGGGCGCCGCCCTTCTTGGCGAGCGTCCGGCAGGCCTCAGCGATGTCCTCGGCCAGCGTGTCCACCATCTCGCGGTTCAGGGTCTCCTTCACCAGGGCGCGCATCACCCTTACGTCCTGCGCGTCGGGCGGGAGCGTGTAGGCGGGGACCATCCAACCCCGCTCCGCCGAGAGCTGCCAGGCGATGTCGAACTCGTCGTAGTTCCTCTGCTCGGCCAGCTTGAACGCGACGAGGGGCAGCCGCTCCTCGCTCTCGCCGATGAGCTCGAAGTCCCCACTCGAGCCGAGGTGCTCGGCCAGGACACGCGAGTTCTGCTGCATGATCTCCATCACGTAGGTGTAGCCCTCGCGACCGAGTCGAATCAGGTTGTAGTACTGGGCCAGCACCATCGAGGACCCGGTCGAGAAGTTGAGGGTGAATGTCGCGTCGGTCTTTCCCAGGTAGTTCTCGTAGAAGACGAGATCCTCGGCGAGGTCGCTCTTCTCGCGGAAGACGAGCCAGCCGATGCCGGGGTACACGAGTCCGAACTTGTGCCCGGAGACGTTGATCGAGCGGACCTGCTCGAGCCGGAAGTCCCACTCCGAGTGCGGGTAGAGGAACGGCCAGACGAACCCGCCGCTGGCGGCGTCGACGTGCAGGGGAACGTAGAGCCCCTTCTCCTTGTTGAGGTCGACGAGCAGGTCGTTGATCCCGGTGATGTCGTCCATGTGGCCGGTGAACGTCGTGCCCAGCACGGCGGCCACGGCGATCGTGTTCTCGTCGACGTGCGGCTCCACGTCCTCCGGGCCGATCGTGTACTTGTGCTCCTGCAGCGGGACGATCCGCGGCTCGACGTCGAAGTAGCGGCAGAACTTCTCCCAGACCACGTGCACGTCGCCGCCGAACACGAGGTTCGGCCGGTCGACGGGCATGCCGGCTGCCTCGCGCCGCTGGCGCCACTTCCACTTGAGCGACAGGGCGCCGAGCATGATGGCCTCCGACGAGCCCTGCGTGCGGGCGCCGGTCGTCTCGCCGGGCGCGTTGAAGAGTTCGGCCAGCATGCGGATGCAGCGCTGCTCGATCTCGGCCGTCTGCGGGTACTCGGCGTGATCGATGAAGTTGCGGTGGAGGTTCTCCGCGATGATCCGCTGCGCCTCGGGCTCCATCCAGGTGGTCACGAAGGTCGCCAGGTTGTGCTGCGGGTCACCGTCCATGAACAGCTCCTGGCCGACCAGCCGCATCGCATTCACGGATCCCATGCCGACATCCGGAAAGTGCCTGCTGGGAGACTCCTCGACGAGGTACCGGTTGCCGTAGCGGGCGGCGACGGCCTCGTCGATCTTCGCCGGGCTCGCAGCCTGACGAGCTTGCGGCGGGGTTGGCGTGGTCATGCGTTCCTTTCGTTGCGATCGGGGCACGGGTGGGGCCCAGCGATGCGCAGCGTCTCAGCGGTCGGGCGCAGCCCGCAATGGGGCGGGCCTGCCATGTCGGGTGGTGCCCGCAACCCCCCCAACCGGTGCTCCCGGGTAGGCTGCTCGAGATGACAGCCAAGGCGGATTTCACCCCGGAGGAGTGGGAGCTCGTCCTAGAGGGACCACCGGGCGCGGGGACGATCGTCGTCATGGCGGAGCGGGGAGGGATGATCCGCGAGAGCTTCTCGATGGCGAAGGCCTACACGGAGGCGCGGCAGCAGCACGGGGAGAGCGAGCTGCTCGACGAGGTCGTATCGGCGAAGCCCAAGGTCGATCGTTCTCGGCACGGGTCGTACGAGGAACTGAAGGAGCACGGTCTGCGGCAGCTGCGCGACGCCGTGGCGCTGCTAGAGAGGAAGGCGACCCCCCAAGAGGTGGACGACTACAGGCGCTTCGTCCTCACCCTCGCGGAGCGGGTGGCCGCCGCTCACAAGGAGGGCGGCGAGCCGGTTAGCGAGGCGGAGCGGGCGGCGATCGACGAGATCGCCGCCGCTCTCGGCACGACGGGCGGCTAAGCGAAGACATTCACCGCTCGCGCGATGACCAGGCCGAGGATGGCCAGCGAGACGACCGACTGAACGGCCATGGCAATCTTGGCCCGCGCCGACAGAGGCATCACGTCGGTCGGGCTGAAGGCGGTCGCGTTGGTGAAGCCCACGTAGAGGTAGTCGATGAAACGGGGGCGCCACCGCGGTGGGGCGAGCTGGGGATTCATCTGTTGCGGGAAGGCGAAGTCCGTGTACGTCGACAGACCGTGAGCGCGCGCGGCCGGGCCGCCTCCGTCGAGCTCCCAGTAGAGCAGTGCGAACGCGATGTTGTTCGACACCCATACAGTCGATCCGGCCTCCAACAGGTCGCTTGCCGAGTTCGTCTCCTTGCCGCCCTGGATCAGGTCGTCGATCAGCAGGCCCGTCGCCCAAAGCGCAGCGAGGACCAGGACGGCTACGAGGAGGATCGAGAGCACCCTGAGCAAGCCCGACCGGCGATCGATCCTGCCGGGGTCGCCGGCGATCAAGGCGAGGAGCAGCGCGCCTTCGATCGTCGGGAGGACCCATCTCGGCCCCTGCCGCACCTCGTCCGGCAGCAGGAGGGTCAGCGATATCGCCGCGACCACGGCTGCGGCCATCGGCCAGCGCGACTCGCCGACGACGCGGTCTACAGCCGCCCAATCCCGCTCCTCAGCGGCTGCCGGCCGGCTCGCCATGGGTCGCCGCTGCACGTCGCTTCAACCCGCCGGCGCCCCGGCGCGACTGGCCGCACGACGGAGCAGCGCCCGCTGCACCATGAGGGCGACGATCCCCCCGGTCACGAGCATCGCGACGTTGATGCCGAGGACCGCCAGGGCGCCCGCCGCCTTTCCCACCTGTCCGACGCCGGCCGCCACGCCGATGTACGCCGCCGCCGGGATTGTCGTTACCGAGATAGCGACGCCGACGGCCGCACTCGCTCGCGTCTCGAGCGCGAGCATCCCGGCAACTCCGGCCACGAACGCCACCACGACGGTTGAGCTGTTGATCGTCGTGAGTCCCTGTAGCGCGCCGGCGCCGAGCTTGAAGTCGTCCGGGAGGAAGTGAAGCAGGTCGATCGACTTGGTGAGCACACATGCGAAGAGGGCGGTAACGGCCAGACCCGCGGCCAGCGCCCCGAAGGCCCGCTGCGCGAGCATGCCGCGGCTCGCGACCAGCGCGATGCCGATTGCCGTGATCGGCAGCAGGTCCGGGCTGACGGCCATGGCACCCACGATCAAGATCGGGTTGACATAGATCACCCCGTAGGCGGCTACGACCCCGGCGATGGCCATCAGCACGAGGTAGCGGGCCACAGGCCGCGCGTTTTCGCCTGCCTGGGCGAGCAGGTCAGCCCAGAGGAGGCTGGTATGCGCGTGCCGCCGAGTTCCGGTCCGGATAGCCTCCAACCGCAGCAGCGAGATGTCTTCTCCTCGCACGTCGAGGTCGCGAATGGCCTCGAGGGCGGCGTCGGCCGTCTCGATGTCGAGGTCGGCTGTGACCACCGCTGTCCCGTCATGGGCCCCGGCGTCGGTCCGGGTGATGTGGCGCGCGCCGGGAAGCTCGGACAGGCTCTCGGCGACCTTTGTCATTCTCGGGCCGTCGCCGAACACGCGGAGCAGCAGCACGGCGCGAGTCTAGCCCCGGCGGCCTCGCCTGACCTCATCCCGGTCGGGGGATTCGCTGGTAGCGCCCGTGGCGTTTAATCGCCTCAAGTCGGGAGCACCCTGAAGGTGATCCAGAGAGAGGAATGACCGGGATGCCAGAACCGCACACCGACGGCGCGCACTTAAGCGCCGACGAGTTCAGCGCGCTGTTTCGGGCGGTGAGCTCCTGGGGGCGCTGGGGCGACGACGACCAGCGCGGCGCGTTGCACCACCTCACTCCGGCTCGCGTCGCCGCGGCGGCCGGGCTGGTGCGGGAGGGAGTCAGCGTCACGCTGAGCCTGCCCCTGGCCACTGACGCGGCCCCTAGCAACCCCGAGCCGGCGGACCACCACATGACGATGCTCACCGACACCGACATCGGCTCAGGATCGCTGCGCTTCGCCAAGGACTACGTGGGCGTCGACTACCACAACGACGGCCACAGCCATATCGACGCCTTCTGCCACGTCGCCTACGAGGGGTCCCTCTACAACGGCCAGCCTCCGGATGCCGTCACGCAGGAGGGAGCCGGCGTCGACGCCATTGACGTGCTAAAGGACGGCCTGGTGGGACGCGGCGTGCTGCTCGACGTTCCGCGCCTGCGCGGCGAGCCTTGGCTCGAGCCCGGCGAGCACGTGTTCCGCGACGACCTCGAGGCGGCCGAGCGGGACCAGGACGTGAACGTGCAGGAGGGCGACATCCTCCTTCTGCGGACCGGCCATGCGCGGCGCCTGCGGGAGCTCGGGCCATGGGACACGACGACTGCCAAGGCGGGCCTCCATCCCACGGCGATGACGTTCGTGGCCGAGCGGGGCGTCTCCGCGCTGGGGTCCGACGGGAACAGCGACACCGCGCCGAGCACCACCGACGGCGTCGCCTTCCCGATCCACGTGCTGGCACTCAACGCGATGGGTGTCCACCTGCTCGACTACCTGCAGTTCGAGGACCTCCTCGGGCGCTGTGAGGAGGCCGGGCGCTGGGAGTTCCTGTTCGCCGCGGCCCCCCTGCGAATCCCGCGTGGGACGGGATCGCCGCTCAACCCGATCGCTCTCCTCTGATGCTTCAGCTCAGGAGCTATGGCCCTTCCGCATCCCTTACCGACGTGGGGCGCCGCCTCGAGGACGACGGCGGTGCGCGGAACGTGCCGCTCGCCCCCGGCGTGCGCCCCGGGCAGGTTCTGCTCAGGGCGGAGGTGCCCCCGGAGTCGGCCGGCACGGTGCTCGACGCCCTTGCGCGCGGCGGAGTGACACGGGATGTGAGCGTGGCCATCTCGATAACCACCCTCCCGGCCGCCGCCTTGCCCGGGGCGGCCGCCGTCCTCGGCGTCAACGTCGCGATACTGCTGCTGGCCGGTACGACCACGCTTTTGGTCCAGCGACGGCTCGCACGGATCGCGGAGTAGTCCCCGCTCGGCTTTACGCCCGCCGTCCCGCCAGGTTGCCGACCAGGATGCCGATGATCGTTACGAGATAGATCTGGCCGAGCAGCATCTCCATGACCGCCAGCGCGTGCCCGAGCGATGTCGCGGCCGTGAAGTCCCCGAACCCGGTCGTGGTCAGGACGGTGAAGCTGAAGTACGCTCGGTCACCCGAGGAGCCGTCGGTCCCCTGCGCGAAGTAGGCGCCGCCGTCCACGTGGGCGACGAAGCCGATCACGCCGGCGAACAGGAGCCCGACCAGCAGGTAGATGGCGAGCGCCCCGGCGACGGCCTGAACGGTGACGCCGCGCGAGCGAACCAGGCGCAGCAGGCCCGCGACCAGGCTGAGCGGGACCGCCGTATTCAGCAGCACGATCAGCACTAACGTCGCCCCGACGGGCACGACGCCGGAGGCGACGGAGGCGACCAGCAACACGGCTGCGACGCCTATGGCGGTCCCCCGCGCGCGGCGAACGTCGCTCCGCACGCGCGACGTGGCGATCACGACGAGGAGCGCTGCGCTCTGCAGCGCGACCACGATGGCGCGGGACCAGTCGGCGCTTGGCGAGAGGATCTCGAAGACCACCAGGACGAAGGCCAGGAGGAGGACGCCGCCGTAGCGGTAGCGTCCCGGACGATCCCCGGTGTCGCCCCCGCGGCTGCTGCCGTAGGTCACGTGCCGGACACGGCTACCGGCGGCGGCTTCTCCGCGGCCTGCGCCTCAACCTCGGGAGGGGCCTCAGCTGCAGGCGGTTGGGGCAGCAGCTGGATGGTGAGATAGGCCACCACCGCCGCCTCGATGATCAGCGGAGAAGCGCCCACCCCCGACTTGGCCGTCAGCAGCGTGGCGAGCACGACCGCAGCAAGCGGCAGCTCCAGAGCGGCGGCGATCGCCGCGGCCATGCCCACGGCGACCGCCGGCGTCAGCGGAAATCCCGGCAGCTTGGCCGCCAACAGGCCACCTGCGGCGCCGAGGAACAGGGACGGAAACACTGGGCCGCCCCGAAAGCTGGCCAGGGACACGCTGTAGGCCAGTCCCTTGAAGAGCACGAGCAGCGCGAGCGCCGAGAGCGACCAGGCGCCCGGGTTCTCGACCAACGGCGCCAGGGCGTCCTCGCCTGAGAACAGGACCTGGTTGACTCCGTGGTCGGCCGCCTCGTGGAAGGCGATCCCCAAGCCGGCGACCACGAGCGCGGCGGCGGGTATGAGCAGTAGCGGCCGTGAGGTCACGATCGGAACGACTCGTCGTGCGAGCGCGAAGATCACGAAGACGCCAACGGCGACCGCGATGGCCACCGGAATCGTCCACAGGAAATCGACCGCGTCGGGCCGGGCGAAGGCGGGCAACTGCAGCATGGGGAGCGCGTAGCCGCTGGTGCTCAGCCCGGTCCACGATCCCATCCCGATAGAGATCAGCGAACCGATCCCGGCGGCGAGCAGGCCGGGAAGCAGGATCAGCGACAGCTTCGGCCCTCCCAGTCCGGTTGCTTTCGATCAGGATCACCGCGGCGATGAGCGGCGAGTCGAAGATCATCGACAGGACGGCGAAGGTCCCAGCGGCGGCGACCACCGTCTGGACCTCCGGGGGCGAGTCCCTGCGGATCAGCCCGAGGGTGAAGACCGCCAGACCGCCGCCCAGGGCGATGAGGGGCGCCTCCGGGCCGAGCACGAGGCCGAGGCCGATCGTGGCGATGGCGGCCAGCAGGACCCCGGGCAGCTCGACCGGCTTGGTGAAGCCGGACGCCTGGAGGCCGTTGGCGGGTAGGTGCCCCCCGGTGCCCGGGAGGGACACGATGGCGAAGGCGGTCACCACTCCGGCAATGCCGAGGACCAGCACGTACCATCACATCGGCGCGCCGTGGTCGTAGCCGAGGTCCTTCGGGAGATCGGTGAACACCCCCACCTGGATCTGGTGCACCAGCTCCAGGAAACCCCACGCGGCGAAGGAGACCACCAGGCCGACCACCGCGGCGAGCACGAGCAGGACGAGGAACCGCCTGCTGCGGATGATCGACATCGGGTCCGGTGTGGCGGCTGCGTCAGCCATCGGGCGACCCTACGCGATGCCCCAGCTGCACGTGAACGATTCCCCGGGGTCCAGACGGATCAGCGCCTCGCCCGTCCGGAAGGCGTTGGGCGGGCACGTCATGGGCTCCACCGCGAGGCTGCGACGGGCGACGTCGGGAAGCGGGTCGCCCGTGAAGAGCATCAGGTAGCGGTAGCCCTCGTCGAGCCAGAGCGTCACGTTGCCGCCCGCGGGATCGCGAAGCTCGGTGCGCGCACGGCCGTCGCCGTCGCGATCGAGGTCGGTGAAGCAGTTGTCGAGCCTCGTCCCGCCGATCGGCCTCCCGCCGCGAAAATCGAACTCCGTGTTCTCGACGGATTGGCTCCCGACGGGGATGCCCCGCTCGTCGGACCGCAGCATGGTCCCTCCCGGCGCACGCAGGACCACGGGGTCGACGGTCGGCGTTCCCACGGTCAGGTAGGGATGGGCGCCGGCCCCGTACGGGCAGGCCTCGGAGCCGACGTTCTCGGCGGTCGTCTGGACCCGGAGGCCCTCCTCCGTCAGCGCGTACTCGATCGCGAGCGCGAGCGAGAACGGGTAGCCGGGCTGAGGATGGAGCCCGTGCTGCAAGACCACCCGATGCGGCTCGCGCTCGGCGACGGTCCACGGGATCCAGCGGACGAGTCCGTGGATGGCGTTGTGTTCGCCGACCTGGTTCAGCGGAACCTGATGACGCTGCCCCTCAAACTCGTACGCACCGTCCTCGATCCGGTTCGGCCAGGGGATCAACACCTGCCCGCGGCCCGAGGGGCTCATCT
Organism: Actinomycetota bacterium; assembly: GCA_046729895.1. Classification (GTDB taxonomy): domain Bacteria; phylum Actinomycetota; class Thermoleophilia; order Solirubrobacterales; family Thermoleophilaceae; genus DASXBA01. The sequence goes on from JBKPHP010000182.1 coordinate 17,889, forward strand.
CCTCCTCCCCGTATCCGTCCACGAGCTCGCGGCCGGCCGCCGAGTAGGCCCGGAGCCCGGCGCCGACCTCGGTCACTAACGCGCTCTGATGATCGAGCGTGAGCTCGATCTGCTCCCCGGATGGAAGACTCAACCCTCCGCCTCTTCCTCGAGGACGCTCCGCTGCCCGAGCGTGTAGAGCAGCACGAGCGCCGGGATGACGACCACAACGGCCACCGCGAAGACGACGAGCACGGCGGTGAGGGTCTCGCTCGCGGCCGCCCCGTCGGCGATCTTGAGCTTCTGCGGGAGGAGGTAGGGGTATTGGGCAACGCCCCAGCCCCAGATCACGGCCACCACGGCGCCGACCGCAAGCGGGCGCACGCCACGCCGCGCTCCGCGCCAGAGCAGCACCAGCGCCCCCAGGCCGAACGCCGCCGAGGCCAGCACCAGCGGCAGGCCCTCGCTCGTCAGGCCGTCGTAGATGTAGCGCGCATCCGCGCGCAGGACGAAGATCCCGGCGAAGGCCACCGCTCCCGCCCCCACCGCCGCCGCGAGGGCTCGGGTCGCGAAATAGCGCTCCAGCTCCGAGTCGCCGAAGCGGCGGGCGTCGCTCACGAGGAAGACCGCTGCCACGTACGCGCCGGTGGCGACGAACAGGACACCGATCAGAATTGAGACCGGGTTCAACCAGCTCGTGACCGGGTCCCCCTCGGCGTTCCCGACCGGGACGCGCCCGGAGGCGATCGCGCCGACGACCGTGCCCATGAAGAAGGGTGTGACCACCGACGAGATCGCGAACGCGGCCTCGGCGAGACGCCGATCTCGGGGCCTGCTGACGACCTTGTGGAAGGCGAACCCGGAGCCTCGCAGCACAATCCCCAGGGCGGCGAGGCAGAGTGGGATGAACAGCGTCGACATGATCGACGCGAACGTCGTGGAGAAGGACGTCCAGAGGACCACGAGCACGAAGATCAGCCAAACGTGGTTGGCCTCCCAGACCGGCCCGATTGCCCAGTCGATCAGCTCGCGCGGCCGCCGGCCACGCTCGCCCCCACCGGCGAGCAGGGCCCAGAACCCGGCGCCGAAGTCGGCGCCGCCGAAGACCGCGTAGAGGGTCACGCCGACCCAGAGGACAGCCGCCACAGCGTCGGCCTTGCTCAACGCGGCTCCTCCGGGGACTCAGGCGGGGCGGGTCGAGGTCCGTAAGGCACGTCGGCCTCGTCGATCTCGGCCGTTCGCCAGCGACGCGCCATCGCGCGCAGAATGAGCACGGTCACGATCCCGAGCGCTGTGTAGACGAGAACGACCGTCGCCAGGCTGACCCAGACGCCGTTCGCGTCGGTGACCGCGTCCTTCGTCCGCATGGTGTCGTAGACGATCCAGGGCTGCCGGCCCACCTCGGTCACGATCCAGCCGCACTCGAGTGCGACGATGGCCGACAGGCCCGAGACGGCCGTGGCGCGCAGGAACCAGGGCGACCTCGGGATGTCGCGTTTTCGCAGCCAGCTCACGCCGAGCCACAGCCCCAGCGCGATCAGCGCCGTACAGATGCCCACCATCAGGTCGAAGCACCAGTGGAGCAGCGTGTTGGCGGGTGGCCGCTCGTCCGCCGGCACCGAGTCCAGGCCGGTCACCTTCGTGTCGGTGCTCCAGCCGACGAGGAACGAGTCGAACCCCGGGATGCCGATGCCGCCCTTGACCCCGTCCGAGGTGCAGCGCCCGAAGATGTACTCGGTCACGTGCGTCGAGGTCTCTTGCACGCACTCCATGGCGGCGAACTTGACCGGCTGGTCGTCGGCGATCGAGCGCGCGGCCGTGTCGCCGACGGCGAATTGGATCGGCGTGACTATCGAGGCGACCGTGAGCGGGATCAGAAGGCCGAGGCGGTGATGACGATCCCGCCGCCCCCTGAGCATCCCGACTGCATACACCGACGCGACGAGGAAGCCCGTCACGAGGTAGGCGGCGAGGATCATGTGCGGGACCTCGTAGCCCGTTGCGCGGTTGAAGATCGCGTCCAGCGGGTCCACGTCGGTCACGCTGCCGTTCGAGGCGATCTTGAACCCGTCCGGCTGATTCATCCAGGAGTTGACCGCGACGACCGAGAAGGCGCCGCCGATTCCGGCGACCACGATCGGGACGCCGGTCCAGAAATGTGCCCAGCCGGAGAGGCGCTTCCAGCCGAATATGTAGATCGCGATGAAGATGGCCTCGGTGAAGAAGAAGATGCCCTCGATCGCGAACGCGGTTCCGAAGACCTGGCCGAACTTGCCGGTGAACTCCGGCCAGAGCAGGCCGAACTCGAACGAGAGCACGGTGCCCGTGACCGCGCCCACGGCGAAGGTCACCGCCGCCACCTTCGACCAGCGCTGCGCCAGCTCGAGCGCGACGGGATCCTTGCGGCGCAGCCCGATGTAGTTGGCGATCAGCATCAGCGCCGGGAAGGCGACGCCGAGGCTCGCCAGGATGATGTGGAAGCCGAGCGTGAGAGCCATCTGGCTCCGCGCGGCCTCGAGATCGGCGGCTAGTGGGAGGAGGTTGTCGGCTCCCACCGGGAGGCCTCCGCAGGCGCCGCCACCCGGTCGACGCTCCCCAGCCCGGCCTGGATGACCGGGCTCTGCGGCCGGCCGATCCTCGCCGTGGTCCAGTCGGTGAGCACCTTCAGGCGCCGGCCCACCCCGCCGCCGAGGTAGTACAGGTGCACACCGAGATAGGTGAGAAAGGCGATGCGCCCGGACAGCTTGAGGCCCCTGACCTCACAGATGGCCTTGCCCCGCCCGATGACGGCCAGGGCTCCCTTGTCGAAGTAGCGGAACGGCGTGGAGGCTCCAGGCTGGCCGCCGCGGATGGCCTTCGCCACGTGGCGAGCCTGCTGTATCGCCACGGTCGCGAGCCCGGGTAGCGGCCTGCCGCCGGGTCCCTGCAGAGAAGTCATGTCACCGATCGCCGAGATCTCGGGATGGCCGGCCACCGTCAGGTCGGGGGCAACCTCGATGCGCCCGGCACGGTCCGTGCTCGCGCCGGTGGCCTTGGCCAGCGTCTCGCTCAGCGGCGCAGCGCGAACCCCCGCCGCCCAGATGACCGTCCTCGCGTCGATACGCTCGGTAGTCCCCCCGGCCTCGACCGTCACGCCGCGTTCGTCGATCCCGGTGGCGCGGGCGCCCTCGCGCACGGTCACGCCCAGTTCCTCCAGGTAGCGGCCGGCCTTGGCCGACAGCTTCTTGCTGAAGGCGGGGACAACGCGGTCGCCGGCGTCGAGCAGGATCACCCGAGCGTCGGCGGGTTCGATCCGGTTGAACGTGTGCGTGCGGAAGTGCTGGGCGATTACCCCCAGGCTCCCCGACACCTCCACGCCGGTGGCCCCGCCGCCGACGACGACGAAGGTCAGCCACTCCCGGCGGGACGCCTCGTCATCCGCCCGATCGGCCTGCTCGAACGCGCCATAGATGCGGTTGCGCAGGTCGACGGCGTTGCGGAGCGTCTTCAGGTCGTAGGTGACGTCCGCCCATTCGTCGTGCCCGAAGTAGGACGTTCGCGCGCCGCAAGCGACGATCAAGGTGTCGTAGTCGAGCCGCTCGCCCCGGTCGAGGATCACCTGCCGCCGCTCGGGGTCCACGCCGGTGACCTCCGCCATGCGGAACTTGGTGTTCGGGCTGCGCTTCAGCGCCATCCGGATCGCCGCCGCGCACTCGCCCTCCGATATGCCTCCGGCCGCGAGCTGATAGAGGAGCGGCTGGAACAAGTGGTGGTTCGTCCGGTCGACCAGCGTCACGTCGACGTCGGCGGCCTTGAGCTCCTGCGCGGCTGCCAGGCCGCCGAAGCCGCCGCCGACGATCACCACGCGGCGCCGGTTGGGATCGGCCTCAGGC
>JBKPHP010000183.1:0-13818 GCA_046729895.1 Actinomycetota bacterium
GAGCCAGGCTGGCGGACTCAGCCGGGCCGAGGTCGTCTCGAACGTCGCGGTACTCATGTTCGGCGGCATCGAGACGACCGAGGGGATGATCTCGAACGCGATTCTCCACCTGCTCGCGGACCCGAAGCAGTGTGCGCTCGTCGACGGCGACCGCGGGCTGCTGCAGGATGCGGTGGAGGAGTCGCTCCGCCTCGAGCCCGCGGCCGCCGCGATCGACCGATACGCGAGACGCGACGTCCGCCTCGCCGGCGCCTTCATCGGTCGCCGGGAGCTCGTCACCGTCTCCATCGCCGGTGCGAACCGCGACCCGACGGTGTTCCCGGAGCCCGACCGGTTCGACCTGAGCAGGGAGAACGCCGGCCTGCAGATCGCCTTCGCGGCGGGCCCTCATGTCTGCATCGGAATGCATCTGGCGCGACTAGAGGCCCACGCCGCGATCGGCCGCCTGTTAGATCGCCTGCCCCGCCTGCGCCTCGATCCGGCTCGGCCGAGCGCGCCACGCGGTCTGGTCTTCCGGAAGCCACCCACGCTTCACGTGGTGTGGGGCTAGCGGGCCTCCGGGTCGGCCACTTGCAAAGGCGGCGGGGCGCGATACTGCCTAGCCGTGGACTCCCAGCCGCTAGACAGGGCGCCCTTCGAGACCTGGAACAGGGGGGACATGGAGGGCTGGGTCACGCTCTTCGATCCCGATTGCGAGTTCGTATCGGCGATGGAGGCGTCTGTCGAGGGCGGCGTGAGGGTGTATAGGGGGCACGCCGGTTTGCAGGACTTCCTGAGCGAGACGTGGGCGACCTGGAAGTCGTTCCACGTGCAGGTCGAGCGGACCGACCGCAGGGGCGACACGGTGGTGGCGGAGGGGAGCGTCCGCGCTCAGGGGAAGGAGAGTGGTGTCGAGTTGGAGCGCCAAACGTGGTGGGTGAACAAGTACCGCGGAGACCTCATCGTGTGGTCACAGGCGTTCTTCGAGCGCGAGGAGGCGCTCAGCGCGGCGGGTGACTAGTTCCGTGCCGCTCGAGCCGCCCGTCGTGATGGGCGTCGTCAATGTCACGCCCGACTCCTTCTCGGACGGCGGGCTGTTGCTGGAGGCCGACGCCGCGATCGAGCACGGGAGGCGGCTGACCGCCGAGGGCGCGGAGATCCTCGACGTGGGTGGCGAATCGACCAGGCCCGGCGCCCAACCCGTACCGGAGGATGAGGAGCTCGGGCGCGTCCAGCCGGTCGTCGAGCGGCTCGCGGGCGAGGGTCACACCATCTCCATCGATACGACCAAGCTCGGAGTGGCGCGGATGGCCTTCGACGCCGGCGTGACAATCGTGAACGACGTGTCGGCGTTTCGCTTCGAGCCGGAGCTCGCCGGTCTCGTGGCCGAGCGCGGCGGGAGCTGCTGCTTGGTGCACATGCTCGGGGAGCCGCGGACGATGCAGGAGAACCCGCGCTACGAGGACGTGGTCTCCGAGGTCAAGGCGTTCCTCGAGGAGCGGCTCTCCTTCGCCGTCTCCGAGGGGGTGCGCGAAGAGCGCGTGTGGCTCGATCCGGGCATCGGGTTCGGCAAGGCGGTGGACCACAATCTCGAGCTGCTCCGGCGGCTCGACGAGATCGTGGCGATCGGCCGGCCCGTGGTCGTCGGGACCTCCCGGAAGAGCTTCCTGGGCAAGCTCACCGGCGGCAAGCCGGAGGCCGAACGGCTTCCCGGGACGATCGCCACGAACGTAATCGCGCTCGAGCGCGGAGCGACCGTTTTCCGCGTTCACGACGTCGCCGAAGTGGTCGATGCCCTGGCTGTGGCCGCTGCTACGGTCCGGCCCGAGAATTCAGGCGGATGAGCGACGAGCCGGACTCCCCCGAGCAGCTCGACGAGCTCGACGACGACGAGCCGTCGGGGTCGCCCTCGGTCACGATCGAGGTCAGCGGCTTGTCCCTGTACACCCGGCACGGGGTTAGCGAGGCGGAGCGTGAGCTGGGGCAGCGACTGGTGTTCGACGTCTCCTTTGAGCTGGAGGAGTGCGACGCCACGGGGACCGATCTCGTGGAGGACACGATCGACTACGCGGACGTGTGCGAGCAGGTGGCGCTGGCTGCCCAGGAGCGCTCCTACAGGACCCTCGAGCGACTGTGCGCCGCCGTGGCCGAGCGACTGGTCGACCGCTACGCGGCCGAGTCGGTACGGGTCAAGGCGACCAAGCCGGAGCCACCGATCCCGCTGCCGGTGGACGAGGTCTCCGTAGAGGTCTGGAGGGAGTAGGACGCCGCGCTCACCGCTGTGGGGCCCGGAAGACGTCGAGGTGGCGCGGGCTTGAGGGGCTACCTGGGCCTCGGCTCGAACGTCGGCGACCGCCTTGCGCACCTCCGCGCGGCACGCGAGGCGCTTCGCTCCCACGGCGTGGACGTGGTCGCCTCGTCCTCCGTGTACGAGACCGAGCCCCAGGGCGAGGTCCTCGACCAGCGTGACTTCCTGAACGCCTGCCTCGCTATCGACACCCAGCTCGGCGCTCAGGACCTGCTCGACGCCTGCAAGGAGGTGGAGCGCGAGCTCGGCCGGCGCCCGGGCGGCGTCCGGCATGGGCCGCGCCCGATCGACGTCGACATCCTGCTGCTGGACGGGCTCGAGCTCCGCTCCGAGCGGCTCACGCTGCCGCACCCCGAGATCGTCAGTCGTCGCTTCGTGCTCGAGCCGCTGCTGGAGCTCGACCCGCGCCTCGAGCTGCCCGACGGGACACGGCTTCGCTCCGAGCTGCCGGGCGTGGCGGGCCAGCGCGTGCGGCGGCTCGACGGCTTTTAGCAGCGCAGCAGCGCAACCCCCCAGTCGGGTGGTTTTCCGGGATCGGAGGTTCTGCAGCCCCGCGGCCGGATAGACCCTCTGAGGATGGAGGAGGCTCGCGAGGTAGCCAGCTTCAGGGGCGACGACGACCCCTTGCTCGTGGCGGCCGCGCTCGCCTGCCGGGTGTGCCTATCCGGCGAGGTCGAATGGGCGCTCGAGGTGGACGAGTTCGACGGCCAGGTGCACTGCCGCTGCCGAGACTGCGGCGACCGCCGGGTCGTGACGCTTACCTCCGAGCAGACGCTGAGGTTGTCCCTGCACAGGGGACGGCCGCTCGAGGTGGCGTAACCGGAGCAGCCGGGTATCGGTACTCAGGAGGCACGATGCCCGAGACTTAGGAGAGGCACGATGCCCCAGACAGAGCCTTCCACGCGCACCGATGCGCTCGATGTCTTCGTCGAGCTGCTCTCGGGTCTGGATGATCAATCGCAGTCATCCGGCGGAGCCTTCTACGACCGTCTCTGCGACGCGGTGTGCCGCCTCACCTCGATGGAGCGCGCGGGTCTGTTCCTTTACGACGACGTTCGCAAGATCGTGGCCCCGGTCGGGAGCCACGGCGTCGAGCCGGGCCTGCTCGCCGATGTCTACGGCACGCTCGAGGAGACGCCGATCGCTCAGCGGGCGCTCGGGGACGACCGGGTCGTGGAGGTGTCCGAGCACCTCGAGCGCGAGGTTCCGCCCCGCTACGCCCGCTTCGCCGGAGTTACGACCCTCACCTGCACCCCAGTGTCCGCCGGCGGGCGCTGGCTGGGAGTGATCTTCGCGGACCGGGGGGGCGGCCACTTTACGCTCACGGAGCCGGAGCGGCACACGATGTGGACGCTCGGAAAGACCGCGGCGCTGGCGGCCAGCGCCCGGATCGCGACGGTCCAGCAGGACAGGGCACGCCTGCTCTCTGCCCGGATCGGCCTGGCGCGTGAGATCCACGAGCGGGTGGTCCAGCGGTTGTTCGGCATCTCGCTCGTGCTCGGCTCCGAGCGTGACCTGACCGAGGTGGAGCGCGCCCGCTGCGCCGAGGAGATGCAGGTGGCGCTGGGAGACCTTCGCGAGGCCCTCGCGCGCCCGCTCTCACCGCCGCCGCACGCGAGCAACGGCCCCACGCTCGCGGACGAGCTCCGCCGGCTCGGTCGCCACTACAAGGACCTGCCGCTTGACGTCGACTGGGAGCCGGAGCTCTCGGTGCCTAGTCGCGTCGACTCGCTCGCCCAGTCCGTGCTGGCCGAGGGGCTGCGCAACGCGCACAAGCACGCTACCCCGAGTCACGTGCGGGTGCACGTGGGCCGCAGCGACGGCACGTTCGTGCTCGAGATCCGCAACGACGGGGTCCCCTCGAGGCCCGATGGAACGCGCGGGGCTGGCATGGGCCTGCGGCTGGCGGCCCTGGAGGCCCTGCAGCTTGGCGGGGTGGTCGAGTTCGGAGATGAAGGCGGGGAGTGGCGGCTGCGCCTCGTCGTGCCGACACGAGAGGATTCCTCTCCATGAGCGAAGCGCGCCGCCTGCGCGTTCTGGTGGTCGACGACCACGACGTGGTGCACTGGGGCTTTCGCCTCCTGCTCACGGAGCAGCCGTGGGTCGAGCGCTGCCTGACCGCCCGCGGCGCCGACGAGGCGCTCGAGCTGGCCCGCCGCTATGAGCCCCACGTGGCCTTGATCGACCTCTTCCTCGGTGAGCAGTCGGGCGCCGAGCTCTGCGAGACGATCCGACGTGAGTCGCCCGGGACCCGCGTGCTGCTCATCTCCGGGGCCGGCTGGATCTCCCCCCAGGCGGCCCGGGCCGCCGGCGCCGCCGGCTTCGTCTCCAAGGACTGGTCTGCGGACGACGTGGCGATGGCCGTGCGCATGGTGGGCAAGGGCATGACCGTGTTCGCGCCGCGCTCGGAGGGTCCCTCGGCGCCGCTCTCGGAGCGAGAGCGCGACGTCCTGGCGCTAATGGCCTCCGGCGCCACGAACAAGGAGATCGCGGAGCGCCTCTTCCTTTCGCCGCACACGGTCAAGGAGCACACAAGCTCGCTCTACCGCAAGCTGAACGCGCGCAACCGCACCGAGGCCGTGCAGCGGGCCGAGCGACTCGGGCTTACGGCTTAGGGGACCTCAGAGGACGCTGAACCCCCCGGGCTTCGCCCTGTACCCCCCGGACCGGGGGGTCTGGCCGGCGGTTCCGGTGACCGCTTGCCATCCACGGAAAACACTCCCTCGATGGCTCGCGACACGACACTTGCCGTGCTGTTCCCCGGTCAGGGGAGCCAGACGTCCGACATGCGGGATCGCGTCGAGGAGGACCGGCCGGATCTCCTCGCGCTCGCGCGCGACCAGGTGGGGGCCGACCCCTTCGAGCGCGCGGACGAGGGCACCCGCTGGGCGCAGCCCGCGATCTTCTGCGCGTCCCTTGCGGGCTGGAAGCGACTGGACGGGGGAGAGCCCGCCCTGATGGCGGGCCACTCGCTCGGCGAGATCAGCGCTCTTGTTGCGGCTGGCGCGCTCAGCGACCGCGATGGGCTCCTTCTCGTCGCGGAGCGAGGCCGGTTGATGCAGGAGGCCGCCGCGGCGGCCGGCGGCGGCGGCATGCTCGCCGCGCTCGGAGATGAGCGCGGCGCAGTCGACGAGGTCGCACGCCGGCTCGGGCTCACGGTCGCGAACGACAACGCGCCCTCCCAGGTCGTTCTGTCGGGGGAGTCGGGTGCGCTCGACGCGGCGGCCTCGGACTTGAAGGAGGAGGGCATACGCACCCGGCGGCTGGCTGTCCGCGGGGCCTTTCACTCGCCGGCGATGGAGCCGGCCGTCGGGCCCTTCCGCGAGGTGCTGGAGGAGATCGAGGTGGAGAAGCCGCGCGTTCCGGTGCTGTCCGGGGTGACCGCGGAGCCGTTCGACGACATACGGCTCCGCCTCTCCCAGGCGATCTCCCATCCAGTGCGCTGGCGGGACGTCATGCGGGCCATGGCTGCGCGCGGCGCCCGCAGGTTCGTCGAGGTGGGTCCCGGCAAGGTGCTGACCGGCCTGGTGCGCCGGACGCTCGAGGGGGTGGAGGCCCGTGCGTAGCGCGACGCTCACCGCCCCGGACGTCCGTACCCCCCGCACCGCGGGCGGCGCCGCGATCCTCGGCATCGGCGCAGCACTGCCAGAGCGCGTCGTGCGCAACGCGGAGATCGCCGCGGAAGCCGGAGTCAGCGAGTCCTGGATCGTCGCTCGCACCGGCGTACATGAGCGCCACTTCGCGAGCGAAGGGGAGCGGCTGGACACGTTCGCCACCTACGCGGCGCGTCGCGCGCTCGACGACGCGGGCCTCGCCGCCCGGGACCTCGACCTCGTCCTGGTGGCGACCATGAGCGCGGACGAGCTGACCCCCAACGCGGCGCCCCTCGTGGCGCACCGGCTGGGCGCGGAGCGCGCCGGCGCGCTCGACGTGGGCGCGGCCTGCACGGGTTTCCTCGGCGCCCTCGGGCTCGCTTCGGCGCAGATCGAGTCGGGCCGGGCGGAGCGGGCGCTCGTGATCGGCGCCGACCTGCTCAGCCGCCTGACGGACCGGAGGGATCGCGGCACGGCAGCGCTGTTCGCCGACGGCGCCGGCGCCGCGGTGCTGGCGCCGTCGAGCGAAGGGGCAAGGGTCGGCCCCGTGCTCCTACGCGCCGACGCGACCGGCGCCCCCGCGATCCGGGCGACCCACGAGGAGCGCCTGATCCGCATGCAGGGTCACGACACCTTCAGGGAGGCGGTGCGCCGGCTCGCCGAGTGCACGCTCGAAGCGGCCGAGGAAGCCGGCGCCCGCCTCGACCAGATCGACCTCTTCGTCTACCACCAGGCGAACGCGCGAATCCTGGCCGCGGTAGCCGAGAAGCTGGGGCTCGACCGCGATCGCGTCATCGACTGCATCGACCGTTACGGCAACACGTCCTCGGCGACGATCCCGGTGGCGCTCGCGGAGGCGCGGGCGCAAGGCCTGCTGCCGCCCGGGGCCACCGTGCTGCTCGCCGCCTTCGGCGCCGGATTCACGTGGGGAGCGGGGCTCGTCGAATGGGTGTGAACGGCGGCTGCGCACTGGTCACCGGTGCTTCGCGCGGAATCGGCGCGGCGATCGCCCGAGCGCTGGGCGGCGACGGGCGCCCCGTGGGGCTGAACTACCGCAGCGACCGCGATGGCGCCGAGCGAGTGGCGCGCGAGATCGAGCGGGCCGGCGGGCAGGCGCTGCCCGTGCAGGCCGACCTCTCGCAGCCCGGTGCGGAGCAGGAGCTGTTCGATGAGCTGGAGGAGCGCCTTGGGCCGGTGGTCGTGCTCGTGAACAACGCCGGCACCCGCGCCGACGGTCTTTCGCCCCAGCTCGACGACGAGGCCTGGGAGCAGGTCCTTGAGACCAACCTTTCCGCGGCGTTCCGGACGACCCGGCGCGCGCTTAGGCCGATGATCCGGGCGCGCTACGGCCGGATCGTGAACATCGCCTCCGTCGTGGGCGGGGCGCGGGCCAACCCCGGCCAGGCCAACTACGCGGCTTCCAAGGCCGGGCTGGTGGCGCTGACCAAGACGGTGGCCGCCGAAGTGGCCCGCCGCTCGGTGACGGTGAACGCCGTCGCCCCGGGCTTCGTGGAGACCGAGCTGACCGAGGGCGTCGGGCGGGAGCTCCTCGAGGCGGTGCCCGCCCGGCGCCCCGGCACACCGGACGAGATCGCCGCATGCGTGCGGTTCCTGGCATCGGACGAGGCCTCGTACGTCACCGGCGCGTTGTTGACAGTCGACGGCGGACTCACCGCCTGAAAGGAGAAGCAATGTCCACCACGGTCACCAAGGAGCAGGTCGAGGAGCGAATCAGGGGGGCGCTGATCGAGTTCGGGGCGGAGCCCGACCAGATCAGCCGCGACGCCGAGTTCGAACAGCTCGAAGTCGATTCCCTGGACCTCGTGGAGCTCGCCCAGATCTCCGAGGACGAATGGGGCGTCCAGATCAAGGGTGAGGACATGGAGGGCATCAGGACAGTCGGCCAGGCCGTCGACCTCGTGACGGAGCGAATGTCATGACTCGCAGGCCGGTCATCACGGGCATAGGCGCGGTCACCCCGCTCGGTGTCGGCGCCCGCACGCTGCACGAGCGCTGGACGGCCGGCGCCTCGGGAATCGAGGACGGCGTCGCGGCCTGCACGGAGTTCGAGCCCACCGACCACCTGAGCACCAAGGAGGTCCGCCGCTCGGATCGTTTCACTCAGCTCGCGCTCGCAGCCGCGGGAGAGGCGCTGGACGACGCGGGCTGGGACGAGCCGCCCTACGACCGCGACCGGGTCGGCTCGGTTATCGGGACCGGCATCGGAGGGATCGGGACGCTGGAGAAACAGCATCTGACGCTGCAGGAGCAGGGCGCCGAGCGAGTCTCGCCGCTTGCCATTCCGCTGCTGATGGCCAACGCCGCGGCCGGGGTTCTCGCAATGCGTCACGGGCTCGAGGGCCAGTCCTTCGGGACCGTCTCGGCATGCGCGGCGTCATCGCACTCGATCGGGATGTCAGCGCGGCTGATCGCCTACGGAGACGCCGACGCCGTGGTCACAGGCGGCAGCGAGTCGACCCTGACCCCGCTTGCCACGGCCGCGTTCCGGCGGATGGAGGCCACCTCGCCGAGCGGCATATCACGCCCCTTCGACCGCCGGCGGGACGGGTTCGTGATGGGCGAGGGCGCGGGCATCCTCGTGTTGGAGGAGGAGTCGAAGGCGCGCGAACGCGGTGCCCGCATCCTGGGATACGTCCGCGGCTACGGCGCGACCTCCGACGCCCACCACCTCACGGCCCCCGAGCCGCACGGCCACGGAGCCGCCCGCGCCATCGAGCTGGCGTTGGCGGACGCCCGCGTCGAGCCCGAAGAGGTGCTCTACGTGAACGCACACGGGACCTCCACGCCGCTCAACGACCGGTCGGAGACCGAGGCACTCAAGGCGGCCCTCGGCGAGCAGCAGGCCCACGAGGTCCCGGTCAGCTCGACGAAGTCGACCATCGGGCACCTGCTCGGGGCCGCCGGCGCGGTCGAGGCGATCGCCACGCTGCTGGCGCTTCGTGACCGCGTCGCGCCGCCGACGCTCAACTACGAGGAGCCGGATGAGGGGCTCGACCTCGACTACGTGCCGGACGGGGCGAGGCCGCTTACGAACGGGGACAGGCCCGCGATCGGCATCACGAACTCGTTCGGCTTCGGCGGGCACAACGCGGTGCTTTGCCTGGAGGCTGCCTCGTGAAGCCGGCCGTCGTCGAGCAGACGCCGGTCGAGGCGCCGGAGCCGCGGCAGCTCTCGCCAAGCGAGCGGCTCGAGCTCCTGTGCGACGAGGGGTCGCTGCACGTGATCCGCTCGACCGTGCTGCCGCGGCGCCCCTCCAGGCGCATACGCCCAGGAGACGGCGTGCTGGCGGGCGCTGGGATGGTCGCCGGGCGGCCGGTCTACTGCTATGCGCAGGATCGCTCCTTCGCGGGCGGCTCGCTGGGCGAGGCGCACGCGGAGTCCATCGTCCGGGTCATCCAGCTCGCCGGCCGCGCGGGGGTGCCGGTCGTCGGCTTCGTCGAGTCCGCGGGCGCGCGCATGGACGACGGCGTGGCCGCCCTCGGTGGCTATGGGCGGATCTTTCGCGAGACGGTCGTCAACTCGGGCCGCGTGCCCCAGATCACCCTCGTCACGGGTGTTTCCGCCGGCGGTGGCGCCTATTCCCCGGCGCTCACCGACTTCGTGGTCATGACCGGCGGGTCGAGCATGTTCCTCACCGGCCCGGGTGTGGTGCGCGAGGTGACGGGGGAGGCCGTGGACGCGGCAGAGCTCGGCGGCCCGCGCGTGCACGCCCGAAACGGCGTCTGCCATTTCGTGGCCGAGAGCGATGGCGCGGCGGCGCTGCTGGCCCGCGACCTGCTCGGCCACTTACCGCAGCGGGCAGGCGAGCCGCCGCCCGCAACCGCTCCGGTCGAGGCGCCGGGGGTCGACCCGTCCACGCACGTCCCCGAGGAGGCCAGGCGCGTCTACGACGTGCGCGACGTGGCCCGCGAGATCGTCGACGGCGGCCGCCTGCTCGAAGTATCGGAGCGCTGGGCGCGCAACATGGTCACGGCCTTCTGCCGCGTCGCCGGCAGGCCGGTCGGCCTGATCGCCAACCAGCCCTGGTATCTCGGCGGAGTGATCGACTCGGAGGCGGCCCAGAAGGCCGCTCGCTTCGTGCGCAAGTGCGACGAGTTCGGGCTGCCCCTCCTGGTACTCGTCGACACCCCGGGGTTCCTCCCGGGCACCCGCCAGGAGGAGCAGGGCGTGATCCGGCACGGCGCCGGCCTGCTGCACGCCTTCGCCGCGGCGAGCGTCCCCAAGCTGACCATCGTCCTACGGAAGGCGTACGGCGGCGGGTTCATCACGATGAACTCCAAGGACCTCGGGGCCGACCTCGCGCTCGCGTGGCCGGATGCCGAGATCGGGATCATGGCTCCCAGGCAGGCGGTGGGGATCGTGCGTCGCCGGGAGATCGCCGAGGCGGACGACCCCGGCGAGACCCACGATCGGCTCACCGCCGAGTACGCCGACGAGCACCTGTCCGCGGCCGTGTCCGCGCGCGACGGGCACATCGACGAGGTCGTGGAGCCGACAAGGACCCGTGAGCGCGTGGAGTGGGCACTCGCCGCGCTGGCCGACTGGCGGACATGACCGGGACGGCCTCCAGCTACGTCGCCCTCGGCGACAGCCTTACCTGCGGCACCGATCCGGAGCGCGAGAGGCGCTGGCCGGACGCGGTGGCCGCGGCGCTCGGGCCGGACGTCGTCTATGCGAACTTCGCCAGGATCGGGGCGACCAGCCGTGACGTCGAGGAGGAGCAGCTCGGGCCCGCCCTCGCCTTGCGACCGGATCTCGTGTCCCTGATCTGCGGCGCCAACGACGTGCTCGAGTCGGTACGGCCCGATCCCGAGGCGTTCGGCCGGCGACTCGCGCGGATGTTTGCCCGCATCCGTGCGCACGCGCCGGGGGCTTCGGTCCTCACCGCCACCTATCCCGATCTGTCGCGCTTCGTGCAGCTCCGCGAGCGCACCCGGAGGCGAGTTAGGCAGGGAATCGAGGGCTTCAACGGGGCTTGCCGCGAGATCGCGGCCGAGCACGACGTCCTGCTGCTCGAGTGGGCGGAGCACCCCGACACGGGCGAGCCGGCCTACCGCGCGGCCGACGGCTTTCACCCGTCCCCGGAGGGCCACCGTCGAGCGGCGGCGGAAGTGATCGAGGCGCTTCGCATACGACCACGTGAGGAGGCAGCATGACCCCGCTTTCCAAGAGCTTCGACGAGCTGCGCGAGGGCGAGCGATTCGCCACCCGCGGCCGCACTCTGACGGAGGCCGACGTGATGCTGTTCGCGGGACTCAGCGGCGACACCCACCCGCAGCACACCGATGCGGAGTGGTCGGCGGGCAGCCGCTTCGGCGAGCGGATCGCGCACGGCATGCTGGTCCTGTCCTACGCGGCCGGGCTCGTCCCTTTCGACCCGGCGCGGGTCGTGGCGCTCCGGCGGGTCGCCGACGTGGTCTTCAAGCAGCCCGCCCGGATCGGCGACACGATCAGGGTCGAGGGCCAGCTTGCCTCGCTGCGTGAGCTGGACGACGGCCACGGCCTCGTGACCTGTCGCTGGCGCGTGCTCAACCAGCGCGGAAAGGTCGTTGCGCGCGCCACGGTGGAGGTCGTGTGGAGGCGGGAGCCCGCGGCCGCGCCCGAGGCGCAGCGGGTCGAGTCGAATCGCCAGCCGGTGCTGATCTGAGTCCTATGCTCGAGGACAAGCGACTCCTGCTCACAGGCGTGATGACGCGACGCAGCATCGCGTTCGCGGTCGCGGAACGCGCTCAGCGAAGCGGCGCCGAGGTCATCCTCACGAGCTTCGGCCGGGCCAGACGGATGACCGAGCGGGCCGCGAAGCAGCTGCCCGAGCCGACGGACGTGCTCGAGCTGGACGTGAACGAGCCGGAGCACTTCGAGGCGCTCGCCGCGGAGCTGCGTCGCCGCTGGGGCGGCCTCGATGGCGCGCTCCACGCCATCGCGTTCGCGCCCGACGACGCGCTCGGCGGCAACTTCCTGCGCACCCCGCGCGAGTCGGCCGAGGCGGCCTTCCGTACCAGCGCCTACTCGCTCAAGGCGATGGGAGAGGCGCTGGAGCCGCTCTTCGACGGCGGCGGCAGCCTCGTGGGGCTCGACTTCGACGCCTCGGTCGCCTGGCCGGTCTACGACTGGATGGGCGTCTCGAAGGCGGCGCTCGAGTCTGTCGGCCGCTACCTGGCCCGCGACCTCGGCCCGCGAGGCGTACGCGTCAACCTCGTCTCTGCCGGCCCCGTGGAGACACCCGCGGCCGGCGGGATCCCCGGTTTCGATCAGCTCGCCTCGACGTGGGAGCTACAGGCACCGCTCGGCTGGAACACGGAGGACGCTGCGCCGGTGGCGGATGCCGTGTGCTTCCTGCTGTCGGATCTCTCGCGCGGCGTGTCCGGGGAGATCCTGCACGTGGACGGGGGCTTTCACGCGATGGGGGCGCCGACCACGCAAGGGCCGGCGTAGCCGGGCCGGTCTCCTGGGCGCGGAGGTAATCTCGCCTGAGTGCTGCTCGCCATCGATGTCGGGAACACCCAGACGCACATAGGGATCTTTCGGGGCGAGGAGCTCGTGGACAGCTGGCGCCTCTCCACCGACCGGGAGGCGACCGCGGACATGCTCGGCGCGCAGCTCGCCGGCCTGCTGGCCCTGCGCGGCCTGAGCCTCGGCGACGTCGACGCCGCGATCGTGTCGTCGGTGGTGCCCCAGCTCGGCCACGAATACGAGCTCGTGTCGGAGCGCTACTTCGAGGGCGCCCTGCAGGTGGTCGGCCCGGGGCTCAAGACCGGCATGGCGATCAAGATCGACAACCCGCGCGAGGTGGGCGCCGACCGGCTCGTCAACGCCGTGGCGGCCTATGCGCGGTTCGGAGGGCCGTGCATCTCGGTCGATTTCGGGACGACCATCAACTACGACGTCGTGTCCTCCGAGGGGGACTACCTCGGCGGCGTGATCGCACCCGGCGTCGAGATCTCGATCGAGGCTCTCTCCCAGCGGGCCGCTCGCCTGTTCGAGGTGGACCTGGAGGCCCCGCCAGGGACGATCGGAAAGAACACCCAGGCGGCGATCCAGGCGGGCGTCATCTATGGCTTCGCCGGCCAGGTGGACGCGATCGTCTCGAGGCTGCGCGAGGCGCTCGACGAAGAGGCGGCTACGGTCGCCACGGGTGGGCTGGCCGAGCCGATCGTGCCCTACTGCGACGAGATCGACGAGGTCGACGACCTGCTCACGTTGAACGGGCTGCGGCTGATCTGGGCACGTAACGCGAGCTGACAGGGCCGAGTCCGTGGATCCCCATGATCCCGACCGACGGGTCCCCGAGCGCTACCCTCGCGCCGTGCGCTCGCTGACCGACAGCTGGAGGCTCGGCGGCGTGGAGATCGCCAACCGGCTGGTGCTCGCGCCGCTGGCCGGCATCGGCAACTGGTTCGTGCGCCTGCAGGCCCGGCGCCACGGGGCCGGTCGCGTGATCTCGGAGATGGTGTCGAGCTTCGGGGTGAAGCATGGCAACGAGCGGACGATCCGCGAGCTGCTCCGCATCCATCCGGAGGAGCATCCCGTGTCGATCCAGCTCTTCGGCCAGGACCCGGAAGTGATGCGGGAGGCGGCGGCGGTCGCGGCGGAGGCCGGCGCCGACCTGATCGACATCAACATGGGCTGCCCGGTCCGCAAGGTATGCAAGACGGGCGCCGGCGCGGCCTTGCTGGACGACCACGACCGAGCCGTCGCGATCGCCAGGGCGGCGGCCGAGGGTGGCGGACTCCCGGTGACGGTGAAGCTGCGTCCCGGCCAGCGCCCCGGCGAGCGAAACGGGCTGACGCTGGCCCGGCGCCTGGCCGGGGAGGCGCACGTGTCGGGCATCGCCTTCCATCCACGGCACGCCTCCCAGCAGCACAAGGGCGCTCCCGACTACGACCTCGCGGCCGAGCTCGTCGAGGCTCTGGAGCT
>JBKPHP010000184.1:0-14008 GCA_046729895.1 Actinomycetota bacterium
CCACGCCGCCCGTGCACTACGAGTCGGCGGTTGCCCGGGCGGTCGAGCGAATTCGCGCGGGCGAGCTCGACAAGGTCGTGCTCGCCCGCGAGGTTCGGGTCCACGCGGCTCGTGAGCTCGACCCGGCCTCGATCTTCGACGCCGTGCGCGCCGCGTTCCCGGCCTGCTACTGCTGGTGCGCCGGCACGCCCGAGTTGTCGTTCGTGGGGGCAAGCCCCGAGCTGCTCGTCAGGCGTGAGGGAGCACGCGCCCAGACCGTGGCACTGGCGGGTACCAGCCGGCGGAGTGCGGACCCGGCCGTGGACGACCACCTCGGAGAGCAGCTGCTGCGTAGCTCCAAGGACCGCGAGGAGCAGGCCATCGTGGCCGAGCGAATCCAGCGCATGCTTGCGCCGCTCAGCCTGTGGGTCGCGGGCGGGGACGAGCCCGGACTCGTCAAGGTGCAGAACGTCCAGCATCTGGCCACGGCGATCCGCGCGCAGCTCGCCGAGCCCGTGTCGGCACTGGAGCTCGCCGGACGCCTGCATCCCACGCCCGCCGTATGCGGAGAGCCCCGCGAGGTGGCGGAGCCCCTGATCCCCGCACTCGAGGGGCTCGACCGGGGCTGGTACGCGGGGGGCATCGGCTGGACCGACCTGGCCGAGGACGGCGAGTTCTGCGTGGCCCTGCGCTGCGCGCTCCTGCGCGGGGCCGTGGCGCGCCTGTACGCTGGCTGCGGAGTGGTTCGGGAGTCGGTTCCGGCGGAGGAGCTCGACGAGTCCGAGGTAAAGCTCCAGGCCTTGCTGCCCCTCCTGAGCTGACCCGAAAAGGGCTGTCGCAGGGCTGTGTGGTCGGTAACGGCTTAAACCGGCGTTAACGCAAGCGGGACTCACTAGTGCACGGGTGGGGGATAACGTTGGTCGATGCCGCAAGACGGCGCCGACTCCAGGGAGGGACGGCCTTTCACTCCCGCGCGCGTTGCTGTCATCGCGGGACTCGTCATTGCGGTCGTCGCCGTGGCCGTGCTCATGTTCAGCGGCGACAACGGCTACCGCGTCCAGGCGGAGTTCCTCAACGCTGGGCAGCTCGTCAAGGGGAACCAGGTCAAGGTCGCCGGGACCCCGGTCGGCTCCATCAAGAAGGTCGACGTAACGAGCGACGGCAACGCCCTCGTGACCTTCGAGGTCGAGCAGGAGTACGCGCCACTTCGTCGCGGGACCACGGCGATCGTCAAGCAAACGTCGCTCTCGGGGATCGCGAATCGCTACATCGATCTGCAACTCGGCCCACAGAACGGCGCCGAGATCGAGGACGGCGGCCGGCTCGGCCCGGACGAGACGGAGACGGCGGTCGAGATCGACCAGGTCTTCGACCTGCTGAACAAGGACACACGGAAGTCACTCCAGGGCGTGATCAGGGGCTCGGCCAGGATGCTGCGCGGCCGCGGCACCGACATCAGTAGCGGCGTGCGTTACCTGAACCCTGCGTTGTCCACCGGCAGCCGCCTGTTCGGCGAGCTGACCCGCGACACCCCGCTGCTGGAGCGCTTTCTCGTCGACAGCTCGAAGCTGGTCACGACGCTCGCAAGCCGCGAGAACGACCTGGCCGGGGTCGTCTCGAATCTGAACGCGACGACCCGTGCGCTGGGAAACCAGAAGGACGCGCTCGCCGAGTCTGTCGATCGCCTGCCGCCTTTCATGCGGCGCGCGAATACCACCTTCGTGAACCTGCGGTCGGCGCTGGACGACGTGGATCCGCTGGTGTCCGCGGCCAAGCCCGTGGCCCGCAAGCTGGGCCCCTTCCTCGACGAGGCCCGCGGGTTCGCGTCGGGTGCGAAGCCCACCGTCCGCGACCTGCGGCTGACGATCCGCCGCGCCGGCAGGCGCAACGACCTCACCGAGCTGATGACCACCTTCCCGCCGCTGGCGCGGATAGCGCTCGACACGCGGCGGATCAACGGCGCGAGACGCAGGGGCGCGTTCCCGGAGACCGCTGCGGCGCTGCGCGCGGCCGCACCCACCATCGCGATCGGCCGCCCTTACACGAACGATCTCGTGGGCTGGATGGACGACTTCGCCGACACCGGGGGCTATGACGCGCTGGGCGGCTTCTCGCGCGCCTTCCTCAGCTTCGCGGAGCTCCTGGGTGGGCCGGGTCCCAAGGTCGGCCAGTATCGGCGCTGCCCGGGAGCCGCCGAGGCGCCGGCGTCGGACGGCTCGAACGTGCTGAGCGCTGGCGAGGCGGCCCGGCTCGGCTGTAACCGGGGCCACAGGGCGGTGGGGCCCTGATGAGGCGGCTGGCGACCGTCGCGTTGGTCCTTGGCGCGTGCGCGCTGGCTGTGGTCCTCGGAGGGGCCTCCGGCGGGACGTCCAAGGGCAAGCACTTCAAGATCGAGTTCGACAACGCGTTCGGCCTGACAAAGGGCGGCGACCTCAAGATCGCGGGCGTTCGGGCGGGCAAGACCACGGGCTTCGACATCACTCGGGGGCCGCGGCCCAAGGCGGTCGTGACCGCCGAGATCACGGAGCCGGGGATGGCCGACCTCCGGTCCGACGCCAGCTGCGAGATCAGGCCGCAGTCGTTCATCGGCGAGTACTTCGTGGACTGCCGGCCAGGCAGCTCGAACAAGCGCCTGGGAGACGGCGGGGTCATTCCGGTCAAGCGGACCACCTCCACGATCCCCCTCGATCTCGTGAATGACATCCTGCGCCAGCCCTACCGGCAGCGCCTCAGGCTGATCATCGCGGAGCTCGGAGCCGGCCTCGCGGGCCGTCCCCAGGATCTGAGCGACGTGCTGCGGCGCGCCGTTCCGGGGCTGCGCGAGACGACCAAGACCCTGCGCATCCTCGGTGCCCAGACCTCGACGATCGAGCGCCTCATCGTCAACTCGGACAGGGTGCTCGCCGCGCTCGCCCGGCGAAAGACCGAGGTCTCCCGGTTCGTGCGCGAGGCGGGCCGCACGGCCGAGATCACCGCCACTCGCCGCACCGACCTGGCGCGGACCTTCAACCGCCTCCCGGCCTTCTTGGGCGAGCTGCGTCCCTACATGGCTCGGCTGGGCAACCTCACCGTCGCGCAGACCCCCCTGCTCCGCAACCTCCGCGCCGCCTCGGGCGACCTCGACGTGTTCCTGCGGCGACTCCGGCCGTTCTCGGCCGCGGCCCGGCCCGCGCTGCTCAGGCTCGGTCGAGCCTCCACGGTGGGAAGCCGCGCGGTCCAGGTAACGGCGAAGGACGTCGCCGAGCTGCGCCGGTTGGCGGTCGCCACCCCCACTCTCGCCAGGCCGCTGCGCCAGTTCCTCACCTCGATCGACGACCGTCGCCGCGCTGTGGAGCCGGATCCGCGAGCCAAGGCAACCGGCCCGCCCGCTGGCGATCCGACCCACATCCCGTCGGGCTCGCAGGGCGGCTTCACCGGCATGGAGGCTCTCTGGGACTACTTCTACTGGCAGGCGCTCTCGACCAATCCGCTCGACAGGACCGGGCACGTTCTGAGGGTGAAGGCGATGCTCACCGACTGCTCGCAGTACCAGGTCAACCGGACGGGCCACGAGGCGCTGTTCGACCAATGCAAGCAGTGGCTCGGGCCCCACCAACCGGGCATCACCGCCCCGGATCCGACCGAGATCCGGGGTGAGGCAGGCGAGCCAGCAACGCCGTCGCTCCCGACGCCGTCGCTCCCGTTGGCGCTGCGCAAGCTCAGCCCCAAGGCCGCCAGCCGGCCGGCGGCTCCGGCCCGATCCGGGTCCGGCGCCGGAGCGTCCCTCCTCGACTACCTCCTGTCGCCATGAGCCGACGACCCCGCGCAGCCATCACCGCCAGCCCGGTCCTGATCGGGGCCGTGACCGTGCTGATCGCGGTCATCGCGGTCTTCATCGCCTACAACGCCAACCAGGGTCTGCCCTTCCTGCCGACCTACAAGCTCAAGGCGGAGCTCCCCAACGCGAACAAGCTCGTGGAGGGCAACGAGGTCCGAGCGGGTGGCTTCCGGGTCGGGTTCGTCAAGAAGATCACCGCCAGGCGGGTGACCTTCCACGGTGAGGAGCGATCCGTGGCCCTGGTCGACCTCGAGCTCGACAAGCAGGTCGACCCGCTGTCCAGCGACACCCAGCTGATGGTGCGGCCGCGGTCAGCGCTCGGGCTCAAGTACGTGCAGGTCGTCCCGGGCCGCTCCAAGCAGACGTTTGCGCATGGCGACACGGTCCCGCTCCAGAACTCGCTCAAGGAACCGCTCGAGCTGGAGGACGTGCTCGCCAGCTTCCCCGGCGGGACCCGCGACGACGCGAGGACTTCGCTGCAGGGGTTCGGCAGCGGTCTGGCCGGACGCGGCCCCGACATCAACGTCGTGATCGAGGAGCTGCGCCCGTTCCTTCGCCACCTGCAGCCGGTGATGAAGTCGCTGAACGATCCAGGCACCGAGCTGTCCGGCTTCTTCCCCCGCATCGGTCGCGCGGCGGCGGAGGCCGCCCCCGTCGCCCAGGTCCAGGCGGAGCTGTTCACGAACATGGCCGACACCTTCGCGGCCATTTCGAGCGACCCCGCGGCGCTGCAGCAGACGATCCAGGAGAGCCCCCCGACGCTGGACGTCTCGATCTCGTCCCTTCGCGTGCAGACGCCCTTCCTTGCGAACTTCGCCGACACCTCCCGGCTGCTGCAGCCCGGTGCGGCCGAGCTGAGGCGGGCGCTGCCACCGGTCAACGGGGCGCTGCGGGTGGGCACGCCTGTTCTCCGGCGCACTCCCGAGCTGGCCGGCGACCTCGAGGGAACCTTCCGGGCCCTCGTGGACCTGGGCAGGGACCCGAACACGCTGCTTGCCCTGCGCGACCTGAGGCGTGGCGTGGAGATCGCGGGCCCGGCGGTGCGGTACGTGGCTCCCTTCCAGACGCTCTGCAACTACTTCATCTACTTCTTCAACCCGCTCGGTACCCACATCTCGGAGGAGGTGCCGGGCGGCGTCGCCGAGCGGATCCTGGCCAAGCTCGTTCCGATGACGCAGCCGAACAGCCTCTCGAACAGCGAGTCGACCCGGCCGGTCGACGTGCCCCAGGGGATGGACCCGCAGGCGGAGCCGGCGCAGCAGGCGCTGCACACCCAGTACGGCGACGGCGGCCGCGTCAACCCCTTCGGCCGCGGCGGGGCCCCCGACTGCCAGACCGGTCAGAACGGCTATCCGGACCGCCTGGCCAGGCACGCGCGCTACCCGCCGTCGCCGAATCCCTTGGAGGGCGGCGGGAGCCACATCGTGGTCGACAAGGACACCCCCGGCCTCGCGGGCGGCACCTACGTGACCCGCCGGCTCGGCATCAGGCGACTGAGGGACATCCCCTGATGGCGGATTCCTCGGGCGCACGCAGGCAGGGAATGACCCCGTTCAAGGCGGGCGTCCTGGCGCTAGTCGTGATCGCGCTGCTCACCTACTTCGGCTTCACCAAGACCAACCCCTTCTCGCACCCGTACGAGCTCAAGGCGATGTTCGCCGACTCCCGCAACCTCCAGCAGGAGGCGCCGGTGCGTATCGCGGGAGTCGAGGTGGGGAAGGTCAAGAAGATCGAGGCCGTCGAGGACTCCGCGGCGGCGGAGGTCACCATGGAGCTCAAGAAGGCCGCGCTCCCGATCCACGAGGACGCGACCCTCAAGGTCCGGCCACGGATATTCCTCGAGGGGAACTACTTCGTGGACCTCAAGCCCGGCTCGCCCTCCTCGTCCGTGCTCGGGGACGACGAGAAGGTGCTGCCGGTGCGGCAGACCGCTTCGTCGGTGTCGCTCTCGGAGATCCTCGGGGCGCTCCAGAGCGACGTGCGGACCGACCTCCAGACGTTGCTGCGCGAGTACTCGAGCGGGCTCTCGCGCGGTGGGGCGGAGGCCTTCAACCGCGCCGCCCGCTACTTCGAGCCCGCCTATCGCTTCACGGCGATCACAAACGACGCGCTGCTCGGCGAGCAGCCCCGCCGCGACGTGCCGCGGCTCCTGCGCGGCTCCCAGCGTGCGTTCTCGGCCCTGGCGGCGAATCCCGAGGCGCTCCGGGAGCTCGTCACCGACCTCAACGTGACGGCGGGGGCGCTCGCGCGCGAGGACACCGCGCTGGAGGCCTCGGTGCCCGCGCTCCGCGACACGCTCCGCGCCGGCATGCCTGCGCTCGCCTCGCTCGACAACGCCCTCCCGACGCTGCGGGCCTTCGCCGTCGAGGCGCTCCCCGGCGTCCGCTCTTCGGGGCCGACCCTCGACGTCGGAATCCCCTGGTTGCGCCAGGGCCGGCTGCTGATGCGTCCCAGCGAGTTGCGGGGCCTCTCCCGAGAGCTGCGACGCGCCACGCCCAGCCTGGTGCGGCTCAATGTGCAGCTCCGGCCGCTGCTGCGTCAGGGTCGAGCCCTGTCGTCCTGCACGAACACCGTGCTGGTGCCGTTCGGCGAGTCGAGGATCCCCAGCATCGAGTCCGGCAACTCGAACCAGGAGGCCCGACGCCAGCTCGCGCGGAGCCTGGTCGGGCTAGCAGGGGAGAGCCGGCTGAACGACGCCAACACGTCCTTCTACCACATCCAGGGCGTCAACCCGACGAACCTCTCGACCGGCCGCATCGAGCCGGCGGCCCCGCCGAACCCGCGGACGCCGCCGCCCCACCGCCCGGACGTGCCCTGTGAGACACAGGAGCCTCCGAACCTGTCCGCGCCCGGCGGGTCGGCCGCTCAGTTCTCGAGCAGACCGCGCGCCTCCGGGGCCGCGATCCGCCGGATGGGAGCCCGCTGGCGGCAGATGCTGCGCAGCGGCGAGTTCTCCGCCCTCGAGCGTCGCTTCCGCGCGCTGGCGAAGGAGGAGAGGAAGAAGTGACGACCGCGATCCGCAAGCACCTCCGCGACGCGCTCGCCGTCCTCGGCCTGATCGTGTTGGGGATCGGGATCGGCGCCTACATCCTCAGCCAGCAGCGGCTGCGCTTCCCCTTCATCGAGGCGAAGCCGAAGGAGATCAACGTCGAGTTCCAGAGCTCGCAGGCGGTCCTCCCGGGACAGGGGCAGACGGTCCGGGTCGCGGGCGTGGAGATCGGCGAGATCGGCGGCGTGAAACTCAAGAACGGCGTTGCCGTCGTCAAGCTCCAGATCAAGCCGAAGTACGAGAACGTCATCCGCGAGGACGCGACGATCCTGCTGCGGCCGAAGACGCCGCTCAAGGACATGCTCCTCGAAGTGAGCCCGGGCTCTGGGCAGCCGGTGCCGGAGGGGGGGACGGTCCCGGTGACGAACACGGCGCCGGACGTCAACCCGGACGAGATCTACGAGGCGCTCGACGCCGACGCACGGGACTACCTGAAGCTGCTCGTGACGGGCGCGGGGAAGGGTTTGCAGGGGCGCGGCGGGAACCTGCGCGACCTGTTCCGCCGCTTGGAGCCGCTGCATCGCGACCTGGCGCGCGTGACCAAGGCCTCCGCCCGGCGCCGTCGAGCCCTCAAGCGCCTGATCCACAACTACTCGGAGCTCATCGCCGAGGTCGGACGCCATCCCGATGACCTCACGCGGCTGGTCACCGCCTCGCGTGACGTGTTCTCCGCCACGGCAAGCCAGGGCCCGAACATCTCGCTCGCCGTGGCCAGACTGCCGGCCACCCTGCGCCGGACCGAGCAGACGCTGGGGCAGGTCGACCGCTTCGCCCCGCTGCTGCGCTCGTCGCTCCAGTCGCTTCGTCCGGCGATCCGGAGGCTGGCCCCGACCAACGCCGCCGTGCGCCCATTCCTGCGGCAGACGGAGCCTGCGCTCCGGACCCAAATCCGGCCCTTCGTCAGGCTGGCCACGCCCTACACGAAGGACCTCGCGAGTGCCGCCCGCTCCACCGCCCGGGCGGCCCCGGACCTGACGCGCTCGGTTGGGGGGCTCAACCGATTCTTCAACATCGGGGCCTACAACCCCCGCGGCGCCGAGGGGCTCGGCGGGAAGTCGGTGGCGCAGCAGCGCGCCCGCCAGGAGGGCCTCCTCTACTGGCTGGCCTGGACGGCGCAGAACGGCGTCTCCCTGTTCAACACGGCCGACGCGCAGGGGCCCTGGCGCCGAGTCACGATCTGTGGGCTGGACCCCGCGGCCGCGACCGGCCTCCTCACGCTGGTGCTGGGGGAGATCAGCGCGACTCAGCCGGACCTCCTCCAGCAACTCATCAATCAGGTCGGCGGGACGTCGGAGACCCTGCTGCAGAACCTTGTCGCAAAGTCGGGCGGATTCGGGGCCTGCAGCTTCTAGAAATGGTCAAGGAGACACCAAACCTCAAGAAACTCGCCGCGATGGTGGGGTTCGCCCTGTCGGTGTTCGGGCTGCTGCTGTTCCTGTGGATCTCCTTCGGCGGCACCGTGCCGCTCAAGCCGAAGGGCTACCAGTTCAAGGTCGCGTTCCCGGAGGCCGCGACCCTCGTGGAGGAGTCCGACGTCCGGATGGCCGGTGTGGACGTCGGCAAGGTGAAGAAGCGGGCGCTCACCGACGGCGGCAGGCGTACGCTTGCGACGATCGAGCTCGACTCCCGCTTCGCCCCGATCCCGCGCGACACGCAAGTGGTACTGCGGCAGAAGTCGCTGCTTGGGGAGACGTACGTGGAGCTCTCGCCCGGCCACAAGAGCTCGGGCAAGCTGCCGGACCACGGAAGGCTGCCGGACGGACACGTCAAGCAGACCGTGGAGCTGGACGAGATCTTCTCCAGCTTCGACTCGCGGACGCGAAAAAACTTCCGCGAGTGGCTGCACGAGTCCGGCATCATCACGAGCGGCGACTACGCGCAGAACATCAACGACACGCTCGGTAATGCGGCTCCGTTCTTCGAGAGCGGCACCAGGCTGCTGAAGCCGCTCGACGACCAGGAGATCGCGCTGCGCCGCCTCGTCCGCAATACCGGCAGGGTGTTCGGCGCGATCTCACGAGAGAACGGCGCGCTGCGCGGACTCATCGTGAACGGCAACCGCACGTTCGGCGCGCTTGCCTCCAGGGACCGGGCGCTCGCCGACACCTTCCACGTGTTCCCGACATTCCTTCGCGAGACGCGTGCGACGATGCTGCGGCTCGAGCGCTTCGCTCGCAACGCGGACCCGTTGGCCACCGATCTGAAGCGCCCCGCCAGAGACCTCGGGCCGACGCTGCGCGACCTGGCTGATCTCGCGCCGAACCTGGAGGCCCTGTTTCACGACCTGGGCCCGTTCATCAGCGCCGCCGACGTGGGGCTGCCGCAGCTCAACCGGGTGCTGCGCGGGGCGAGGCCGGTGCTCGGCGCCGTGCACGTGTTCATGCCGGAGCTGAACCCGATCCTGTCCTACCTCGCCTTCGCCAGGGGGCAGGTCGCGGACTTCATAACGGTGGGCGGCCACGCCCTGGGAGGCAACGGCGAGGGTGGCTACACACGCACCTCGGGCGCCGAGCACTACCTGCCGCAGATCGCGATGCTCGAACCGCGCTCGTTCCGGCGTCAGAACACGCGGCCGCCCTACGAGCGCGGGAACGCGTACATCGCGCCGAACGCGTACCAGCGCGCCACGCCCCTCGGGGTCATAGAGAGCTTCGACTGCCGTCCCTCCGGCGGCGAGCGCCGCAACGCGGTCCCATCTCCCCCCGACGGGCCGGCGCCGCCGTGCTTCGTGCAGCCGCCGTCACTCTACAACGGCCAGCGGTTCCCCTTCCTGCGCCGCGGGCGCGCCCCCAACGTGGGGCCGCCGGCGAACAGCGAGGCCGGTACGCAGCCGGCCCGGCCTTAAGGGCCGGACTCCCTTCTCGCTCTTGGTGGGCGAGAATGCGGCTGGGTAGGAAGAGGAAACCCGCGTCTCGCCTATACCTATGCCCGCCGGTCAGGGGTGGTCGGCCGCTCGACCGAAGGGATGCCAATTAGCCGGATCACGGGCCAGGGGGTGTGGCGCCTTTTCCGGAATATGTCGGGAAAAGTCGCCATGCCACCGTAGGCCCGAAGCTCGTGGCCGCTGAGCGTTCGAACCGCGGCCGCCCGACGGAAGCCTGCCTTTCGCCCAAGGAGATGCGGGACGGGAGCGGGCCTAACCCCGACGTGTCCCGACACCTTTGAGGTCGGTGGGGCGGTTCCGCGGAACCGTCTGAAGTGGGACGCCCGGGCCAGCTGGCCGGGGCGTCCGCGCGACTCTTCAGGATCCGTCGCCGATCAAGACACCTGGACGCGCGAACGCGACCTCGACGAATACTCGCCTACTCCAACCACGACCGAGCCCACAACGGACCCCTGCGAAGGGCCGAGTGCCCGCAGAGATCGTCTCCGGCGCCCGCAAGGACAGCCGACCGTCGGCCTACCCTCGCACGGGCTCGGGATCCCGGCTCCGGTCGAGCAGCTCCTCCATCGAGGCATCGAGGTCCGCCGCCAGCTCATCGGCGTCCGGCAGTGCGTCGCGGTCCGCGTAGAGGCCGAAACAGGCCCGTCCGGCGACGCTGGTGAAGCCGATCGAGAGCGTGTGACGGTCGGCAAGCGGCACCCGGGGTATGCGTCCAGCAGCTCGCACCCCGACATGTAGAGCGGCTGCTGCGGCCCGGGGATGTTGGAGACCACGAGGTTGAAGGTCCTCGGGCTCGCCACCAGCCGCGACACGACTCGCTGGAGCACGGACGGGGCGTGGCTCACGAGATCGAGCACCGCGTCTGACCCCTGTGCGTCACCGCGCTCCTTGCGCCGGCGGGCGGCGGCGCGCACCTCCCGCAGGCGAGGCACCGGATCCGGCTCGTCACAGGGGAGATCCAGGAACAGGAACGAGATGCGGTTGCCGAGCTCGCCGTCGTTGCGCTGGTCGCGCACGTTGACGGGCACCATGGTCTTGAGCCGGCGGGGCTCCTGACCGCGCTCGGAGAGGTAGCCGGCCAATGCGCCGGCGGAGACCGCGAGCACAACGTCGTTGAGCGTGGTCCCGAAGGCCCGCTTCACCTGCTTCAGGTCGTCGAGCGAATGCGTGGTCGTGGCCAGGCGGCGATAGGGCGAGAGGGGCTCGTTGAGCACCCGCGCCGGGGCCGTCGGAGCGAACGAGCTGACCAGGGCGTTGGCGGCTCGCCTCGCGAAGGAGCCGGCGCGGCGCGGCGAGGCGGCGACCTTCGCGGGCAGCGTGACGAGGTCGAGCTCGCGCGCCACGCGATCCACCACGCCCTCGACCAGCCGCCGAGGAAGCCCCGGAGGCGGCGCCGGTGTCCAGCGCTCCGGCTCGTCCGGCGGGGCGTCGGGGACCGGATCGAGTAGCAGCGCCGCGAGCTCCACGGCGGCGATGCCGTCCACCATGCAGTGGTGCGCCTTCCCCACGACGCCGAGGCCGCCGCCTTCGAGGCGATCGGCGATCCACATCTCCCAGAGCGGCCGGTCGCGTGCCAGCGGCGTGGACATCACCTTGTCGGCCAACCCGGCCAGATCGCCGTCGGGCGCCCTCCGTACGTGTCGCTCGATGTCGAACTCGGGATCGTCGACCCATACCGGCCGGTTCAGCCCGAGTGGCACGTGCGCGAGCCGCTGGCGGTAACGGGGGGCCCGCCCGAGCCGGCGGCCGATGTGGTGGCGCAGCTGCTCGAAGCTCGGCGGGGGACCCTCCTTCGGTGGCGCGAACGAGGCGGCCCAGCCCACGTGCATATGCGCGGACGCCGTCTCCACCTCGAGAAACGAGGCGTCAAGCGACGTCAATCGATCTGCCACCATGCG
The DNA here is from genome assembly GCA_046729895.1 of Actinomycetota bacterium. GTDB lineage: Bacteria > Actinomycetota > Thermoleophilia > Solirubrobacterales > Thermoleophilaceae > DASXBA01. The sequence goes on from JBKPHP010000184.1 coordinate 11,628, forward strand.
GACGAACTCCCTCCCTGTGAACGGGGCGCACTCCCTCCCGCCAAGGTAGCGAGATCGCTCAGCCGAGGGCGGCCGCCACCCGCGCGACGACCTCGCGGTGGAGCCTGACGTTCTCGGCACGGTCGGTTCGGACCTCTACGAGACCGGGCTGGGCCGCCGCCGAGGCGACCTCCGCCGGGCTGCTCGCGGTCCTGTGTGACAGTTCGGCGAGCGCTGCCACGCGCTCGAGCTCCACACCGGCGGGCGTGGCGATGTGCCGCTCGTAGGCCTTCGGATCCGCGGCCTCCGCCACCGGGAGGAAGTCGAAGATCGAGCCGCCGCCGTTGTCGAGGCAGACGATGGTCAGCTCGGCTCCGGCGCGCACGGCCGCCAGCAGGCCGCCCAGGTCGTGAAGCAGCGCGAGCTCGCCGGTCAGGAGCCATGCGCGCCCCTCCGCGGCGAGGGCGGCGCCGGCCGCGGAGGCGACCACGCCGTCGATTCCGTTCGCTCCGCGGTTGGCGAGGAAGCGGATTGGCTTATCGGACTGGGGGAAGTAGGCCTCGACGTCGCGGATGGGCATCGACGAGCCGACCCAGACGGACGCGCCGGCCGGCAACGCCGGCTCGATCGCGGCGAGCGCCTTGGGCTCGAAGGGGTCGGGGGACTCGGCAAGGGCCCTGGGCACCGCCGAGTCCGCCTGCCGCCAGGCGCGGAGCCAGGAGGGGTCGCGCTCGCTCGTGCGCATCTCGAGCGCGGCCGCCAGAGCGTCGCACGCCGGTGCCGCGGCCGCGTGCAAGAGAAGCTCGGCGGAGCGGGTCGGCTCGTGCCAGGCGGCGTGGGCGTCGAGCACCACCTGCGGGACCACCGCCAGGAGCTCGCGGAGCGGCTTGGAGGTCGGAGTGTCGCCGACGCGGAGCACGAGCTCGGGCCGCAACCGCCTGGCGAATTTCTCCACGCGCAGGAGCACGTCGTAGTGCGCGATGACGTGGGAGCGATCGTGCTCGCCGCAGCGGACCCCGGAGGTCGGCTCGGCGAGTACCGGCCAGCCGGCCTCGCCGGCCAGCCGGGCGACCGGCTCGGCGACGTCCTCGCCGGTTGGCCCGCACACGATGACGCCCCTCGGCGACCCGGCGATCCGCTCGGCAAGTCGCTGCACGTCGTTGGCGTCGGGCGCGCTCGAATGCTCGCGGAGCTCGACCCAGGGCCGCCGGCCGTCGCGCCCCTCCCAGGTCTCGGCGGCCAAGTCCTCCGGGACGGGTGCCAGCGGCTCGCGCAGCGGGAAGTTGAGGTGGACGGGCCCCGGCCTGCCACCCAGCGCCGTCCACCAGGCGCGGCAGGCGAGCGCCCGATGGTGCACGGCGGCCGGCCTGCCCGGCTCGTGGTTGCCGACCTCGACGAACCACTTCGCCGCGCTCCCGTAGATGTGCAGCTGGTCGATCGCCTGCCCGGCCCCGACGTCGCGCAGCTCCGGAGGCCGGTCGGCCGTCAGGACGATGAGCGGTACGCGCGCCTCGTGCGCCTCGACCACGGCGGGATGCAGGTTGGCGGCGGCGGTTCCGGAGGTGCAGGTGATCGCGACCGGCCTGCCGCTGGCCTTCGCGAGCCCGAGCGCCAGGTAGCCCGCCGCCCGCTCGTCGATCACCGAGATGCTCTGCAGTTCCTCCTGAGCCGCCAGGGTGAGGATCAGCGGCGCGTTGCGGGACCCCGGGCAGGTCACCGCGTGCGTCAGCCCGCAGCGCCCGAGCTCGTCGACGAAGGCCTGCAGCGGCGCGTAGGTGCGGTTGACGGGGATGATCTGGCTCACGATGGTGCTGTTCGTCCCCGGGTTCATGCAGCGCGGAGATGCCTGGCGTCCGGTGGCCGAGCTGCTGCCCGAACGCTATCCGAGCACCCTGCTCGACCATCGGCAGCACACCCTGGAGGGGAGGCTCGAGGAGATCGCAGAGGCGGCGCAGGATGCAGTCCTCGTGGGCTACTCACTGGGAGGGCGACTCGCCCTGCGGGCGGCGCTCCGCGCGCCGGGCCGCTGTGCGGGCCTGGTGACGGTCGGTGCCACGGCCGGCATCGAGGACGCGGCCGAACGGTCGGCCCGTGCGGAGGCCGATGAGAAGCTGGCGGGCTGGATGGAGCGCTCGTCGATCGAGAGCATCGTGGCGATCTGGGAGCGCCAGCCGTTGTTCGCCGATCAGTCGGACGCGGTGGTCGAGCAGCAGCGCCCTGGGCGGCTGAGCCACGACCCCGGTCAGCTCGCCTCGCTGTTGCGGACGGCGGGCCAGGGCGCCCTCGAGCCCGTGTGGACGGAGCTTCACCGCCTCGACCTGCCCCTCCTCGCGCTCGCGGGCGCGCGGGACGAGCGCTACGCGGCCGCGGCGCGCCGGCTGGCCGAGCTCGCGCCGCGCGGC
>JBKPHP010000185.1:0-4247 GCA_046729895.1 Actinomycetota bacterium
CGAGGCGCAGGTGATGACGCGCGACGCTGAGGCCCTGCTGGGCGGAAGGGAGGGGCGATGATTCCCCTGACGGACGACGAGCTGCGGCGTATCCACGCCTACTGGCGGGCCGCCAACTATCTCTCGGTGGGGCAGATCTACCTGCTCGACAACCCGCTGCTCCGCGAGCCGCTCAAGCCCGAGCACGTGAAGCCGCGCCTGCTCGGCCACTTCGGCACGGCGCCTGGCCTGAGCTTCGTCTACGTGCACCTCAACCGCGTCATCAAGGAGCGCGACCTTGGCGTTCTCTACGTCACGGGCCCGGGGCACGGCGCGCCCGCGATCCTCGCCAACACCTACCTCGAGGGCAGCTACACCGACGCCTACCCGCACATCACCCAGGACGAGGAAGGGATGCGCAAGCTGTTCCGGCAGTTCTCCTTCCCGGGCGGCGTGCCGAGCCACGTCGCCGCCGAGGTGCCGGGCTCGATCAACGAGGGCGGCGAGCTGGGCTACTCGCTGCTGCACGCCTACGGCGCCGCCTTCGACAACCCCGACCTGCTGGTCGCCTGCGTCGTTGGCGACGGCGAGGCGGAGACGGGGCCGCTCGCAGCGAGCTGGCACTCGAACAAGTTCCTCGACCCGGTCCACGACGGCGCCGTGCTGCCGATTCTGCACCTGAACGGCTACAAGATCGCGAACCCGACCGTGCTCGCGCGCATTCCGCGAGAGGAGCTGCGCGAGCTCCTGACCGGCTATGGCTACGAGGCCCTGTTCGTCGAGGGATCGCGGCCCGAGGCGATGCACCGGGAGATGGCCGCGACCCTCGACGCGGCGGCGGGCCGGATCGCCGAGATCCAGCGGGCCGCGCGCGAGGAGGGCAGCGAGGAGCGGCCGCGCTGGCCGGCGATCGTGCTCGTGACGCCGAAGGGCTGGACGGGCCCGAAGGAGGTGGACGGGCTGCCCGTGGAGGGCTCGTTTCGCTCGCACCAGGTGCCGCTCGCGCACGTGCGCGACAACCCCGAGCACCTCGCCCAGCTCGAGCAGTGGATGCGGAGCTACGGGCCCGAGGAGCTCTTCGACGAGCACGGCACGCTCATCCCGGAGCTCGCGGAGCTGGCGCCCGAGGGCGAGCGGCGAATGGGCTCGAACCCGCACTCGAACGGCGGACGGCAGCTGCGCGACCTGCTCCTGCCGGACTTCCGCGACTACGCGGTGGAGGTGCCCGAGCCCGCCACGAGCTCGAGCGAGGCCACCCGCGTGCTGGGCCAGTACCTCCGCGACGTGATGCGGATGAACGGGGAGGCCTCGAACTTCCGCGTCTTCGGGCCGGACGAAACCGCCTCCAACCGGCTGGACCCTGTGTTCGAGGCGACCAATCGATTGCTGAGGGCGGCGATCCTGCCGACCGACGACCACGTCTCCCACGACGGGCGCGTGCTCGAGGTGCTGTCGGAGCACCTCTGCCAGGGCTGGCTCGAGGGCTACGTCCTGACCGGCCGGCACGGCCTCTTCAACTGCTACGAGGCCTTCATCCACATCGTGGACTCGATGTTCAACCAGCACGCCAAGTGGCTGAAGGTGACCCGCCAGATCCCCTGGCGACGGCCGCTCCCGTCGCTCAACTACCTGCTCAGCTCGCACGTCTGGCGCCAGGACCACAACGGCTTCTCCCACCAGGACCCCGGCTTCATCGACCACGTCGTGAACAAGAAGCCCGAGGTGATCCGGGTCTACCTGCCGCCCGATGCGAACTGCCTGCTCTCGGTGGCCGATCACTGCCTCCGCAGCCGCCACTACGTGAACGTGATCGTGGCCGGCAAGCAGCCGGCTCTCGACTACCTGTCCCTCGAGGAAGCGGTGGCGCACTGTACGCGTGGCCTGGGCACCTGGGACTGGGCGTCCAACGACGACGGTCAGGAGCCCGACGTGGTGCTGGCCTGCTGCGGCGACGTCCCGACGCTCGAGACGCTGGCCGCGGCGGCCATGGTGCGCGAGCACCTGCCCGATCTCAAGGTTCGGGTGGTGAACGTGGTCGACCTGATGCGGCTCGTGCCGGAGTCCGCGCATCCACATGGGCTTCCCGATGCCGAGTACGACGCGCTCTTCACCGACGACCGACCGGTGATCTTCGCCTTCCACGGCTACCCGTGGCTGATCCACCGGCTGACCTACCGTCGCCATGGGCACGACCAGCTGCACGTGCGGGGCTACAAGGAAGAGGGCACCACCACGACGCCCTTCGACATGGCGATGCTCAACGACCTCGATCGCTTCCACCTGGTCATGGACGTGATCGACCGTGTGCCCGGCCTCGGCGAGCGCGAGGCCCACCTCCGCCAGCACATGGTCGACGAGCGGCTACGGCATCGCATGCACACGCGCGAGCACGGGGACGACCACCCGGAGGTTCGCGACTGGACCTGGCGATAGATCGCTGCGGCCCAACTCGAGTCGCCAGTCGCCACGCGCCAGTCGCCAGGAATGGAGCCCAAGCCCTGGCGACTGGCGACTGGTGACTGGCGACCAGTCAGGGAGCCAGCCGGAACGGCGGATACTGGTCCGTCACCAGGATGAACGCATAACCGATCACGCGGTTGTGCCAGCGGATCACGCCCTCCACGTAGTCGAAGATTCCCCGCGGATAGCGGCCCGTGAACAGGATCGCGAACCAGGCGACTATCACCACGAAGAACACCCCGATATAGAGGAAGAACAGCACGAAGTAGTGCGGGATGGCCAGAAACCACTTGACCAGCGGGCGCCAGCGGTTGAGGCCCCGCTGCGCGTCGGGATAGGGGAACTCGAGCTGGACGGATTGCTGCTCGTCCGTTGACGGGTAGCGGTCGTCCATCAGGGCGACGTAGATGCCCACCCTGTTGGTGAAGCGCAGCAGCTCGAGGTTCCAGTCGTACCACCAGCGCGGATACTTCTGGCGGAACAGGATCATCAGAAGCGGCGGCACGAAGAGCACGCCCGTGCCGCCGACGGCGATCGTCGTGGAACCGGCCGCCCAGCCGCCGTAGTTGGCGCCGTAGCCGCCGATCGAGTCGAGCACGATGGCGATCGGGATCACCGTGAATATGCGGAAGGCGGTGCTCAGTCGATCCAACGCACGGTCCGGGTAGGCGACGGAGAACCGCACCGGGTACTGGTCGTTCATCTCTCCTCCTATGTGAGAGCGGGCAGGCGGTCAGTCTGCTCTTGCGCCCGGACGGCCGCGGCGGCCCGCGTGGGCGCCGGGATGAGCGCCGCGGACGCCACCACGAGAAGGAAGGCAAAGGTGCGTATCGCCACTGCCTGCGCGTCATGCCCCAGCGGATCGCCGAAGACCACGATCCCGGCCGGGATCGCCGAGGCGTTCCCGGCAATCGAGGTGACGGCGATCACCGGTACCGCGGGGCCGATCTGGAGCGAGCGTGCGGAGGCGAAGAAGGCGACCACGGCACAGGCGACGGCCAGCAACAGGAAGGGGTTCAGCAAGATCTCTGTGAAGGCCGCGTCGGCCTTGCCGCTCATGGCCTTGACCGCGACGTGGGTGACCGTGAACAGGAGCCCCGCCGCAAGCCCGAGAAGCACGCCGAACTCGCCGCGTGCCCGCGGCAGCCGGTAACAGAGGATCAGCCCGGTGCCGGCCGCCACCAGCCCGCCCTCGAAGGCGATCATCGCGGCGACGGAGTAGTCGGCGGTCTCCTGGCCCGAGCGGGACTCGCCCGTCACCGCCAGCAGGGCGAGGCCCAGGGCGCTGACCGCGACACCGACCCACTGGCGGCTTGTGAGCTCGAAGCCGAAGTAGCGCTCGGCGATCACCGCCAGCAGAACGAGCCCGCCTGCCAGGACCGCCTGGACCAGGGAGAGGGCCACGAGCGAGAGGGCGCCCACATGCAGGAGATACGCGAGCGCGGCCAGCCCATAGCCGATCGACCACCACTTCGACCGGAAGAGCGCGATCGCGCTTCCCAGCGGATGTCGGGCGTCCACGTCCGGCGCGTTCACGGCACCGCGGTGGCGCAGCAGGAACCCCACCTGGCTCACCAGGGCGGATAGACCCGCAAGCAACAGCCCGGCCAGGAGCGTCATTGGGTTGACTAGTCCCCGGAACGGGCATCCGCATGCCTGCGGATGGCGGCGGCTCCTAAAGACTTCGGGGCGAAAGGCACGAGCGAAGCCGCGGAGCTGTTCGCGGCGCATCGCGACCACGAGCGCGAGCACGTCGAGCGGATGCGGCTTCGGCTCGTGGGCTAGCCTGACGCCGCGCTGGTCGAGCA
>JBKPHP010000186.1:0-9435 GCA_046729895.1 Actinomycetota bacterium
AGAGAGCACCGCGTCGACCTCCACGGTCGGGTTGCCACGGCTGTCCAGGATCTGGCGGGCGTGGACCCGCTCGATGGCGCTCATCCGGCCTCGACCCGTCGGCGGAAGCGATCCGCCGCAGAACGGAGGGCGAGCTCGGGGTCGACGTCCGCGTCCACGGCGTCTCGCACGGCCGCGAGCAGCCGCTCCCCGAGCTCTTCGAAGTCACCCCGGCCCTCGCCTCGGGCCGGCGGCCTCGGGCCGGTGCCCTCGGCGCGCTTCAGCAGCTTCTTCGCGTAGAGCGTCGAGGGAAGCGTCTCGGGGATACGGCCGAACAGCTCGCCGCCCCGCTCGTCCTCGCGCTTGATCTGGTTCCAGTTCCGCAGCACCTCGCCGGCGGTCCTCGCCTCCACTTCGCCGAAGACATGGGGATGGCGGCGGATCAGCTTCTCACGGCAGTGGTCGGCCACCTCGGCGAGGCTCCCGGCGCCGCGCTCCTCCAGCAGCAGCGACAGGAACTCGACTTGGAAGAGGACGTCCCCCAGCTCGTCGACCAGACGGGCGTCGTCGCCCCCATGGACGGCATCCGCCAGTTCGTAGGCCTCCTCGACCGTGTGGGGCACGATCGAGCGCTCGTCCTGCTCCCTGTCCCACGGGCACTCCCTACGCAGGCGTCTCGTGATCTCGTCGAGGCGGACGAGCGCCGACGCGGCCTGTGCCGACGGACCGCCGGCCACTACGGGCTGGGCTGCCCCTGCGAACCGCCGCCCGAGGGCGGAGCCTGCGAACCGCCGCCGGAGGGCGGAGCCTGGGGCGCGCCCCCCGAGGGCGGCGGCTGCTGTGGAGCCCCGCCTCCCGGAGCGCCACCCGGGGCCGGACCCGTGTTCGTCTTCTCCTTCGGGCCGTTCTTGCACTCCGCAATCCGGTAGTCCTCGGCGCAGACGGTCTTGTCCTTGTAGTCCTCGCGGAAGTTCTTGATGAAGCTGTCGAGGGCCTTCTGCTGCCGCTGCGAGCGCAGCAGGTTGCGAATCGTCTGCTTCGCCTGGCCGAGCGACTGCTGCGTGGCCTTCTTGACCTTGGTCACCTCGAAGACGTACCAGCCGAACTGCGTCTTGACGGGACCCGAGAGCTTGCCCTTCTCGGCGGCGAAGACGGCCTTGTCCAGCGACTTCTCCTGCTGGCCCTTGGCCACGTCGGGGAGCTTGCCTCCCTGCGACTTCGAGGCCGAGTCGATCGAGTACCTCTTGGCCACCGACTTGAAGCTCTGCCGCTTGTCGAGCGCGCGCTTCGCCTGCTCGGCCTTCGCCTTCGTCTTGGTCAACACCACGTTGATGTCACGGCGCTCCGGCTGGGCAAACCGCGTCTTGTTCTTCTCGTAGTACTGCCTGATGTCGGCATCGGAGACCTTGGCCTCGTCCTCGGTGATCTTTTGCGTCAGCTTCTGCTGGAGCTGGTCGAGCTTGACCCGGAAGAGGATGTCCTGCTCGGTCATGCCGGAGCTGGCAAGGAACTTCTTGTAGGCCTTCTCGTTCGGGAAGGCCTGCTTCTTCTGGTCCTCGAGCGAGCGCTTGACCTCGGCGTCGGAGACCTTCACCCCGCGGGCATCGGCCTCTTGCTGCACCCACGCCGACTGGATGAGGAACTGCATGACCTCGCCCTTGAGCTGGTCGTACTCCTGCTTGCACTGTTTCTTGAGCTGCGCTGCGGAAGGCTTCGAGCCGCCCTGGGAGGGTTGCTTGCCCTTGGCGGAGACGCACCTCTCGTAGCTCGGCGGGTCGGGAACCACCGCGCGACCGCCCTGGGACTGGCCACTCGCCGCCGTCGTCAGCCACTTGTCGAAGTCCTTCTTCGTAATCGTCTCGTCGCCGACCTTGGCGACGGACCCGGCCGGCACGTCGTTGCCGCAGCCCGCGACCAGTGCGGCGCCGATGCTCGCCGTGGCGGCGGCCAGGGCGAGCTTGCTCAAGGGAGGTGTCATCGAATGCTGTCTAAAGGCTTTTCGTAAAGCGCGAGTAAGCACGGCGCCGGCGGGAGATACCCCTTTGCCGGCGCGGTGGCGGATGGTAGCGACCTCAATCTCGCTTGGGGGACGCCTGGCCGTCAGAAGAGCCGTTTGGAGGCCCGGGGCCTCCCAACGTCGGGTCTGTCGCGGTCTCGAGGATCGCCTCGGCGGCGGCCACGACCGCCGGGAAGCGCGCGGCGGGGTCCTCAGGTACGCGAACGCGGACCGTGCTGCGACCCGACTCGTAGATCGCCTCGGGCAGCCGCCCGCGGAGTGCCTTGGCCCCGCGCGAGTCAAGCTCGATGGGCGCCACCGCCAGGCGGCTACGGGCGAAGTCCACGGAGCGGGCTCCCGCTCGGCCCAGCTTGATGCGTGCGTCCTGCAGGCGGATCAGGTTGTCCAACGGCGGGGGCACGGGGCCGAACCTGTCCTCGAGCTCCTCGCGCAACACGATCAGGTCCGCTACCTCGCGCGCGCCGGCGATCCGGCGGTGCACCTCGATCTTCGCCGCCTCGTAGGGCACGTAGTCGCCGGGGACGAAGGCGTCGACGGGCACGTCCATGCGCACCGGCTCGGGGGCCTCGTCGGCGGCCGTGCCGGTGAGCGCCGCGACCGCCTCGTCCAGCATCGACACGTACAGCTCGAAGCCGACCGCGGCGACGTGTCCCGACTGCTCCTCACCGAGAAGATTGCCTGCCCCGCGGATCTCCAGGTCGCGCATGGCGATCTTGAATCCCGAGCCCAGCTCGGTGTAGTCGGACAGGGTCGCGAGCCGGGCGGCCGCGTGCTCGCCGAGCGCCGCGGCGGAGGGGTAGAGGAGGTAGGCGTACGCCCGCTCGCGGGAGCGCCCCACCCGGCCCCGGATCTGGTACAGCTGCGCCAGCCCGAGCTCGTCCGCGCGCTCGACGATGAGCGTGTTGGCGCCGGCGATGTCGAGTCCCGACTCGACGATCGTCGTGCACACGAGCACGTCTGCCTCGCCGCGCAGGAAGCCGAGCATGGTGCGCTCCAGCCTGCGCTCTTCCATCTGGCCGTGCGCCACCGCCACCCTCGCCCGCGGGACGAACGCCCGGACCCGCTCGGTGGTCTCGTCGATCGTCTCCACGCGGTTGTGCAGGAAGAACGCCTGGCCTCCCCTCGCCAGCTCCCGTTCGATGGCCCGGCGCACCAGCTCCTCGTCGTACTCGCCGACGTAGGTCTTAACCGGGCGACGTCCCTCGGGCGGGGTCTCGATCACCGAGATGTCGCGCAGGCCGGCCAGCGACATCTGGAGCGTCCGGGGAATCGGCGTGGCGGATAGCGACAGAACGTCGACCTTGAGCCTGAGCTGACGCAGCAGCTCCTTCTGGCGAACGCCGAACCGCTGTTCCTCGTCCACGATCAGCAGGCCGAGGTCCTTCGGGCGCACGTCTCGCGAGAGCAGGCGGTGGGTGCCGATCAGGACGTCGACGCGCCCCTCTCGGAAGCGCTCGAGCGCCGACCGCGCCTCGGCCGGGCTGCGGAACCGCGACACCATCTCGATCTCGAGCGGGTAGTCGCGCAGCCGCTCGACGAATGTCCCGAGGTGCTGCTGGGCGAGCACCGTGGTCGGCACGAGGAACATCACCTGCTTGCCGTCGTTCGCCGCCTTGAACGCCGCGCGCAGGGCGACCTCGGTCTTCCCGTAGCCCACGTCGCCGCAGATGAGCCTATCCATCGGTCGCGCCTCTTCCATGTCGGCGCGCACCGCCTCGATCGCGTCGAGCTGATCGGGGGTCTCCCGGTACGGGAAGCGCTGCTCGAACTCCACCTGCCAGTCGGTGTCGGGAGGGAAGCCGTGCCCCGCCCGCCGGCGCCGCTCGGCGTAGAGGGTGATCAACTCGCCCGCCAGCGCCTCGGCGGCCCGGCGCGCCCGCAGCTTCATCTGCTCCCATTGCTTGCCGCCCAGCTTCGAGAGGGGCGGGTCCGCGGCGTCCGCGCCGACGTAGCGGCTGATCTTGTGGAGCTGGTCCGAGGGCACGAAAACCCGGTCGCCGTCCCTGAACTCGAGCTCCAGGTAGTCGCGAGTTATGCCGCCCACCGTCTTGGTCTCGAAGCCGGCGAAGCGGGCGATGCCGTGGTCCTCGTGGACGACCGGGGCCCCGGCGCGCAGCTCCGTGAACGAGGCCAGGGCGCCGGCCCCCGCCGGTCGCGGGCCGGGCTCGGCACGTCGTCGTCGCAGGAGCCGATGCTCTGGGAGGATCGCCAGCTTGAGGGCGGGCGAAAGGAACCCCTCCCGAAGGCTGGCGGCGGCGAACGCCACGCCCGGCTCCTTCGGAGGGGGCTGGCCGTCGAGCATGGGGGCAGTCACGCGAGCGAGGTTGTACTGGGCCCGCTCCGCCTCTCCCCGCCGCGCCCAGGCGACCACCGTTCGGTAGCCGGAGCGCACGAGCTTCTCGAGCTCGGGCTCCGCGTCCTTGAGAGAGCGGGCCGAGGTGTCGGCGGACTGTGCGCGGAACGCATGGGGCTGATCGCCCGAGATGCTCGAGAGGCGCACGGCCGCTCTCGAGTCGAGCGCCTCCTGCAGGCGGTCGGGCCTGACGTAGAGCTGATGGGCGTCCTTGTCGTGGAAGCTCACCGTTACGTCCTCCCAGTAGTCGCGCAGCGCCGGGGCCAGCTCCTCCTCGGCGGACACCGCCACGAGCGCCTCCGGCGGCAGCAGCTGGAGCAGCTCTCCGAAGCGAGCGACCGGCAATAATTCGCTCAGCGTCCGTGCCTCACGAATTCCGGGATACTCGCCATCCTCCGCGGCGATCTCGGCGAGCTCGCGGTGCTCGGGGGCGAGCTCGGCGGCAGGCGCGATCTCCACGCGCTCCACCTCCTCCAGCGAACGCTGCGTGAAGGTCGAGAAAAACGTGAGCCGCTCCACCTCGACGTCGAATAGCTCGCAGCGCACGGCCCGCTCCTCGGTTGCCGGATAGACGTCGAGGATGTCGCCACGGACGGCGAATTCGCCCCGCTCCTCGACCTGGTCCACCCGCTGGTAGCCGCAGGCCGCGAGTTTCCCGACCGTCTCCTCCAGGTCGAGCAAGCCGCCGCGCTCCAGGCTGAAGCCGTGCGGCCGAAGCGCCGGGTCTGGCACCTTTTCCGCCAGCGCCACCGCCGAGGCCACGAGCACCGCCGGCTCGCCCTCGTCATCCAGCATGTCGTCGAGCGCGGCGATCCGAAGGCCGACAAGGTGGGGGGGCGGTGCCAGATGCGACTCGTACCGCACGCCCCGTGCCGGATAAAAGCGGACCGGCCGTGGGGCGAGGAAGACCTTGAGGTCGGCTGCCAGGTCGCGGGCCGCGCGGTCGTCGCCGGCGACCACCCGCGCCGGCCGGCCAGACTCGGCGTCGAGCAGGCTGGCGAGGAGGTAGGGGCGCATGCTCGCCGACACGAACGCCCGCTGGGGCTCGCGGCGGGCTGCCTCGCTCAGGGCGGCGACGGCGTCGTCCTCATGGGCGTATGTCAGGAGCTGTCTAAGAGACATCGGGCACGATGAACGGCCGCCCGGGCGGCCCCGCGCGGCGCTCTACCCAAGTCTAGGAGGGGCCTTTGCCCAGGCCCGCGGCTGCCAAAGCCTCCTCGCGGGTGGGGTAGCTCTGAGCGCAGGAAGTCAGGCCGTCGCGCTGGATGAAGCGGTTGAAGAGCGTGATGTCCACCGCGATGCCGCCCCGACCCCGGGCGCGAAAGCGAGTGTCGACGATCGCAACGTCCCCCACCACCTCGAACCGCAGGGGCTCCAGCACGATCTCCTCCCAGGGCCCGGTGAAGTCACGCCAGAACTTCCGTACGCCGTCCCGCCCGCGGTAGACGGGCGCCAGGTCCGGGAACAGCCCCGCGGTTCGCCACTCCACGTCGGGGTGCATCAAGTCCGTCGTGCCTTCGAAGTCGCCTTCGTTCCAGCGCCGGAACGCCTCGCGAAGCACCGCCTCGTGGTCCTCGCTTACGACTTCACCAACCGCTCTAGTTCGTCCGCTGACCGCTCTATCAGCTCCCATACCGTCTCCTTCGGCTCATCGAAGCGTGACAGCACGTAGGAGGAGACGACCTCCGGGTCTGTCGTGTCGGGCCGGCCGACGCCTACGCGGATGCGGCGGAAGTCAGCGCTTCCGAGGGCCGCCTTCAGCGACTTCAGTCCGTTGTGCCCCGCCAGCCCCCCACCCAGCCGCGTCTCGATGCGGCCAAATGGCAAGTCGATCTCGTCGTGGACGACCACGATGCGGTCGAGGTCGAGCTTCAGGGCCCCGCCAGCAGGGCCGACCGAGTTGCCCACGTCGTTCATGTACGTCTGCGGCAGCAGCACAGCCACACGGGGGCCGCCGGGCGCGATCCGGCCCTCCGTGTATTGCCCGGCGTACTTCCTCTTTGCCTTTGGGAGGTTCCAGCGCTCGGCTGCGAGCTTCGCGACCTCGAAGCCCAGGTTGTGCCTGGTGCCGGCGTAGCGGGCACCGGGATTTCCCAGTCCGACGACAAGCCAATCCACGGGGCCGCTCTCCGCCGCTCGGAGTGAACGTCGCAGGCGCTCGCCCCAAGCGGGGCGAAACAGCCTCAGGACTCCTCGCCCCGGCCTTCGCCCTCGGCCTGCGGCTCCGCTTCGCCCTCGGCTTCGGCCTCCTCCCGCTCCTCCGGAGCCTCCTCGCCCTCGGGCAGCTCGCCCTCCTCGCCGACGAGCTCGGTCTCCTCCTCGATCTCCGGCTCCTCGATCTCGGTCGGGACAACGACCGTGGCGATGATGGTCTCCTCGAGATCGTCCAGGAAGGTCACCCCGGCCGGGGCGACGATCTCATTGAGGTGCATCGTGGCGGCCACCTCCATGCTGGAGACGTCGACCGTGATGTTGTCCGGTATGTCGGTGGGCAGCGCCTCGATATTGAGCTCACGGGTGACCTGCTCGAGCACGCCGCCTTCCTTCACGCCTGGCGACTCCTCGACCCCGGTGAGCTCGACGCTCACAGGCGACTGGATCTTCTCGTCGAGGCGGACCTCCAGCAGGTCGATGTGGAGCAGCTCCTCGCGAACCGGGTGGAACTGCTGCTCCTTGACGATCACCGGCCGAGCCTTGCCTCCGTCGACCTTCACGTCGAGCAGAGCAGAGCCGTCGGCCAGCGTATGCCGAAGCTCACGTGCATCCACCTTGAAGGAGACCGAGTCGCCGTCGGAGCCGCCATAGAGAACGCCGGGCACGAGCCCGGCACGGCGCAGGCGGCGAGCCTCACGCGAGCCTCGCTCCGCGCGCTCCTGGACGGTCAGAGTGGGTCGTTTCTCCGCGGCCATACCGCGTCGGCCAGTTTACCGCGGGCCCACGGGGGCGAACCCGCCCTATCCTGGCGCAGCGATGGCCAAGGACGACAGCTCGATCCCAAGGGGCCGCTTCCGTAGGACCGCTCAGGTGGGTTCGGCCGTCGGGACCCAAGGGGCCCGCCTCGCCGGCACGCGGGCGCGGAACATCGCCCGCTCCAGGGAGGCCGGCGACGAGGCGCTCGAGCGCCGCCACCTGGAGGCTGCCGAGCGGATGGTGCAGACGTTGGGCCGGATGAAGGGCGCGGCCATGAAGATCGGACAGCTCGCCTCCTTCATCGACACCGAGTTCCTTCCGCCGGAATACCGCGAGCTGTACCAGCAGGAGCTCGCCGAGCTGCGCACGTCGGCGCCGCCGATGCCCTGGAAGAAGGTGAGCAAGGTCCTGGAGGAGGAGTGGGACGAGCCCTGCGAAGAGCTGTTCGAGCACTTCGAGCACGACGCGGCGGCGGCAGCATCGATCGGTCAGGTCCACCGCGCCGTGCTGCCCGACGGCCGCGAGGTCGCGGTCAAGATCCAGTACCCCGGCGTAGCCGAGGCGATCAGGGCCGACATGCAGAACGCGGGGATGATCCTTCGCATGGCCAAGGCCCTGGCTCCCGGGCTCGACGCCAAGGCTGCCGCCGAGGAGCTCAAGGAGCGAGTGCTCGAGGAGCTCGACTATGAGTACGAGGCGCACAACCAGCGAGCGTTCGCGCGCGGCTACCGGGGTCATCCGTTCATCTACGTCCCCGACGTGGTCACGCGCCTGTCGACCGAGCGCGTGCTCGTGACCGAGTGGGTGGACGGGCTCGGATTCGAGGAGGTCAAGCAGCTTCCCTCGGAGGACCGGGACCGTTTCGGCGAGATCGTCTTCCGCTTCTGCTTCGGGTCGATCTACCACCTGCAGCACTTCAACGCCGACGCCCACCCCGGCAACTACATCCTGCTCGACGACGGCCGCGTCGCCTTCCTCGATTTCGGCATGACCAAGCAGCTGGACACCGACCAGATCGAGCTCGAGATCGCCGCGCTCGACGCCGTATTCGACGACGACCCCGAACGGCTACGCGTGGCGCTGCACGATCTCGGCTTCCTCAACAATCCGAAGAAGATCGATGCCGAGGAGCTGATGAACCACGTCAAGACGGTCGGCGGCTGGTACATGGAGGACGCCGAGGTCACGATCTCGTCCCAACGCGTCATGGAGGCGATCGCCGCCGTCTCCGACCCGCGCTCCCGCTTCTACCGGCTGATGCGCCGTGAGAACCTGCCCGCCAACGAGCTGATGGGTCGGCGTATGGAGTCCGGTGTGCTCGCCGTGCTCGGTCAGCTGGGCGCGACGCGCAATTGGTACCGCATCGGCCGCGAGTGGTGGTTCGCCGACGAGCCGGCCACGGAGCTGGGTCGGCAGGAATGGGCCTACTTCGAGAGAAGGGGCGAGCGTCGTGTGCGCAAGTTCACAGCGCGCACGAGCTGAATGATCCAGTCTGTGGTCGGTGTCGCATTGGGGGACGAATGGCCACCTGGACCACCCACACGACGATCGACGCGAGCCCCGAGGAGGTGCTCGCGGTGCTGACCGACCCGGAGGAATGCAGCCGTTGGTCGCCGATCTCGTTCGACGTGGAGCGCCTCGACTGCGAGCGCCTCTCGACCGGCTGCAGCGCGCGAGTGCTCGGTGACCTCGCAGGTCGCCGGGTCAGCTTCGACATCGACGTGATTCAGGCCGAGCGCGGCCGCCTGCGACTCCGGGCAACCGGACCGGTGGACCTCGACGTGGAGTACCGCGCCGAGGCGGCCGCACAGCGCTCCGAGGTCTATGCGCAGGTGGCGGTCCAGGGCCGCGGCGGCGTCCGAGGGCGACTGCTGTCGGTGGCGGCCGATGCGGCAGTGGCGGGGATGCTTCCGGTCGCTGTCGAGCGGCTCGCCCGCGCCGCCTGAGACACCGGTCATTCGCCCAATCCGGCTCAGGGCCCGCGCGGCGGCCCCGGCGAAAGACCACAACTTTCTCGACCACCTGGTGTTGACGGCAAGGCGCGGCCAGCCCGCGCGGGTTAGACCCTGTGTTCTGAGAGAGGAGCAGTCTCGTGAAGCTTCGTTACCTCGCCGTCGCCGCGCTCGTGGGCGCGCTGAGCGTGTTGCTCGTCACCGCGGCGATCGGCGCCAAGCAG
>JBKPHP010000187.1:0-9708 GCA_046729895.1 Actinomycetota bacterium
AGGGCGTCGCCCCCGTGCCCGTAGGCGATCACCTGCCGCTGGAAGATCTCTTCGACCCCTATGTCATTCGCCACCGCGGTCAGGATCGCCGGGTCCTCGGTGAGGTCGATCGCCCGCCGGGGGGGCCAGCCCTGGGGCGCGCGGCGGAAGTCCGCCACGGCGTCCATGGAGTCCGTCGCCGAGCCGCCGTTCCCGAGCGCGAGGAGCTTGCCGCCGGCGTCGAGCGCATGGCGCACGTCCGAGGCCGCGGCCGCCAGCGTCTCCCTCCCCTCCGAGAGCGTCTGCTCGCGCAGGGCGCCGACCTCCTCGGCCTTCATGACCACCGAACGACGCACGTCCTCCACTACCGAATCGAGGTCGTGCTCGCTCTCGGCCAGGAAGGGGTAGAGGAAGCTCGAGCGCCCGGTGTCGTGCGTCTTGCGTGCCTCGCGCCCTTCGAGCAGCCCGCGGTGCTCGAAGAACACGTGCACGAGCTCCCAGAGCACGTGATAGGTGGTCTCGGCCAGCTCCTGGCGGACGAAGGGATCCTCCGCCGGCGGTACGAGCGTCACGGTGAGGCACCCACGCGCCTCCGCCAGGCCGAGCGCGTCCGCCTCCTCGCCTCCCTCCTCGAACGCGATGACGATGTCATCCGGCTCCACAACCAGCTCGGCCTGGGCCACGAGCGGGCCACCCTCGCCCGCCAGCCCGATCGCCGGCAGCGCCCGCTTACCGACGATGACGGGGTGGACGAACTCGACCGCCACGTGGCGGGCGTCGGAGCGCGCCTGCGGCGAGTGGCCCAGGGCCACCAGCCGGCCTCCCTTCGCGAACCGCTCCGCCATCCGATGGCATAGGCGGGCAAGGCGCTCGGCCTCGGCATCGAAGTACCGCCTGTTGGCCGATGTCCGCCGCTCCAGGAGCTCGTCGAGCCGCGTCGAGCGCGTGTCCGAAGCGGCGGTGCGCGTCATGCCCGCGCCGGCTCCGGCGCCGCGACGCGCTTGAGCCAATCCCGGAAGGCCCCGACGTTTTCGCCGGTGCGGGCGCTGACCAGCATGTGCTCGACGCCCGGGTGCACCGTGTCGAGGTTGTCGAAGAAGCGCTCGAGGTCGAAGTCGAGATGGGGAAGCAGGTCCGTCTTGTTCATCACCACGAGCTCGCAGGTGCGGAACATCAGCGGGTACTTCAGCGGCTTGTCCTCGCCCTCGGTGACCGAGCAGACCATCGCACGCGCGTCCTCGCCGACGCGAAACTCCGCGGGGCACACGAGATTGCCGACGTTCTCGATCACGAGCAGGTCGATGTCGCCGAGTGGCAGCTCGGGGATCGCCGAGCGGACCATGTTCGCGTCGAGATGGCACTCGCCCCCGAAGCCGGGGTCCGTGTTGATCTGGGCGACCGGCACGTGGAGGACCGAGAGCCGATCGGCGTCCAGGGAGCCCCTCACGTCGCCCTCCAGCACGCCCACCCTCGGCTCGCCGGCTCCGTCCGCCAGCACGCGCTCGAGCAACGTCGTCTTTCCGGCCCCCGGGGCGCTCATGAGGTTGACGACCTTCACGGAGTCGCGGTCGAAGTCGGCGCGGTTCGCACGGGCGATGGTGTTGTTGGCGTCGAGGGCGTCCTCGACGACCTTGACCTTGGTCCGGTGCATCGCCTACATCTGCCTGATCTTCATGTACCGCTTGAGCTCGGGCGCCGAGGCGGCCCCTCCGGCAGCGACCGCGGCAGCCAGCAGCAGCAATCCGATCCGCTTCATGACCCTCGTACCTCCTCGATCAGTTTCTCCACCATGCGGGCGGCCTCGCCGACCGCGGCCCGGACGGGCTCGCTCAGCTCCGCCACCACCTCCTCCTCGGCCCCGGTCATCCGCGTCGCGGGCTCGCAGCCCACCAGCAGGACGCGGGGCAGCGGGCCCCCCAGCGCCCGAGCCAGCGACAGGACCTTCACAGGATCCATGCCGTGCGCCTCGGGCGCGACCGGCTCGTCGTCGCCGAGCTCGGCCTCGATCACGTAGAGCGTGCCGGGCGACTGACCCCGCGGGATGGCGTCGATCAACACGACGACGTCGTAATCCTGGAGGGCGTAGGCCAGGTCCATCCCCCGGATCCCGAAGTCCTCCACATGCACGCCGGCGGGCAGCTCGCTCCGAAGGAGCCGGCCGGCGACCTCCACACCGAAGCCGTCATCGCCCATGAAGACGTTGCCGATGCCGGCGACCAGGACGCTCCGGCCCGCGGCCCCCCGCTGGGCGATCGGCTCGACCTCGTCCGGCGAGAAGAAGAAGCGGTGGCCGATCTGCCGCTCCTCGCCGAGGTCGCGGCCGGGGTCGTCCTCGATCGTGACCGCCAGCTGCACGGTCCCATCCATACCCTGAACCAGCTCTTCGACGACCGCCGTGCGGCCGGCCAGCGCGACGTCGAACACGTCTCCGCCCGGCCGCGGCTTGAGGCGCACCCGGCTGCGCCTTCGAATCTCCACGTCGCCCACCGTCACCGCGTCGGGTGCCGGGCGCTCCAGCTCCTCCCAGGAGCCCTTCACGACCGTCGCTCCATTCCGAACTCGCGGATGGCGCCGTGCAGCCTCATCAGCTCCTCCGGCGACAGCGCTTCGGTGCGCTCCAGGATCTCCCGCGCGCGCGGGTCGGAATCGCGCATCTCGCGCTTCTCCTCGTCGGTCAGGGACAGGATGTTGAGGATCAGCAGCTGGTCGATCTCGCCGCCGTCGAAAAGGTCGCCCGGGCTCTCGGGCGCGACCTCGGGATAGTCCGAGAGGATGATCGGCGAGCAGAGCAGCGTGCTCCGGTCGCCCTCCTCGCCCACCAGGACGGGCCAGCTGCCCCGGTTCTCGCAGCGCGCGGCGAGCTCCCGCAAGTCGGCGGGCGGATCGGTGAGCGAGACGAACTCAGCGCTGCGGGCGTGAAGCACGGCGTGCGTGGAGCAAAAGGTCTGCCGGAGCGCGTCCTCGCGGCTGGCGCCGTCCCACGGCGTCGAGTTCCGGATCCGGACCGTGAGCTCGTGGACTCCGCCCCGGGGAGCCGCCGCTTCCACCTCGATCCTGCCCCGCAGCGACCGCCAGGTCCGCTCGACCGCGCCCCCGTCAAGCCGCTCCTGCCGGCCACCGGCCGGCACGTCGATCTCGACCCGGCGCGGCTCATATCCGAGCTCGCCGACCCGTAGCCCGCTGGCGGAAAGCTCCCGTTCCGTGGCCTCATCCCAGCTCACGTGCCGCTCGCCGCCGACCTCGAGCTCCTCAACGGGCTCCCCGCCGGGCCCGACGACCTGCCTGGTCACGACGTGGAGGAAGCGGACGTGCACGTCGAGCGCCGCCTCCGGACCGCCACGAAGCAGGCACTGCGTCTGCATGGCGGACGGATCGTCGGGGTGGGCGCGGCTGTGCGCCTCGGGATACACGCCGCCGAAGGTCCAGCGGCGCTGGTTCTTCAGCGCCGACCGCCGGTAGGGCCAGAGCACGTAGCCCTCGTAGAGCACGGCGTCCGCGATGCGCCTGACCGCGTCCACCGGCTAGCTCTCTCGGAGCAGCTCGTCCACTACTTCATTCCAGCTGTTCAGTCCGTTCCGCGACCTGTACAGCTGGAGCCGGTCGAAGGCCTGGGTGCTGAGGCGGAGCCAGGTGTCGCCCGGGAAGTGGCGCTCCATCGTCTCCCTCCACACCGACACCGGAAGCCGGTACTCGGCCTCCCGGTCCCACGCGATCTGGGCGGTCTGCAGCATCCCGCCCTCGCCCGCGTAGAAGACCGTCCCGCTGAACAGCAGCTCGAGCGGCACCTCGCCGTCGCGGAGCGCGTGCAGGTAGCGGGAGGCGACGACCTCGAAGTCGTAGGTGCACGGCACCAGCAGGTCGACGTCCGTGCCGCCGGTGAAGGGCGGCACGACCTGGGTGTGACGCGTCCAGGGCAGCGTGCGAAGCGTCGTTCCCCAGCGCTCGGGCTGCCCGAACAGCTCGAACAGCCGCTCCTCCGCGGCCTTGTCGTAGCGGCGCCGTCGCGCCGCGATCTGCACCTGAGTCTGCAGCAGGATCGAGCGAACGTCGCGGTCGCCCTCGGCCTCGATCCTCAGTCCGAACCGCAGGGTGGGAACGGCCGCGTACTGGAGCGCGCTCGCGTCCTTCACGCTGAAGGCCAGCTCCGGCACGGAGCCGGCCCGGGCGATCGGGCTCGGGGAAGCCGCCGCCATCTGCTACGCGGGCGGCAGGTTCGGCATGCTCGGGTCGATGGGGTTGCGCGCCTCGGGGTTCACGCCGGTGGAGCGCTCCGCGGTGACCGTCCCGTCCGGCTGGTGTCCGGCCTGCTTCTCGTAGTTCCCCCTGGAGTTCCCGGACTTGATGCCCTTGACGTGCGCGGGCATGTCAGGGGGAGGCCCCTCGCCCACCTTGACGTTCGCCATCTCAGCTCCTTTCGGTCGCCGTGGCGACCTTCGCTTGTCTCGGCCGGGAGCTCCGCTCCACTTCGTCGAAGAAGCGTCCGATTTCCTCCCATACCCGCTTGCCGCCCGTGAAGCCCCTCCAGTTGGTCCGGATCAGGCCCACCAGCCGGTAGCACTCGTCGATCGGCACGAGGAAGTACTGGCGCGCGCCGCGTGACCGGTTGACGAGCAGCGCCTCGGTGTCGGGCTGAAGCTCGCGGAGCACGGGATTGGCCTGCTCGAGCTCGGTCCATGCCTCGAGCCCCAAAAGCGACTCGGTGGGTCCCATCGGGCTCGGGTAGAAGGCCCGGACGCGCTCCCCGCCAGGCGAGTCCGTTCCCTCTTCAGAGGACGAGCGAAAGAAGAAGGCCATCTCCACAGGAATGCGCAGGTCGTCCCACGTCGCCTCGTCGAGCTGGAAGTCCACCAGCCGATAGGAGCCGTCGGGGATCAGCCGCCAGTGGCCGCCGCCCGCCGCGGGTCGGTCGAACAGAAGCGAGCAGGGGCGGCAGGCGCAGCTCACCTGCCGCGTCTCGAGGTCCAGGAGGTGTCGGTGCCCCGGTGGGATCGGCTCGCCGCACAGGTCGCAGCGCTCCTCCACCGCCTGCGGCTCGCTCGCTGGCCGCTGGGCCACGCGCTGCAGCCGCGACGAGCTGAGCGCCCCGCTCACGCGGGCGCTCCCAGCGCGACCTTGAGTCCCCCGTTCTCGTCGTCCAGCAGCGGCACGGGCTCGAGCTGCAGCTCGGCGCCGTCCGGGGACCGACCGGCCCGGCGTACGTCATAACGCCGCGCGCATCCCGGGCAAGCGAGAAGGTCCTCCCGAAGCTCCGCCTCGGCCAGCGACTCGCCGCAGGCGGGGCAGCTCGGACGGTAGGCGTACAGGCTCCCCGTCAGCCTCAGGAACAGGAGCGGCTCCCCCTCGACGTCCCTGAGGACGGACTGCCCGCTCGTGAGCTCGGGCCTCTCCATCGTCGTCCAGGCCGCCTCGCCGCGCCGCTGCCGCAGCCCGTCCGAGACCTCCAGCTGCAGGAGCGGCGAGGTCTCCTCCACGACTCCCTCCGCCTCGACCTCCTCGATGTCGGGGGCCGCCTTCTGGATGGCGTCCTCGATGGCGAGCTTGAGTGTCGCCGTCGACGAGGGGCAGCCGCTGCAGCTCCCATCTAGTCGCAGCCGCACCACCCCGTCCTCGATCCCGAGCAGCTCCACGTTCCCGCCGTGGGACTCGAGGTAGGGGCGCACCTCACCGAGCGCGCCGCGCACGCGCTCCTCCAGAGGGACCGGGTGCAGGTCATGGAGCAGGAGCAGGTGGGAGACGAGCTCGTCCTCCGCCATCGCCTCGGCCAGCTCGCCGTCGGCATCGCGCTCGGCGAGCTGCGACACGATCCGCTCCAGCCCCGCGCCGTAGAGCTCGACGAGCGCCTGCACCACCTCGGTCGCCCTCTCCCGCGCCACCGGGTCGTCGAGCGACTCCACGGCCTCGAGCAGGCTCTCGAGCTTCGCGACCCGGTCCCGCGCTTCGGCGTCCTGCACCGCGCGCTCCTCAGGCGTGCTCGCCGAACATCGGCTGGTGTACCTGGCGGAGCGTCTTGCCCTTGCCCAGGTACATGTGCACGCCGCACGGCAGGCAGGGGTCGAAGCTCCGCACCGCCCGCATGATGTCGATGCCCCTGAACTCGTCGGGTCCGTTCTCCTCGAAGATCGGCTGCCCCATGACCGCGTCCTCGTAGGGCCCCGGCGTGCCGTAGGAGTCGGTTGGGCTGCCGTTCCAGGGCGTGGGCGGATACGGGTGGTAGTTGGCGATCTTCCCGTCCCGGATCACGAGGTGATGGGAGAGCACGCCGCGCACCGCCTCGTGGAACCCGCAGCCGATGGCCTCGTCGGGAACGTCGAAGTCCTCGAAGACCTTCGTGTGGCCGGACCGGACCTCGTTGAGCGCCTGGTCCACGAAGTGCAGGGCCATCGCGGCCGAGTAAGCCACGAAGTAGATGCGAGCGCGATCGCGCTCGATCGCGTTCGACCACTCCGGCACCTTCCACTCGAGCGTTTGCTCGGGCGTATTGGGGGTCTGCGGCAGGTTGATCTGGACGCTCTGGCCCGTGGCCTTCACGTACGGCGTATCCACCTTGTTCGCGAGCGCCGTGATCCACAGGCGGGCGAGCGCGCCCCCGCCGGTGTCGAGCGCCAGGTGGTCGCCGGTTCGCTGGTCGTACCAGCGGGGGCTCATCACCCAGCTGTAGTTGCCGCCCTCGAGGTCGCGCTTCTGGGGTTTCGGGATCGTGGTCTGGTTCCAGGGGTGGCGCTTGTCCACCGGGTTGCCGAGCGGGTCCTTCTCGACGAACGTCTCCTCGCCCGCCCAGTCGTCGTAGTACGAGCTTCCGAGCAGGATGCGGATCCCCAGGTTGATGTCCACGAGGTCGGTGGTCAGCAGCTCGCCGTCGACCACCACGCCGGGGGTGACGAACATCTCGTTCCCCCAGTGGTTCATGTTGCGGTAGTCGTAGTCGACGTGCTCGGGGTTGTTGAAGGCGCCCCAGCAGCCGAGCAGCACCCGGCGCCGGCCGACCTCCTCGTAGCCGGGCAGCGCCTCGTAGAAGAAATCGAACACGTCGTCGTTCATGGCGACGGCCTTCTTGATGAAGTCGAGGCAGCGGAGCAGCCGGCTGAGATAGTCGGTGAAGAGCGTGGGCGTGGCCACCGTGCCAACGCCACCGGGATAGACCGTGGAGGGGTGGACGTGCCGACCCTCCATCAGGCAGATCATCTCCCGCCCGATCCGGCTCATGTGGAGGGCTTCCTTGTACGTCTCTCCGGTGAACGGGTTGTAGGAGCGCATGACGTCGCCGATCGTGCCGTAGCCGTGCAGGTCCGCGTGGCGGGCCTCGGTCTTGTCGGCCTTGTCCATCAGGCTCGGGTTGGTCTCCCTGACCATCTGCTCGCAGAAATCCACGAAGACCAGGTTGTCCTGGAAGATGATGTGATCGAAGATGTACTCGGCGGCCTCGCCGAGGTTGACGATCCACTCGCCCAGCGGCGGCGTCTTGACCCCGTAGGCCATCTGTTGCGCGTAGCAGGAGCAGACGGCGTGGTTGTCGCCGCAGATGCCGCAGATGCGGCTCGTGATGAAGTGCGCGTCGCGCGGGTCCTTGCCCTTCATGAACACGCTGTAGCCGCGGAAGAGTGACGACGTGCTCTTGCACGACACGACCTCGCGGTTGTCGAAGTCGATCTTGGTGTAGATACCGAGGTTCCCGACGATCCTGGTGATCGGGTCCCAGGCCATGTCCACGACCTTGCCGGCCTCTGGCTTGATCTTCTCCTCGACGGCCATTTCCTGTCTCCCCTCTTCCTCTGAGTCAGCTCGCAGCAGGTCGGGTCAGCTGCCCCAGCGCGGCGCGTAGCCCGTGGTGAGCTCCGGCCGGTTGTGGCGCCACTTGGTCTCCTTGTTGACGGTCTTGTTGGTCACGCCCCGCAGCTTTCGGATCACGGGTCCGTAGGCCCCCGTGACGGCGGACGAGACGGCGCTTCCGGGCGGGGCGTCCATGAACGGCATGAACTTGTCGGGGAAGCCGGGCATCGTGCAGCCGATGCAGATGCCGCCTACGTTGGGGCAGCCTCCGATCCCCGCCATCCAGCCGCGCTTGGGCACGTTGCAGTTGACCACCGGCCCCCAGCAGCCGATCTTCACCTGGCACTTGGGCGAGTTGTAGTCGTGCGCGAAGTCCCCCTGCTCGTAGTACCCGGCCCGGTCGCATCCCTCGTGCACCGTCTTGCCGAAGATCCACTGAGGCCGCAGCTGGTCGTCCAGCGGGATCGTGGGCGCCAGTCCGGCGGCCTGGTAGAGCAGCCAGACGAGCGTCTCCATGAAGTTCTCGGGCTGCACCGGGCAGCCCGGCACGTTGACGATCGGCAGACCGCCGGCGGAGCGGAAATCCCAGCCCAGGTAGTCCGCAAGGCCCATGCAGCCGGTGGGGTTGCCGGCCATGGCGTGGATGCCGCCGTACGTCGCGCAGGTCCCGGCCGCCACCACGCCCCAGGCCTTCGGGGCCAGCTGGTCGATCCACCAGTTGATGGGCAGGGGCTCGCCCGTGGCCTCGTCGTTCCCGAACGAAGTCCAGTAGCCGTCGCCGTTGATCTTCTCGTTGGGGATCGAGCCCTCGATCACCAGCACGAATGGAGCGTCGAGCTCGTCGTTGACCGCCTGCCGGAACGGCAGCAGGAACTCCTCGCCGCCCAGCGTGGGTGAGAGGACCTTGTTGTGGAGGTTCACCTTCGGGATGCCGGGGATCGCCCCGAGCAGCACGTCCTCGATGCCGGGCTGTCCGGCGGCCGTGACCGACACCGAGTCCCCGTCGCAGCTCATGCCTTCCGAGATCCACAGGATGTGGACCTCGTCGACGCCTGCAGCCTGCGGTTCAGCCGCCATTGGCCTGCCCTCCTATCGTGGTCAACGTGTCTTCAAGCTCGAGCGAATCCACCTGCAGCTCCTCGCCCCGGGTCACCTCCACGTCGAACCCGCCGCACGCGGAGCAGGCGAACGGGAAGCGCGGCAGCGGGGTCTCCACCCGGCAGCTCCGGCAGAACCCCGCCGCGGGCACCTCCTCCATGACGAGCTCCGCCCCCTCGACGCAAGTTCCCTGAGCGACGAGCTCGAAGGCGAACTCGAGCGCCGAGGGAACGACCTGGCGGAGGTGGCCAACCCTCAGGTCCACCCTCGTCACGCGGCGACCGGCGGCATGCCGCTCGGCGATCCCCGTGATCGACTCGGCTATCGAGAGCTCGTGCATCAGCAGATCCTCGGCAGCGGATCGCCGACCAGCTGATCCATCACCCGCCTACCCCCGAAGGCCGTCTCCACCAGGACCATCCCCGGCGGCTCGCTCTTTACCTCCCCAATCTCGGCCGCCTGCTCGCACCCCGGAACGTTCCGCAGTGCGGCCAGCGCCGCGCCTGCCGACCCCTCGGCCACGAAGGCCACCAGCTTGCCCTCGTTGGCCACGTACATCGGGTCGATGCCGAGCAGCTCGGCTGCGCCCGCAACGTCGGGCCGCACCGGCACGTCGCGCTCGCGCACGACCATCGCCACCCCGGAGGCCCGCGCGAGCTCGTTGAGCACCGAGGCCACGCCTCCTCGAGTTGCGTCGCGCATGCAGCGCAGCGACCCGCCCGCCGCCTCCAGCAGGGCGTCGGCCGCGGGCCACAGCGACTCCGTGTCCGACTCGATGTCGGCCTCCAGCCCGAGCTCCCCGCGGGCGAGCATGATCGCCGTGCCGTGCTCGCCCACGGTGCCCGACACGAGCACCCGGTCACC
>JBKPHP010000188.1:0-4501 GCA_046729895.1 Actinomycetota bacterium
CAGGCCGCCCTGGCTGATTCCGTAGACCGCGATCTTCCGTCGCGCTCGCCGCCTCATCACACGGACGCCGTTGACGACGTACGCGGCCGCCGTCTGGATGTCGCCGGTGGTGAAGTGGGGGAAGTTGAGATAGCAGCTCGACTGACCCGCTCGCAGCAGCGCCTCCTGGAAGTTCGGTCCCAAGCTCCAGGTCTCGGTGCCCACTGCCCCGGTGCCGGTTACCAGCAGGACAGGCTCGGCTCGTGCGTGACGGACCTGGGGCTGGCAGTGCAGCGCTCGGCTCAGCTTTCGCTTCGACACCCTGAGGGCCGGATCCGCCGCGGCGGGCGTCGCGAGGATCAGCGCAGCCAGCAAGCCGACCGTGCCCAGAGCGCAAGCCAGGAAGCGACGGCGATAGACCTTCATGGCTTGCGTCTCCTTCGTTCGGGAACTCGCAGGCGAAGCACACCTTAGTCAGGCTGCGTGGCGGTCGGCGCCGTAGGCCTCCAGACGGTCCGCTAGCTCCACGGGGCGGGCGAAGAACGGACAGTGACCGCCGTCGATCTCTTCGGGGACGATGCCCAAGCGGTCCCGTACGAGGCGGCGAGTCCACTCGGCGGGGAGATAGCGGTCGTCGCGACACAAGAGGTACTTCGTCGGCACGTCCGGCCATGCCTCGAGCGGCCATGGGTCCCGCATCGGCCTGTCCGCCGAGCGCCGCTCCCTGGCCATCGCCTCCGCCGCCAGGGCCGGCGGGACGTCATGGAAGTAGGTGGCGACGATCGTGTCGTCCTCGCCCTGCTCTCGCCTCGCCTTCTCGTGACCGGTATTGGCCCACCACTCCCCGGGGGGCTCGCCCGGGGACGGAACCATCCCCGCCACCAGCACCAGCAGCTCGACCGGTACTCGGGCGCACACGAGCGGCGCGGTGAAGCCGCCGAACGAGTGGGCCACCACGATGAGGTCCGTCCGGTCGCCGATGGCGCCGATCACCGTGTCGGCGTATTGGGTGAGCCCAGCCGACTCGTCCTCGGTCGGCAGGTCCGTCGCCACCACGTCGTGGCCCCGGCCACGCAGCTCGGGAGCGACGAGGTGCCAGTCCCACCCGCTGCCCCCGCCGCCGTGGATCAACACAAAGGTGGCCATCGTCGGCGAGGGTCAGTCCGACGAGGCGTGGCGCTCCGAGACACCAAGGGCCTCGGGCAAGGGCTAGCGCCGAGCGGCCACCTGCTGCACCGACCAGCCATTGCCATCCGGATCGCTGAAGAACACGAACGAGCCCCAGTCGAAGTCCTGGACCTCGCTGACTTCTACGCCGCGCTCGAGCAGCTCCGCGCGCGCGGCATGGACGTCCGGCACCACCAGCTGCAGGCCCTGGACAGAGCCGGGCCGCATTTCCGTAAGTCCTCTCCCCAGTGCGATCGAGCAGGCGGACCCGGGTGGCGTGAGCTGCACGAATCGGAGCTCGTCGCTGACCGTGTGGTCGTGGTCCGCGGTGAAGCCGGCCTTGTCGGTGTAGAAGGCCTTTGCGCGGTCCACGTCGGAGACGGGGACTGGGACCAGTTCGAGCCGCCAATCCACGACGGGGGCAGTCTACTCGCCGGGATTCGGCCATGAGGACGCAGCGGGGGGCGATGCGACGGTCGCCTTCCCGCATCGGGGCGCCCGCTCGAGCGCGCGCCGGCGCCGCCTTCGCGGCTTCCTTCACCGCCAACTCCAAAGGCCCGCGCTACGTGCATGACCGCGCGCGCGGCAACGCCGCGCCGGGCCTCTACATTGGCGACTCCCCCGAGGCGAACGTGGTCGTGCGTCATAACCGCTCGATCGACAACAACGGCGAGGGCATCCTGCTGCGCAACGCGGTTGGCGGGCGGGTGAGCCACAACAAGCTCGTCGGCAACTGCGGAGGACTGTTCGCGCTCGCCGACGCCCCCGGTCCTGCCGGCAACTTCAAGATCGACCACAACCGGGTCGTCCGGAACAACAAGGCCTGTCCGGGCGAGCCGGAAGAGGATGAGCCACCCATCTCAGGAGCGGGCATCGCGCTTGTCGGCGCCTTCGGGACGCGCGTCTCCCACAACAAGGTGCTCGGCAACCAGCCCTCGGGCGACTCGTTCGTCTCGGGCGGCATCATTGTCGTCCAGGGACCGGGCGGCACCGACCCACAGAACGACGTGATCCGCCACAACAAGGCGTTCGGCAACATGCCCAACGACCTGTTCTGGGACGGCACCGGCACGGTCGCCTTCAAAAAGAACAAGTGCGCCACATCCGACCCGGATGGACTCTGCACAGGCGGAGGCGGCAAGGCGCACAACAAGCACGGTTCGCTCCGCAGGCACTAGTTTCGGCGGATCTTCCCGGGCGCCCCGACGACCCTGCCCGGAATCCGAAGCAGCCGTCGAGCACGCCAGCCGCTCCAGCGCCCGGCCCAGTTCGGATCGCACCGGGGTTCCCCGCCCGAAGCGCCGGGTGGGACCCTGCTTCTTTGGGAGGCGGTGGTGGAGCGGCCCCTTGGGTGCCGCCTCGGGAAGCGCGCGGCCGATGACCAGGCGCTGGATCTCGCTGGTTCCTCGAAGATCATGTAGAGCTTCGCGTCGCGGTACCACTTCTCCACCGGCAGGTCGCGTACATAGCCCCAGCCGCCGCAGACCTGCACCGCGCGCTCGGTGGCTCGTACCGCAACCTCCGAGGCGGCAAGCTTGGACATCGAGCCCTCGGCGAGGTGGAACGGCACGTCCTGGGCCGCCATCCAGGCGGCCCGCCAGGTGAGCAGCAGGCGGCGTCGAGCTCGGTAGCGATGTCGGCGAGCGGGAAAGCCACGCCCTGCGTTTCGATGATCGGGTCCCCGAAGGCTTCCCGGCGACCGGCGTAGTCGCAGGCGACCTCGAACGCGGCGCGCGCTATCCCGAGAGCCTGGGCGGCCACCATCGGCCGCGTCTGCTCAAAGGCGCCCAGCGCGGCGAGCGGCTGAAGGCGTTCGTCGTCTCCGAAGGCCAGGTCTCGGAGGACGATCTCAAGTCGCACGCGAAGGGCAACCTCGCCAAGTACAAGGTTCCGCGCGAGATCGAGTTCGTCGACGAGCTTCCGCGCAAGCCGCAGGGAAAGGTCGACAAGCGGCAGCTCGAGGAGGGCGACCAGGAAGAGGACCAGGCCGGCTGACCGGGCACACGTCCGGCTTGCACCTGCTGGGGTGCGCAGCAGGACGGCGCCGGACCGGCTGGGCTAGCGCCGCGTCATTGCGCCGCCCGCTCCAAGAGCTGCCTGCGGATCTTGTTCGGGTCGAGCTGGGCGGGCTCCGTGTCCGCGATGAAGTCGCTGAGCGCCTCGACGAAGCGCTGCGGGTCCTGCCGGTAGGGGAAGTGGCCGGCGTCCGGGAACAGCTCGAGCCGGCTACCGGGGATCTCGCGCTGAGCCGCCTCGCCGTGCTTCGCCGGAATGATCGGGTCGCGCTTGCCCCAGATCAGCAGGCTCGGCACCTCGGCCGCGAGGTAGAGCCGGTCCGTGGCGCTCACGCGCTGGCCTTCGATGTCGATTATCGAGCGCGCCGTGTGCACGAACGCCTGGCGGGCGTCGACGTCCCCAAGCGACGCGAAGCCCCGGGCGATCTCCTCCAGGTCGTAGCCGGCCCGGAGGCCGATACGGGCGAATAGGCCCGCCACCGCCTCGCCCGCATTGCGCAGTGGCTCCGCCACCAGCAGCGGAAGGACATATTCGGCCGCGGGTAGCGCGACCAGGCGCAGCATGAGGTGGACCTCCTTTCCCAGCCCCCCGCTCGACACGAGGACCAGGCGGTCCAGCCGCTCCGGGAACTGGTAGGCAAGCTGCATCGCCACGCCGCCGCCGAGGGAGTGCCCCACGTAGGTCGCCCGGTCGATCCCGAGCGCGATCATCAGGTCGCGGATGCCGCTGGCGTAGGCCCCCAGTGAGTAGTCGCCGCGGGGCTTGGCCGAGTCCCCGTGGCCGAGCAGATCCGGGGCCAGGACGGTGAAGTCCCGGGCCAGCTGGGGCAGGATCTGCTCCCAGGTCGCGGAGCTGCCCGTGATCCCGTGGATAAGGACGATCGCGGGCCCCTCGCCGCCGAGCCGGTAGCGGACCCTGTGTCCGTGGAGCTCGAGCTCCTCCGATTGCACCTTCATCGGATCTGCAGACCCGAGATCGCGCGGGCGATCACGAGCCGCTGGATCTCCGAGGTGCCCTCGAAGATCGTGTAGATCTTGGCGTCCCGGTGCATGCGCTCGACCGGGAACTCGCGCGTGTAGCCGTTGCCGCCGAGGATCTGGATGGCGCGCTCCGTGGCCCAGACCGCGACCTCGCCCGCCTTGAGCTTGGACATCGAGCCCTCGGCGGCCGTGAACCTCTGACCGGTCCGGCCCATCCAGGCGGCGCGCCAGATGAGGAGCCGCGCCGCGTCGATCTCCATCTTCATGTCGGCCAGCGCGAAGCCGATTGCCTGGTTCTCGATGATCGCGCGGCCGAACTGCTCGCGCTCCTTGGCGTAGCCGAGCGCGTACTCGTACGC
>JBKPHP010000189.1:0-4798 GCA_046729895.1 Actinomycetota bacterium
CAGGTTGCGGCCGTAGTCGGTCTCGATCTCGTTGATCGCCGCCAGGACCTCCCAGCGCACCCCGTACTGGATCCCCGCCGCCTGGTAGATCGGCAGCAGGAAGATCGGCACCCGGAACTTGCGGATGATGAAGTTCGGCACCCCGCTCCGCGTGGAGGGGCCGGGCAGGGCGTCAACAAAGCCCGGGTTCCTCGGAGTGGGCACGCCGTTCGGGCGGTGCAGCGGGTTGCGGGGGAGGTGACGACCGCGACCCCGACGACGCCTGACCCTCGGTCGAGCCCTGACCCCGCCCGTGCCCCCACCGGCGCTCCTCCGGCGGGGCGCCGTCTTCCTCCGCGTCGGGCCGCTCGACCCCTCCTGGCGCGTACCCCCGGGTGAGCTGGGCGCCGGCGAGCTTCCGGACGGAGACGACGAGCCCGACGAGCCCGAGCCCGACGACCCCGAGCCCGACGACCCCGAGCCCGACGAGGGGCTTCTTTGCAGCGGGTTCGATGGCGTGGTCGGGGTGCTCGGGGCGGGGACGCTGGGGCTGCTGTCCGGAACCTCGACCTGGACCGGAACGACCTGCCCCGTGGGCAGCCTCACGTAGACGGTCCGCGTCGCCGCCGAGGCCGGGATCGTGCAGGCGGTCAGGATGGCCACGGCGACCACCCCCGCGGATAGCAAGATGTGAAGGAGCCTCGACCTCATCCCTGCTCTGTCCAGATCCTCCCGCGAGGCCCCGTCGGGGCCCCCTTGGACGCGCGCAAGCACCAAGAACCACCTGCGCCGAGGAAACGCTACTTGGTGGGTTTGAGGGGCGCAATGGGGAACCGTTCCGACCCTTCGCCAATCCGTTGGGGGCGAGGTCTCGCGCGCGCCGCGTGCTGTGCTAGTCCCCGCCTGTGATGGGACGCGAAACCCGCAGCCGGGCTCCCGCACGCCGCGCATCAGCCTGGCTCTGAACTAGAGCTTGAGCCTCCTCTCACTGCGACGGGCGACGCATCCCCGGGTTCGCGCGGCGCATCCCTGCTTCGCTAGGCTCCGCGCGCATGACGGACCCCGAGCAAGAGGAGCGGTTCGTGGAGCGGCTCTCGCGGCAAGGCGAGGAAGCGCTCGGGAGGATCGCCGAGGAGCTGATCGCGAACCCGGTTGTCAACGGCGCACTGACCCGCGCCTTGGAGGCGCGGGAGAAGGCCGCCCAGGCCCAAGAAGCCGCAATGGGTGCGCTCAACATCCCCTCCTCGGCGGACGTCGAGCGCATCACCCGTCGGCTTCGATCCGTGTCGCAGCGCCTCGAGGGCATCGAGGACGCGCTGGATCGTCTCGAGGCTCAGGCGGCCGCAGCCCCTTCGGCGCCTCCGGCGGAACCCCGCAATCAGGTGGTCGAGCAGCGACTGGACGAGATCGCCCGCGACCTGGCGGCCCTCAGACAGGCCGTAGCACCGGAACAGGAGCCGCCCCCTGCCTCGCAGGAACGGCTGACCGTCACCGACTCCTGAGGCCCGCTCGGCACTAGCCGGAGGCCGCCGATGGCGGTGCCGCCCGCCTGCCGCGCTCGCACGGCGGCTCCCCCTCTCGCTTCTGAGTGGGCGAACCCCCTGCGGAATCGGGGCTGGGGAGGAGATACCAGGGGATGGCGGATCGGTGCGAAATCGTCGTACGGTGTCGATTAGCACCCCTCCTGGGTGGTCTGGATGACTTTCTTCATCAAGTCGGTCGCCCCGGACCGACCGTCCTCCTACCCAGCCCTTACGTCCCGAAGAGCACCTTTCGCCCAACAAGAGGCGAGAGCGGGGCCGGGTGGAGGTGGATCGCGCCGAGGGGTGCTCCAGCGGCGCGCGGGCACGATGCACCACGCCCGTGTGGGAGACTCAGCGGTCCGATGGCACGACGGCGCACCACCCCGAAGGAGCTGCCCGACGCGGTACGGGAGGCCGTCGAGCGGACCGTCCAGGCGACGGTCGGCTCAGCCGAGCGCACGCGCGACCGCGCGCAAGGCGCGGCGGCGGACGTAGTCGACACCGTCGACGACCTCGTGCGAGGCGGCCGCCGCGCCGTCACGGGCGCGATCGAGGAGCGGCGGCTGGCGACGCACGAGGACATCCGCGAGCTCAAGGCCGAGCTGCACGCGATCGGCCGCAGGCTCGACGCGATCGAGAAGCGCCTGCCGGCAAAGCGCAAGCCCTCGTAGTGGCGGGCCGCCGTGTCCTGATCACCGGGGTAGGCAGCTACCTCGGCGGAGCGCTCGCGCGGCGTCTGGAGCGCGACCCGGAGTTCGAGTACGTGGCCGGCCTCGACACCCGCAGGCCACAGGTGTCCCTGGAGAGCACCGAGTTGATCGACGCGGACATCAGAAACGCGGTGATCGCCAGACTGATTCCGCAGGCCGGAGTGGACACGGTCGTGCACAACCAGATCGTCCGCCGCCCCGGTCCCGGGATCTCCCCCCGGGCCATGCACGACATAAACGTGATCGGCTCGCTCCAGCTGCTCGCGGCCTGCGAGAAGGCCGACTCGATCCGCGCGATCGTCATACGCGGCTCGGCGGGCATCTACGGCGCCGAGCCTCATGCGCCACAGTTCTTCAGGGAGGAGATGACGCGGCTGTTCCCGCTGCGCACCCGGTTTCAACGCGACGTGGCGGAGATCGAGAACTACTTCGAGACCTATTCCCGCCGGCATCCGGGCGTGGTCTGCACGATGCTCCGCTACCAGCCGGGAATCGGGCCGTCGCTGGACACCCAGATCACCCGCTACCTGTCGTTGCCGCTCGTCCCCACCTACCTGGGCTTCGACCCGCGCCTGCAGTTCGTCCATGAGCACGACGCCCTCGAGGCGCTGGTCGCGGCGGTCAGGAACCCGGTGCGGGGGGCCGTGAACGTGGCCGGGCCCGGCACGATCGGCCTCACGCGCATGTTGCGGCTGGCGGGACGCCCGACGCTGCCGATCCTCCCGCCGCTGTTCGACGGGGTCACCGGCGTGGGCAAGAGGCTGGGACTGCTCGACTTCTCGGACGAATTCACGCGGCTCCTTCGGCACGGCCGCGCGACGGACACGACCCGTCTGGTCGAGGAGGTCGGCTGCCGGCCGCGCTACACCACGGTCGAGGCCGTGCGGGACTACCTGCGCGCCCAAGGCGGTCGCCGCCTCCTCCCGGTGCTTCGCCAGGCGGTGGCGCCGTGAGCGCGCCCCGGCTGGACGAGCGCGAGCGGATCCGCTTCGACGCTGCGGACGCCGCCTCGGCGATCGGATTCCTCCGCCGTCTTCGGGAGGGGCTTGACGCAGGACTGGACCTCCCCCAGGCCGCCGCCCGCGGCGCGGCCGGGCTGCCGGGCGGCGCTCGGGACGCGGTGCGCTGGGCGGCTCGGCGTCTGGCGGGCGGCTACGAGGAGGACGACTGGGGCCTCGACGAGGAGTTCGTCGAGCTCGTCTTTCCCTTCTTCGAGTTCCTCTACGACCGCTGGTGGCGAGTCGACACCACCGGCGTATTCCACGTCCCCTCGCACGGGAGGGCCCTGCTCGCGGCCAACCACGCGGGCATCCTGCCCTGGGACGGGACCATGGTCTCGTTCGCGATCCAGCGAGAGCATCCGCTCCCGCGCTACCCCCGCTTCCTGGTGCTCAACTGGGCCTTCGACCTGCCGGTCATCTCGGTGGCGATGCGGAAGGTCGGGGGCGTGGTGGCGTCCCCTTACAACGCCCTCCAGCTCCTCGAGGAGGACGAGCTCGTAGCCGTGTTCCCGGAGGGCGTCAAGGGTGCCGGCAAGCCGTTCCGGGAGCGCTACCGGTTGCAGCGGTTCGGGCGCGGCGGCTTCGTGGAGATCGCGCTGCGAACCGGCGCTCCGATCGTGCCGGTGGCCATAGTAGGAAGCGAGGAGATCTATCCGAAGCTGGCCGACGCGCCCGCCGTCGGACGCCTCCTGGGGGCGCCCTACTTCCCACTCACGCCGACCTTTCCCTGGCTGGGCCCCCTCGGCGTAGTCCCGCTCCCCTCCAAATGGCGAATCGAGTTCTGCGAGCCCATCCCCACCGCCGACTACGGCCCGGGCGCAGCCGACGACAGATCCCTCGTATTCGAGCTCTCAGAGCGCGTACGAGAGACGATCCAGCAAAAGCTCTACGAAAACCTGGTCAAACGAGGCCCGGCGTTCGTGTGAAGAAAGCTCCGCCAGCTGCCAGCCGCCAGCTGCCAGCCCTAAAAATGAACCCCCCGCATGAGATACGCCATGGCAACGGCCTCCGTTGACATCTCCTCGTCCTTCTCCTCCTGCGTGCCCGCCTCGATCTCTTCCTTCTTCCTCTTGGCGGCGCGGGAGTCCGGGAACAGGCCGTAGGCCGTGTTCATGACCTGGTCGACGGTCTTCGGGGAAAGCGCGTAGAGGACCTCGCCGAAGGTCCCGAGCCGAGTGGCCTTGCGCTTTGGCTTGTCGATCATCGCGTCCGCGATCATCTGCGCCGCCTCCTCGGGGGTCAGCGTCGGGAAGGCCTTGTAGATGTCCGTGGGCGCGATCATCGGGGTCCGCACCAGCGGCATGTAGATCGTCGTGAACTTGACGTTGTCGCCCACCACCTCGGGCGCCGCGCAGCGGGAGAAGGCGTCGAGCGCCGACTTCGAGGCGACGTAGGCGGAGAAGCGCGGCGTGTTCGTCTGCACGCCAATCGAGGAGATGTTGATGATGTGCCCCGACTTGCGCTCGCGCATGCCGGGCAGGAACGCGAGGATCAGCTTGAGCGCGCCGAAGTAGTTCAGTTGCATGGTGCGCTCGAAGTCGTGAAAGCGGTCGTACGAGGCCTTGATCGAGCGGCGGATCGAGCG
>JBKPHP010000190.1:0-7288 GCA_046729895.1 Actinomycetota bacterium
AGACGAGCGGCTGGCCGACGTGGTGATCGCCTACGAGCCGATCTGGGCGATCGGCACCGGGCGCACGGCCACGCCGGAGCAGGCGCAGGAGGCGATCGCGTTCGTCCGCGCGCTGGTCGGGGACCGCTCAAAGGAGGCGGCGGGCCGGGTGCGCGTCCTCTATGGCGGCAGCGTGAAGCCCGACAACGCGGCCGAGATAGTCGCTCAGCCGGACGTCGACGGGGCCCTGGTGGGCGGCGCGAGCCTCGACCCCGACAGCTTCGCCCGGATCATCGAGGCCGTGCCCGAACCATGAGCCTTCCCGAAGGACCGGGACCGCCGCCGGTCGAGCGGGTCTGCCTGGTGGTGCTGGACGGCTGGGGCCTCGCCGAGCCGGGGCCGGGAAACGCCGTGGCCCAGGCCGAGACGGCGAACTTCGACGAGCTCTGGGAGCGTTACCCGCACTCGACGCTGACGGCTTGCGGCCCGGCGGTCGGCTTGCCCGAGGGTCAAATGGGCAACTCGGAGGTCGGCCATCTGAACCTGGGTGCCGGCGCGATCGTGAAACAGGACATCACCCGCATCGACGAGGCGATCGAGGACCGGTCGTTCTATGGGAACGAGGTGCTGCGTGCGGCCTGCGCAGCTGGGCGTGGGGCCGGCCGACTTCACCTGCTCGGGCTGGTGTCCGAGGGCGGCGTGCACGCGAGCATGAAGCACCTGAGAGCATGCCTCGAGCTGGCCCGGCGCGAGGAGGTCCCGGACGTAGTGCTCCACGCCTTCACGGACGGCCGGGACACGAGCCCCGACTCCGGGGCCGGCTACCTGGCGGAGGTCGAGAGTTGGCTGCGCGAGGCGGGCAACGCCCGCATCGCGAGCGTGACGGGCCGCTACTACGCGATGGACCGCGACCGCCGCTGGGATCGCACGAAGCTCGCCTATGACGCCATCGTCCACGGCGAGGCCGACGCGCCGCCGGCAGACTCCGGCGAGGCCGCCGTGCGCGCCGCATACGAGCGCGACGAGACGGATGAGTTCGTCAAGCCGACGCTCGTGGGGGAGGAGGGTCGGATCCGGGACGGCGACGCCGTGCTCATGTTCAACTTCCGTCCCGACCGCGCCCGGCAGCTGATCCGCGCCCTCGGGCAACCCGACTTCGACGAGTTCGATCGCGGCGAGGCGCCCCGTGTCTCGCTCACCACGCTCACGGAGTATCAGGAGGACTGGCCCTACCCCATGGCCTTCCACCCGGCCCACCCCGACACCACGTTGGCGGAGACCCTGGCCCAGCGAGGGGTGGCCCAGCTCCACGTGGCCGAGACCGAGAAGTACGCCCACGTCACCTACTTCTTCAACGGTGGCGAGGAGGATCCGTGTGAGGGCGAGGAACGCCGACTGGTTGACTCGGTCCGCGACGTGCCGACCTACGACCACAAGCCCGAGATGTCCGCGCGACCGGCCGCCGACGCCTTCGTGGGGGGCTGGCGAGAAGGAGGCTACGCCTTCGGGATCATCAACTTCGCCAACCCCGACATGGTCGGCCACACCGGCGACATCCCGGCGGCCGTCAAGGCGGTCGAGACGGTCGACGACTGCCTGGGCGACGTGGTCCGCGCGGTGCACGAGTCGGGTGGCGCCTGCGTCGTCACCGCCGACCACGGCAACGCGGACAACATGCTCGAGCCCGACGGCAGTCCCAACACCGCCCACTCGCTGAACCCCGTCCCGTTCGTGGTTACCGCGGACGTGAGGGGAGTGCGTGAGGGGATCCTCGCCGATGTGGCGCCCACGATCCTGGCGCTGCTCGGCCGGGACCCTCCAGAGGCTATGACCGGAGAGTCTCTCCTAGAGGAAACTTGACAAGCTGCGACTTAGGTTTCTATACTGCCGATTAGTAATGGAGTACTGCGCTAATCACGCAGTATGGAACGAAAAGGAGGTGAGGAATGGCCCTTCTGATGAAGCCTGAGCCCTTCTCCCAGGAGGTGAACCGCCTCTTCAACACCCTCTTTGACCTAAGCGACAGCAGCGGCGTCCAGCGCTGGGTGCCGGCGATGGACCTGACGGAGGCCGACGATCATTTCGTCCTCCGGGCGGACCTGCCGGGTCTAGACGAGGACGACGTGTCGATCGAGATCCAGGACAACACGCTCACCATCTCGGGTGAGCGGAAGGCTGAGACCGAGGAGCGCAACCGCGGCTGGTACCGCGTGGAGCGCTCGTTTGGCCGCTTCAGCCGCTCTCTGAGCCTGCCGGAGGGCATCGATCCCGATGCCGTGTCGGCGGAGTTCGACAAGGGTGTGCTGGAGGTCCGGGTCCCGAAGCCGGAGGAGCGCAAGCCGCGCCGCGTGGCCATCAAGGCCCAGAGCGGCGACCGCGAGCAGCCGGCGGTCGAGGGGACGGCCGAGGAGAAGTAGAGGGCTCGCCGCAGACGAGCCCGGCACCTGGACGGTGCCATTGACAAAGGACCTGCGGGCGCGATGCCCGCAGGGCGTACGGGGCGGCGGCTACGCTCGCGCGGTGCCGCCGCCCACGTTCGAGATCGACGCCCGCGACAGGGCAGCCCGCGCTGGCGTCCTGCATTGCGCGCACGGGGACGTGCACACGCCGGCGTTCGTCCCGCTGGCGTCCACGGCGACCGTGAAGACGCTCCACGCATCCGAGGTCGAGGCGCTCGGCTTCGAGATGGTGCTGGGCAACACCTTCCACCTGTTCATCCAGCCGGGCCACGAGCACGTGCGCGAGATGGGCGGCCTTCACGAGTTCATGGGTTGGCGGCGGCCGATCGTCTCCGACTCCGGCGGCTACCAGGTGTTCTCGATGGGGCACGGCTCGGTGGCGGAGGAGCTCAAGCGGCGCCGGGACCCCCGCGAGTCGATGGTGCTGTCTATCGACGAGGAGGGGGTGCGATTCCGGTCCTACCTGGACGGCTCGGAGCGGTTCATCGGCCCCGAGACCTCGATGGAGATCCAGGCGGCGCTCGGCTCCGACGTCGCCCTCGCGTTCGATGAGTGCACGCCCTACCACGTCGACCGCGAGTACACGCGCCGCTCCCTGGAGCGCACGCATCGCTGGCTGGACCGCTGCGTCGCGTGGCACGCCGAGCACGCTCCGAACGGCCAGCTCCTGTTCGGCATCGTCCAGGGCGGCGTCTACGAGGACCTACGTGTGGAATCGGTCGCACGGGTCTCAGGCGCGCCGCTCGACGGCGTGGCGGTGGGCGGCTCGCTGGGCCGCGACAAGAAGGAGATGGGCCGGGTGGTTCAGTGGTCGGTGGGGGGACTGCCAGAGGAGCTTCCTCGGCACCTTCTCGGGATCGGGGACGTGGACGACGTCCTGCAGACGGTCGGCTCGGGCATCGACCTCTTCGACTGTGCCACTCCCACCCGACTTGGGCGCCACGGCACGGCGCTGGTGCCAGACCCGCGGGCACGCTGGCGTCTGGACCTGACCCGAGCCGGGTCGCGCGGCAGCCGGGAGCCGATCGTCGCCGGCTGCCCCTGCCCGGCGTGTCGGGAGCACACCCGCGGCTATCTCCACTACCTGGCCCGCGCGCACGAGCTCACCGCCGCGCGCCTCGTGACGCTCCACAACCTCACGTTCATGGCCGAGCTGATGCGCGGCATCCGCGAGGCGATCGCGTCCGGCGGCTATGCGGGCTACGTCGACCGCGTGATGCGCGGCGAGACCCCTTACTAAGCGCCGCTCGCGCGTCCCCCTGCTAGCGCGTGTGATCCCTCAGGAACTGACGGATGCCGTCGATCTGCTGCTGTACGTCGCTGTTGTCCACGGGCCGCGTCCCCCCGCTGTCCCTAGACAGCAGGGCGATCCCCACCGCGGCAATCGCCGCCAAGATCGCCAGCAGCGCGAGGAACGCTCCCAGCTGGCCTCGCTTCCGTCTCCGGCCCGCCGCCCGGTCGGGGCGCGCGCGGCGCCGGGGCGGGGCGGTGGGAGGTGGGGGCGCGGGAGCCTGCCGGGTGCGAAGCGCCTGGGTGGCGGCGGTCGTGTCCTGGAGCACCTGCGTCGAGTCACCGTCGCCCGTAGGGGTAATGGCGCGGGTTGCCTCGGTGGCCTGGCCGTGGAGGCCCGCCTCGAGCGCTCGTGCCATCTCCAGAGCGCTCCCGTAGCGAGCCTCGGGCGCCCGCGAGAGCGCCACCCGGATCGCCGCGTCGAGCTCCGGGGGGACCTCTGGTCGGTAGGTCGACGCGGGCTCGACGCTCTTCTCCTGCTGCTTGAGTGCCAGCTCCGTCAGCGAGGAGTACTCGTGGGGGAGCCGCCCGGTCACGAACTGGTAGGCGCAGACCCCCAGCGAGTAGATGTCGGAGGCAGGCCCGGCCTCCTCTCCGGCGGCCTGCTCGGGCGACAGGTAGGCGGCGGTCCCGAGCACCGAACCGACCTGGGTGATCCGCGTCTGCTCCGCGGCCTTGGCGATGCCGAAGTCCGCCAGCTTGGTGGCGCCGCTCTCCCTGGCCAGTAGCAGGTTGCCGGGCTTCACGTCGCGGTGTACCACGCCGGCCCTGTGTGCGTAGTCGAGCGCCTGGCAGGCGTCGCGGACGATCGCCACCGTCTCGTCGATCTCCAGCGGCTTGTGCTCGCGCAGCAGGTCAGCGCATGAAGGACCGTCCACGTACTCCATGACGATGTAGTGCCGGTCCGTCACCTCGTCCCTGCCCGAGTCGAATACCTGCACGACGTTCGGGTGCATCAGCCTGGCGGCCGCGAGCGCCTCCCGACGGAAGCGGGCCACGAAGGCCTCGTCCTCCGCAAGATGCTCCGCCAGCAGCTTGATCGCCACCGGACGCTCGAGGACCGTGTCGCTGGCCTGGAAAACGGTGGACATACCGCCGGCGCCCAACCGGCGCTCGATCCGGTAACGGCCCGCGACTTCCGTGGGAGGCGCCATCACCCCTCGCCTCCCGGGGCGGCCGTGCCGCCACCGCCCGATCCACCTCCGCCGCCGCTGCCTCCACTGCCGC
The DNA here is from genome assembly GCA_046729895.1 of Actinomycetota bacterium. Taxonomy (GTDB): domain Bacteria; phylum Actinomycetota; class Thermoleophilia; order Solirubrobacterales; family Thermoleophilaceae; genus DASXBA01. The sequence continues at coordinate 4,956 of JBKPHP010000190.1, forward strand.
TGTTGCCCCCTCCGCTGCCGCCGCCGCTCCCTCCGCTGCCGCTGTTGCCGCCGCCTCCGTTCTCCTTCTTCTGCTTCTTCGGTTTCTCCTTGGCGGGAGGCGGAGTGGTCTCCGTGGTCCCTGTTTCGGGAGGGGAGGTCTTGGGAGGCGTCGGCGCCGGCTCCGTGACGGTCGGGGTCGGCTCGGTCTGCGTCTCGGTGGCCGGCGGCTCGCAGTTGTCCTTCACTAGCTGGAAGAGGTTGCGGAAGCTCTCTTCGAGAGCGTCCCTTACGTCCTTGTCCACGTCGGAGGGGAGCCCGTCGATTGCCGACTGGACGACCTGGGTGTTGGGATCGCTCGCATCGGTCACGTCCCTGCAGGCGCCGGCCTTGACCCGCCTCTGGATGGAGTCGAGCTGGTTCTGCAGCGACTGGACCGAGCTCCGGGGCAGCTCCTTGCCGCCGTTGTCGGAGCCACAGCCGGGCAGCACCAGCGCCGCGCAGCCCATCGCTGCGACCAGCCGTATGTGCGTTCCGTTCGTCACTGTCCGCTGTAGAGCCGCTCCCCCAGGACGGTAGGGAGCCCGGCCTCGTCGATCGCCATGGCGGCCTCGTCGATCGGATACTCGACTCGCCGCCAGTTAGCTGTCCACGCCTCTGTGTCTAGCAGGAGCCAGGCCGCCCGTGGGTCGCCATCCCGGGGCTGCCCCACTCCGCCGGGGTTTATGAGCCAGCGCCCGTCGGACATGACGAGCCGCGTGCCCCCCGGGGTCTGTGACCCCACCACTTGCGCGGTCTCGTTCCTGTGGAAGAAGAGTGCCACGTGCGAGTGCCCAACGGCGCCGATGCGCGGCTGCATCAGTCGCATGCACGCGTCCGCCTGGCCCGTGGAGAGCACGTACTCCCAGATGGGATCACGTGGCGAGGCGTGGTAGAGGCCCAGCGCGCGAGCGTCGTCCATCGGGTCGAGCCGGCACAGGAAGGCCATCGAATCCTCGCTCATGTGCTCCCGCGTCCAGAGGGCCGCGACCGCGGCGCTGCGGGAGAAGTCGCCGATGTCGATGTCCCCTGTCACGACCAGGTCGTGGTTGCCTGCGAGACAGACCGTGCAGGTCTCCCGAGCCAGGACCACGCACTCCTCGGGTTGGGCGCCGTAACCGACGAGGTCCCCAAGGCACCAGATCTCGTCCGCCTCCTCCGCACGCACGTCCTCGAGAACCGCCTCGAAGGCGGGCAGGTTCCCGTGAACGTCCGAGAGCAGGGCGAGCCACCGTGGCGTGCCTTCTGGCCGCTGCGCCGGGCTCTCTACAGTGTCCTTCGGATGCAGGGTCATCGCTCGCGGCTCCCGCTGGCGGTCCTGGCGGCGGTCGTCGCCGCGGGGGCGGCCACGTGGCTTCTCCGGCCCCGGAGCGGCCACATCGAGCCGGAGCCGGTCGCGGCGACAGCCTACTTCAGCCACGAGCAACTGGAGCGCGCACACGACTTCCGGGACACCCAGCGGTTGCTGGGGCTCGCCGGCCTGGTGGTCAGCGGCGGCACGCTCACCTTCCTGGCGGTGCGGCCGCCGCGGCTGCTCGACCGCCTGGGGCGACGACCGCTGCTGGGGGGTGCCGCAGCCGGGGCCGGGGTCTCGCTGGTTCTCGTGGCGGTGGGACTCCCGCTGGCCGCGGTGGCGCACGACCGATCGGTCGACGTGGGACTCTCCACCCAGAGCTGGGGCGAGTGGCTCGGCGACGCTGGCAAGTCGACCGCCATCGAGGCGGTCTTCGCCGCGGGCGGCGGAGCGCTCGGGCTCGGGCTGGTCCGCCGCTTCAGGCGGAACTGGTGGGCCCCTGGCGCGGTCTGCGTGGTCGCCGTCGGGGTGGTATCGCTGTGGCTGTTCCCGGTGGTGATCGATCCCATCTTCAACCGCTTCGACCGGCTGCCGCCGGGCAAGCTCCGCTCCGAGGTGTTGGCGTTGGCCAACCGGGCGGGAGTCGACGTCGGGCAGGTCTACCGCGTCGACGCGAGCCGCCGGACCACCGGTGCGAACGCTTACGTGAACGGCCTCGGCCACACCAAGCGCGTGGTCCTCTACGACACCCTGATCGACAGCTTCCCGGACGACCAGGTACGGTCCGTCGTCGCCCACGAGCTCGGGCACCAGAAGCACCGAGACCTCTACCGCGGATTGGCCTGGCTCGCCCTCGTGGCGCCGGCCGGCGTGTTCTTGGCGCAGGCGCTTGCTGAGAGGATCGGTGGCCGGGAGGGGCTGGGCGACCCGGCGCGAAAGCCCGGTCCGGCCGCGCTGCCGGCCATCGCTCTGTCGCTGGCGGTCGCCTCCTTCGCCCTTGGAATCACCTCGAACGTCCTCTC
>JBKPHP010000191.1:0-9658 GCA_046729895.1 Actinomycetota bacterium
GTGCACGGCTACGAGGAACAGCGCGGCGAACCGGACGGCGCCGTAGCTGTCGGGCGCCAACGTCTGGAGGAGAAGACGCAGCGCGAAGTCTCCGAGCGCGACCACCGGGTTCATGGCCGCGTCTGGCTCCACGAATGCCACGACCAGCACAAGCAACGTCCAGGGAAGGGCGCCCCCGGCGAGGACGGCCACCATGTCGCCGCGGTCGGGCACGCTCAGGAAGAGAACCGCAAGGGTCGCCCCGGCGACCAGCGCGACCCGCACCACGGCGAACGCGAGAAATGGCTGCTTGGACTCGATGGGCAGCCGGCTGGTCACGCCGCCGCCCTCCGCCTCGCTCGCAGGCCGAGCCCGGCGGTCGCAGCGCCGGCGGTGTCCACGACCCAGTCCAGCGCGTTGCCCGAGCGGCCCTCGACGAAGGTCTGGTGGTACTCGTCGGTAATGGCATAGAGCGAGGACAGGATGAAGGCCGCGATGGCCGCGTGCCCGGAATCCATGCGCGTGCGAAGCGCACGCCACCAGAGGAGCGCGAGCAGCGCGTACTCGCCGAAGTGCACGGCCTTCCGCCCGATCGTGTCGGCCAGGCCGAGACCGGTGTCGAGGCTGGGCTGGGCGGAGAGCGCGAAGATCACCGCCATGAGCACGAGGGGCGGTGCCCACGGATCCAGCCGTCGGAGGCGCGTCACGCGCATACCGTAGAGTCAGGCGGCGTGCTGGTCATCACCTCGAAGTCCCCCTACGCGGTTCGGGCGCTCGCCGAGCTCGCGCGGCGTGGGGGTGGCGCGCCCGTGCCGATCGGCGAGATCGCGAGGGCTCGAGACATCCCGGTGCAGTTCCTGGAGGGACTGTTCGCCACCCTCCGCCGCGGCGGCATCCTCCAGAGCCAGCGCGGCGTGAAGGGCGGCTACTCGTTCGCCCGCCAACCAGCGGAGATCCCCGTGCTGGAGGTCGTGGAGCTGCTCGAGGGGGAGCTCGGCGCGGACGCCGCCGAAGCCGGCCCGCCCTGGACGGAGGTGGCGGACGCTGTCCGGGGTGTGCTGGCCGGCACCACCATCGCTACCGTGGCGGAGCACGAGGCGCAGGCCGCGGGCGCTCAGATGTATTACATCTAGAAGCGGGGGCGTACTAGAGCCAGATTCGGCTCGCCAGAGCGGATTCGACCGCTGGGGGACCGCTCGGGACCGCCGGGACAGGGGTGTCGACTGCACCGCGAGTGCAACGCGGGGGCGGCCGCCGCTCCCACTGCTACGGTCGCCGCGACGTTGACGACCAACCGGAGAGGACCCATGACCGACGACATCCCTCCCAGCCTGCGCCTCGCGGACCTCGCGTTCGACAGTCCGCTCATGGCCGCGTTCCGCGACTATCTCGCCCGTGTTGAGATGTTCCACAGGATCACCGACCACGACCGGGATGTGACCTTCGAGGCGCTCCAGAACGACGAAGCGTGGCCAGCCGCCGGGAAGGAATGGGACGAGCTTCCCGAGGACGAAAAGTCCAAGGTCCGCGACCAGATCTCGGACGAGATCTACCAAGCGGCCAGGGTCGGCGGGCAGATGACGGCCGCGACGTTGCGGACGATCGGGCAGGAACCGGACGAGTTCGTCGACGGACCGCCCGACATCCTCCTAAGGGACGGGCAGGCCGCCTAGGGCACCAAGGTGGACAAGTCGGTACCCCTTGCCCTGCGCGGCGGGCTACTGGCACCAGCTTCCGAGTTAGCCCAGCCCCGCGTAGGCTCTGCCAATGGCAGTCGCCATTCCTGCCGGTGCCTTCTCCCAAGCCCCCGAAGTTTGGCCCGAGCGCCCCGGATGGTTTAGGTTCGCCTTGCAGGTTGGTTGGAATCGGCGGTCTCGCGGTCTTTTGAACTGACCTCGAAGACGGGGGCGGGCGCTCAACACCCGGGGAGAGGAGGCGAGGTGAGCAAGCGACAGACGGCGGCGGTGGTGGCGACGGGCCTGGTGGCGGGCGCCTTGGTTGGCGCGGCACCGGCTGCCGCGGCCACTGCCTCGATAAGCGTGTCCCCGGCTTCAGTCGCAGCAGGCGGCACCGTGACTGTCTCGGGCTCCGCAGCGGGCGGTTGTCCTCAGGGATCGCAGGTGACGCTGATCTCGCAAGCGTTCAGCGCACAACACGAGTTCGCCGGCGTGCCGGCGATTTTCGCGACCACCGGCCCAGGTGGCAGCTTCTCGACCAGCACGCAGATCCCGAGCAACCGCGCTGCCGGAAGCTACACGGTGAGCGGGCGCTGCGGTGGAGGCAATCTCGGCAAGCAGGCGACGCTTCGAGTGACTGCCGGCAGCGCCACGCTACCCCGCACGGGCTCCGCCGCTTGGCTCCTGGGCGGCATAGGCGTCGTTCTGCTCGCTTCGGGCCTCGCGGTCCGTCGCTTCGCCGCTTCTTAGCTCCTCACAGCCGGCAGCGCCGCGAGTTCCACGAGGCGCTCCTCGACGCCGACAGCTTCGAGGACCTGCCCGGGAAGTGGCAGGGGGCGATCCTCGAGGCAGAGGGGAACCGGCCCAAGCGGCGGCGGGTTACGAGAGGACTAACGCCTCGCGGCCATCGAGCGGCGCTAAAGGACCTATGCCGCCGTCAGGTGAGGTGGGGTTACGCGGACGCGGGCTCGGGATCCGGCCGCACGATGACTGTCTCGGCGACTGGGATGACCTCGTCGACCGGCAGGTCAGCGACCTCCGCGTGCTTGCGGATCGCCTCCGGGCTGCTCGCCTGGTAGATGCAGACCGTGCCGACGGAGCCATCATCCTCGGCAAGGGCGTAGCTGCGGATCCAGCGGATGTCCTCGGGCATCTGCTCATCGCCGACCTGCAGCGAACGTTCCCCCGCCTCCTGCAGATCAGCGGGCGTGCGCCAGCCGCGCCGTCGGAGGATCGCGTAGGTGTTCATGGGGCCGCCTTTCGGTAGTTGCCGTCTGGGGCCATTCGACACCGGGCCAAAATCGCTGTCAAGGCTCGACGGCCGACGTGCGGCCCGGCGCCGCGCGGGGGCGGCGTTCGCCGCCGTCGAGAAGGGCTACTCGACAGACTGACGGCATCCGCCAACTAGTTCCCTCACCGTAGGGTCTGCCAATAGTGAGTGGTGGCGTCGCGAGGAGAGATAAGGAGCGACCGGAACCGGCAGCGGCACGAGTCCATGGGCCGCTGCTCGACGCCAGCGGCTTCGAGGACTTGCCTGGGAAGTGGTAGGCAGTGATGCTCGAGGCGAAACAGAACCGGCCGAGGCTGCGGCTGGTCACCGGGGAGTAGCTGCGTCCACTTTCCCGATCAACGGCAGAGCGCCTCGAGCGGCACGAGGACCGATGAGCGAGAGTGAGATGCCCGATCAGGTGCGCCTCGGCGCTAGTCCGTCAGCGGGCGAGGCAGGAGGCGATTGCAACGAAGGATACGGTTCCAACCCCCCCGGGTGGGTTGTATCCAGCGGCGAACCAATCCTCGGTAACCAGGCGTGGCCCGCTCGACTGAATCTGGAGATCGGAGTTGTCGTTGGGGAACGAGAGTCCGATCCAGGAGCCCCCACCGCTGATCAGTTTCTGCCCGGGACCGCAGCGGGCGATTGAGCCCCTGCCCTGGCCATCTGGCACGTCCACGATATCGCCCAGCCGCATGTCGATAGTGCCGACCTCTTCGGAGCCAATCGCGCCGTTCGAGACGGTCCCTGCCGTCGAGGCCGAACCTGCGGTCGCCGCCCGGGGTACCTGACCGAGCGTCGACTCGTTGATGTCGGCTCCGAGCAGCGCATCAAGCGCCACGTCCCGACTTCGGATGGTGCTGTTGCGTATGTCGCGGCCACGGACCTGGCTGTTGCGGATGTCCTTGCTGCGGACGGTGTTGTTCTTGATCTCGCGGCTGTCGATCGAGCCGGTGGCCAGCCCGTAGGACGTACCGCCGAGCACGACGAATAGGCAGATGGTCGAGACGACATTGGCGTAGCTGAGGCGAGAGCGGAGCTTCGATGCCATGGCCGATCCTTCCGTTGGGGCAAGCGACATTCGTCCGCCGAGTATCCCGTCCCACGTAGGCTCTGCCAACGGCGAGGGCCGGAGCTCAGCCGCCGCGTCAAGAACGTGGCCGGCTACCCGCCCGGCGTGGACATGGACGACCGCAGCGGCGCGAGTTCCATGAGCCGCTGCTCGACGCCGACAGCTTCGAGGACTTGCCTGGGAAGCAGCGCGGCGATCCTCAAGGCGGAAGCCGAACGGCCGCAACTCCGCGTCGTCACCGGCGACTAGCGCCAGCCCGCCTGTCAGCGCCAGACGAGCCGCCGGAGGACGACGGCTTGGACGACCTCTCCGACGAGGAGCTCCCCCAGCCGGTCTCTGCGCTCGAGCCGCTCAGATCCGGTGCACGACTAGCGACGGCTGTACGTGCACTAAGCGAAACGGCTAAGCGAAGTCGCCACGGCTACTCCGCAAGTCCCACGGCTTCGAGGGCTTCCTCGCGATCGAGAAAGGCCTGGACGCGTCTGATCTTGCCGTCGACGAGGTCGTAGACGTTCGCGGTGGGGATGCCGCCGGCGGGGATAGCGGCGGCGGGGGCAGCGGCGCCGGCGGGGATGCCGCTCGCTCGCCCGGTCGCGCTGGCCCGCAGAAACGCGAGCACCTGGTTGGCGCCGACCGATTCCAAGCGTTCGATGGTCAGTTGGAAGTCAGGAATCGTGTCGCGGAGGTCGACGAAGAACCGCCGGACGGCATCCGGTCCTTCGTAGACGCCTTCGACGGCAGTCCACGGCGGCTGCAGCTGGATGTCCTCCGTGCAGCAAGCGAGGTACCGGTCGATGTCCCTCTCATTGACCGCTGCGATCGCGCTCTCCACGACCTCCACGTTCTCCTGCGACATCGACTAGTCCCGCAGCCCCACTGTCTCGAGAGAAGTCATCTCGAATCGTGGGCAAGCTACAGGCCGGCAAGTTTGAATCTCTCGACCGTCCAGCCCTCGTCGCCTTTCGCAGCCGCACTACTGTCTCGGTCTCGCCGCCGAGACCAGCCGCCCTGATATCAGGGACGATGTCGTCGGGCAATCCTCCGCCCGATAGCACACCCGGGCACGGTGCCCCTCGATCTCAACCTGCTTCACCTCAGAATCATTGGTTCGATGACTCGCGTCGAAGCCGCTCAAGTCTCGACAAGGCAACCCGTCACGAGGTCGACGCGGCGTGCTCTGCTCGCGATCCAGGCTACTGGCCCGTCAGCGACGACCTTCATGGGAGCGTCATACGTCAACTCGAAAAGTCGGGAGATCGCTGAAGCTGTGGTCTCAGCCCGCCTGCGCACTACGGCTCCGCGTCGCGGGGTGCGGTGTCGTCGCTGGAGGACTAGCGGCAGCCACCCGTTAGTGCCATCCACGTAACGGCGAGGCGCAGACGTCGGGGCCTGCCGGATGAGCGGCAGCATCCAGGCCCGCAACGTCGCCTGCAGGGAGGAGCCGCCACCCTGGATACTCTCGCGGCGTGGACGTCTCCCCGCCCGCCCGGGCGATTCCGGACAACCTGGCCGATCTGGTCGGCAACACCCCGATGGTGCGTCTTGCCCGCATCGCGCCCGATTGCGGAGCGGAGCTCGTGGGCAAGCTCGAGGCCTACAACCCCGCGGGCAGCGTGAAGGACCGGATCGGCGTGGCGATGATCGAGGCCGCCGAGCAGGAGGGACGGATCGAGCCCGGCAAGACCACGATCGTCGAGCCCACCTCGGGCAACACCGGGATCGCCCTCGCCTTCGTCTGCGCCGCGCGCGGTTACGAGCTCGTGCTGACCATGCCTCAGGGAATGAGCCGCGAGCGGGAGAGTCTGCTCCAGCTCTACGGCGCCACGGTGTCGGTAGTCGAGTCGATGGGCGGGATGGATGAGGCCGTGGACGCGGCCCGGAGGATCGCTGACGAGCGCCCGGACCGCTTCATCCCCGACCAGTTCTCCAACCCGGCAAACCCAGAGATCCACCGCCGCGCGACGGCCGAGGAGATCTGGCGGGACATGGACGGCAAGGTCGACTCCCTCGTGGCCGGAGTGGGCACGGGCGGCACGATCACCGGAGCGGGGGAGAGGCTCAAGGAGCGGAATCCAGACCTGCATGTGGTTGCTGTGGAGCCCAGGTCCTCGGCCGTGCTCTCTGGCGGCCCCCCTGGGCCACACAAGATCCAGGGCATCGGAGCCGGGTTCGTGCCCGCGGTGCTCAACCGCGAGGTGATCGACGAGATCATCCCCGTCGACGACGAGGACGCGCTCGAGACCGCCCGGCTCAGCGCGCGGAGGGAGGGCGTGCTCGTGGGCATCTCGGCTGGGGCGGCCCTCTGGGCGGCGATCCAGGTCGGGTCGCGGGCCGAGTTCCACGGCAAGCGGCTCGTTGTGGTCATGCCTGACTCGGGCGAGCGATACATCTCGACGCCGTTTTTCGCCACGTAACATCAAGCCGATGCTTGGACTAGGGACCGTTGCGCGCGTGGCGCGCGAGTTGCGAGAGGACCTCACCGCGGCGCAGGAGCGTGACCCCGCCGCGCGCACCGTCGGGCGGGTCGAGATCCTCCTCACCTACGGAGGCGTTCAGGCGCTCCTGTCTCACCGCGTGGCCCACACCCTCCACGTCGCCGGAGTGCCGCTGGTGCCGCGCGTGCTGGCCAACCTGGTTCGCGTGACCACCGGTGTGGAGATCCACCCGGCCGCGCGCATCGGACGCGCGCTGTTCATCGACCACGGCGCGGGTGTCGTGGTGGGCGAGACCGCGGAGATCGGCGACGACGTCACCCTGTATCAGGGGGTGACGCTCGGGGGCACGGGCTTCCAGCGAGGCAAGCGTCACCCCACGGTCGGCGACGACGTCGTTATCGGCTCGGGAGCGAAAGTGCTGGGCCCCGTCAACGTCGGCGCTCGCTCCAAGATAGGCGCCAACTCGGTGGTCATACACGACGTCCCGGAGAACTCGACGGTGGTGGGCAATCCCGGTCATCCCGTGCGGGTCGACGGCAGGCGCCCACGGGGACCGGACGCCGACTGGGTTCACCTGCCCGACCCCGTGGCCGAGGCGATCAAGGGCCTGTCGGAGCGGCTGACGGAGATCGAGCATCTCCTCGCCGAGCAGAGCGGGCGCAAGCCCGAGAAGCCAGCGGACGTGCGGCCGTTGCGCCCGCGGCAAGGCCCGGATCCTGCCGGCGGCTAGTAGTACACGGTGCGAGTCCGGTGGCGCGGCACCGCCTTGTAGCGCGGCGCCTGCCCTCTGTTCCAGAGCATCACGTCGAGGACTCGCGGCGCGAGGCCCAGGGCGGCGGCGATCGCCTCGCACGCGTGCACCGCGCAGGCCCTGATCTCGCGCTCCTCGTCGCCGGGCGGCAGCAGCTCGCCCGAGTCGATGTGGGCGGCGAGACCTTCCTCGTAGACGAGTACCCCGTCCATCCGCAACACGTGCGGCACGACGTTGTCGGCGAAGATCGTCAGGCGATCGATGTCGTCGAACTCCGCCACGCCGGCGAGTGCCAGGTCGTTGGCGGTGATCTGGGCGCGCTTCCAGAAGCCCACGTCGTCGAACAGCGGCATCCCTGCCGCGAGCTGCTCGGCCAGTTGCTCCGCTGAGCCGCGGGCGGCCTCGACCGCCTGGAGTGCGCCGCGCCCGGGGAGGAAGCGGCCGAGCTGTCGCAGCGCCCGGGCGTAGAGCGCCATCAACTCATGCCCGGGCTCCTGGTCCAGCACGGCCGCCACGGCGGGAGGCTCCAGCCGGGCCAGCTCGCCGGGCGTCCACGGCCCGTGCCGGCGAAAGCGGTCGGCCAGTCCCCAAGCGATCGTCTGGTAGCCGGAGCAGCCGGGTCGCTTGCGCAGCGTGGGAAACCAGCCCGAGCCGAAGTTGATCGCATCGAGGGTCAGCAGGAAGGCCACCACGTCCTCCCGCGAGCCCTCGAGGTAGTGGTGCTCGGGGTCGAGGGTCGGCTGCGGGCTGGGCTCGATCGTCTTGGCGGCGTCGAGGTCGATCCGGACCCAGCGCGCCCGCGCCGCGACTTCGGCGGAGTGGCGGCGCACCTTGTCGCACAGCCCCGGCACGGCAGCCAGGATGCCGCAGACAGGTCGCGCCCGCCTGCGGCTCTATCCTCGCCGGGATGGCCACCGTCGCCCCCGACATACTGCTCGAGGGGCTGAACGAGCCCCAGCGCGAGGCCGTTCTGCACGGCGAGGGGCCCCTGCTGATCCTGGCGGGGGCGGGCTCGGGCAAGACGCGCGTGCTCACGCACCGCATCGCCTATCTGGTCGGAACCGGGCAGGCCCACCCCGGCGAGATCCTGGCCATCACGTTCACCAACAAGGCTGCCGACGAGATGCGCGGGCGCGTAGAGGCGCTCGTAGGCGACCGCGCCCGGGCGATGTGGGTGATGACCTTCCATGCCGCCTGCGCGCGGATGCTTCGCTCGGAGGCGCAGCGGCTCGGCTACACGCGCGGATTCACCATCTACGACGAGCAGGACTCGCTGCGACTCGTGAAGCAATGCGCCGAGGAGCTCGACGTGGATCCGAAGCGGTTCGCTCCCCGCGGCATCAGGCGACAGATCTCGGAGGCCAAGAACCAGCTGCTCGACGCGGAGGCCTACCGGTTGAAGGTTTCGTCGTTCTTCGAGCAAACCGCTGCCGACGTCTACGAGCTCTACGAGCAGCGCGCGCACTCCATGAACGCCATGGACTTCGACGACCTCCTCTTCCGCTGCGTGAACGTGCTCGAGCTGTTCCCCGAGGTGCGCGACCGCTACCGCCGCTCGTTCCGCCACGTGCTCGTGGACGAGTACCAGGACACGAACCATGCGCAGTACCGCTGGCTGCGGCTCCTGTGCGAGGACCATCGCAACCTTTCGGTGGTCGGCGACGACGACCAGTCGATCTACGCCTTCCGGGGCGCCGACATCCGCAACATCCTTGACTTCGAGGACGACTTCCCGGACGCGCACGTCGTCAAGCTCGAGCAGAACTACCGCTCAACCCAGACCATCCTCTCCGCCGCCAACGCGGTGATCTCGAACAACCGTGCCCGCAAGTCGAAGGAGCTGTGGAGCGATCTGGGCCAGGGTTCGCCGGTCCATCTCCGCGAGCTGGAGGACGAGCACGCCGAGGCGCGCTTCGTGGTGTCCGAGATCGAGGGGCTGGTGGACTCCGGGAGCTCCCGTGACGAGATCGCGGTCTTCTACCGGACCAACGCGCAGAGCCGGGTCCTCGAGGACATGCTCGTCCGATACGGCGTCGGCTACCAGGTGATCGGGGGCACGCGGTTTTACGAGCGCGCCGAGATCAAGGACGCGCTCGCCTACCTGAACCTGCTCGTGAATCCGCACGACACGGTCTGCTTCCAGCGGATCGTCAACTCGCCGCGGCGCGGTATCGGACAGACCTCCCAGGGCAGAATCGTGAGCCACGCCAACACGGTCGATGAGTCCGTCTGGGACGTGGCGGCCAACCCGGAGGCCGTGCCGGGCCTGGCTGCTGCAGCGACGAAGGCCGTGGGCCGCTTCATGTCCGTGATGGAGCGCCTCCGCGAGCGCGTCGACGGGGGCGCCTCCGTTGGCGATCTGCTTCAGGAGATGCTCGAGGAGACCGGCTACCTCGAGGCGCTCGAGGCCGAGCGGACGATCGAGGCCCAGGGGCGGCTCGAGAACCTAGAGGAGCTCGTGGGGGTCGCCCGCGA
>JBKPHP010000192.1:0-11411 GCA_046729895.1 Actinomycetota bacterium
TCTCCTGCGACATCGCCTACTCCGAGAGGCCCGCGGCTTCTAGGGCCTGTGCCCGCTTTGCGTAGATATCGAGGCGCGTGATTTTCCGCACAGCCATCGTGTAGACGAACCAGAAGTCCGCCTCAACCCGTACGCCGCTGGCCTGGCCGCGCCCTGACTGATGTACGCGAACAACCACGCGGTCTCCGGCATCGATGTACTCCTCGGAGCTGTATGACCACTCCTCGAAGTCCTCCACCCACTCGGCGAGCGCCTGCAGGAAGCCTTCATGTCCGCGAAACACCGCCTTATCGGGATCGATCCTTGTGGTGACGACCTCGGGATGGACGAACGCAAACGCGCGTGTCGGATCGGCCTGGTCGAACGCCTCGTTCGCTGCCCGCACAAACTCCACGTTCTCCTGCGACATCGCCTACTCCCTCAGCCCGGCGGCTTCGAGGGCTTTCTGGCGGTCGCCAAGGGTTGACCCCGGACGAGCTTGCCTTCCCGCACAGTCCAGAGTTCACCGATCCGGATCGCAAGCTCGTCACTGCTGCCGATCGGCCGGCGCCGCATGGTGACGAACGCGACCACGTGATCGCCGTGCGCGAAGAACTTCTCGGGCTCGACGACCGTCTCCTCGAACGGAGCCTCGATGTCTTCCCACAGCCGGCCAAAGCGTTCATGGCCGCGGTAGATCCCGGCCTCGGGATGGCGGGGATCGGTCTCAAACTCGATCTCGGGAGCGACGTGTTCGAGCACCGCGTCCCAGTCGCCACGATTGAACGCCTCGTACATCGCCCGGACGATCTCCACGTTCTCCTGCGACATCGCCTACTGCGACAGTCCCACGGCTTCCAGGGCTTCGGCGCGATCCGTGTATCCGACCAGCGAGAAGATCTTGCCGTCGCGCACGGTCCACAGATCGGCCGCGCGGATGAGCACGGGGACGCCGCTGCCCTTGCCCCGTGCGGTGATCGTGGTCAGCGCCAGCCCCCGGTCGCCGTCCTCAATGAAACGCTCGGGGGTGATCTTCAGATCGTCCCAGGTGCCGAACCAGCTGTGGAAGAAGTGCCCGAACGCCTCGCGCCCCTCGTACACGCCCCCGTCGGGGATCCGGCTCTGATCGAGCCTCGCGTCGGGATGGAGCAGGGGCCGCACACGCTCCCACTCGGGAGCCGCCTCGATGATCGCCCGGACCAACTCGACGTTCTGCTCAGAAATACGCGCTCACCCCAACCGCAGTCTCGACCATTTCATCAGTCGGTGTGACGGCCAGCGATAGGCATGAGGCCTCCTGCGACATCGCCTACTCCGTGAGTCCGGCGGCTTCGAGAGCCTCGGCGTGGTCGGCGTACTCGTCCTGCCGGAGCACCTTGCCGTTATCGAGCGTGAAGACGTGTGCGTCGGTTTGGGTGAGCAGCATACCGGCCAGCCCGGACGACCGGGTGGAGAATTCCGAGAGCAACACCATGCGCGTCCCCAGGTCGATGAGCTCGACCGGCTCGATGTGGACATCGGTGCCAGCGGCCGACAACTCCGACATGAGCTTGGCGTAGCCGGCCCGACCGCGATAGTGGGACTCCCAAAGTCCCGCCTCGACGAACTCGGGCGGCGGGTAGTGCTCGCAATCGTCGTGGGAGCTGATCAGAAAGGCGTCGAGATCGCGGCGGTTCCATGCCTCGACCCCATCCCGGACTCCTCGCCAGATGGACGCCTGTCGGATCCGCGACGTTGGCGGCCGCTTGGCGATCAGGCGAAGGTAGCTATCGCTCAGCCGGGGAAGAGCAAAGCAAGCCGTTGAGCGAGCGTGCGGCTCACCGCTCACGCACCCGGAGCGGCTTACGGACGATCTCCACGTTCTCCTGCGACATCGCCTACTCGCGCAGCCCGGCGGCTTCGAGGGCCTTTCGGCCGGATCGACGAAGACCCGTATCTCCCTCGGCCTTCGTCGCCAGGTCAGCGGGCTGGAATGACGATCTTCGCCTGACCGCGCCCGTTTGTGCGCGAGGTCGCCGAGAAGCTGTTGAAGCCGTCGGCGTGGTCGTAGATCAGCTGGAGCTGGGCGTAGTCGTGGAAGTTCGGGTGCAGCGCGAAGGCATCGCTCATGCAGCTTGTGCTGGGGCTGTACTTCCTGCTGTGCAGATGGGCCAGGCCCAGCCCGTGTCCCAACTCCTGGCAGTACACCGACTGCTTCTGGTCGTTCGTGAGCGAATAGAACTCGTTGAGTTCGATATCCACGTGTGTGATGTGCCCGCTCCGGGGCGCGTAATAGATCGTGGCGACCCCGAGATAGCCGGTGGCGCCGACGTTGCCGCTGGTCGCGATGATGTCCGCATTGCTACTGCTGCTGCTGCTGAAGTCGATCTGGTCGCTGGCCGCCCAATCCGACCGGACCCCGCTTGGGTTCCAGCTCGCCGCCACGGCGCCGTCGTTGAGGGTCGGAACCACGGTGGTCGAGGCCGTCTCGGCCGCCCAGTGGAGCTTGCCGAGCTTGTGGTTCGCAAAGGCAGGCGATGCCCCGAACGGCACGAGGGCAACGGCCAAGACGACTGCCCCCAGCAGTTTCTTCGGGATCACGCGGCGAGTCTAGGCCCCGCGAACGGGGAACGCAACCGCCATCTCGCGTGACTGGGCCGCACCCGCGCCCGCAGCTCGCGAAGCTGATCCTTCGGGTCGGGAAGGCGCACCGTTCCCCGCGCTACTCCCGCAGCCCCACGGCTTCGAGGGCCTCGGCGTCGGTCCCGTAGAAAGCATTCATTGCATCAGCTTCGTGCGCCGTTCCTAGCGCTGTTGTCCCTAGATCATCTTGTTGTGCCCCACTTGGGGTATCGTGGTCTTCCCGGTCTTCGGAGGTCGAGGGTGGCATCGCGTATTCGCTTGCCGTTTCTCGCACGGTGCTCCTCGTGGCTTGTCGGGGTGGTAGCACGGAAAGCTCTCTGCAGTGGCTGGAGGGGGCGCGCGTCTGCGGTCGCGATCGTTCTAAGCGCGGGGGCAATGCTCGGACCCATCGCCGCCCCGGCAGGGGCAGACCGTTTCAAGCTCGTGGGGACGCACCCTCAGGCATCCCAACAGCCGACAGCCCGGGGCAGGATGCTGAACTTCCTCAAGTACTGGAACGGCAAGGTCTACGCGGGCTACGGCGACTACGGGACGAACACGGGGCCGATCGCGATCACTCCGTTCGATCCGTCCACGAAGACGTTTTCGCAGGCACCCTTCTGGACGGATTCCGAAGAGCTACAGGTCTTCCGGGCGCTCAACGGCAACCTGTATGCCCCCTCGATCGACACCCGTGCCGGAGCCGATTACTCGGACAGGACGCCCTCGGGTCCGTGGCTGAGCCACGACGTCGTGGGGTCACTTCACGTCTACGACATGGCCACGCTCACCGGGAGCGACCTGTGGATGGTCGGTTCCGCTGGCGAATACGCCGTCGCCTGGCGCAGCCTGGATGGTGGGAACACCTGGAGCGAGGAGTTCAAAGTACCGCCGATGCAAGGCGGCGACTTTGCCCGCTTCTACTTTGCAGGCGTCTACCACGACAGGCTCTACGTACAGGCGGTCGACTTCGCCGGGACGCACCCGACATCCCGCGTCTTCGATGGCAGCACCTGGTCCACTGGCCCCAGTCTCCTCCCCTCGCCCTCCAGCGCGGAGGGGTATGACACCGAGCCCTTCAACGGGCGGATGGTCTATCTGACGCGGCAGTCGGGTTTGAAGGAGCTGAGGTCTTTCGATGGAACGGTCAGCACGCACAGCCCCCCGGACTTCTACAACTACAGCGTCGACGGCCCGACGCTATACGCGCTCGGCGCGGACGGACGCATAAGCACGACCACCGACCTCGTGCGGTGGACCACACTCAAGACCCGTGCCCCCATAACCGCGCGCAGCATCGTGGTCACGGGCGGGGTGATCTACGTCGGCACGACCGACTCACGCATCTACAGGTGCCACCGGCCGTGTCGGTGAGACTCAGCCGCCGCGTCGAGAAAGGTCGTCGGCTACCTGCCGCTCGTGGACATGGACGACCGGCAGCGTCGGGAGCTCCATGAGGCGCTGCTCCACGCCGACAGCTTCGAGGATCTGCCAGGGAAGTGGCAGGGGGCGATTCTCAAGACGGAACAGAACCGGCCGAACCTGCGGCTCGTCACCGGCCAGTAGCTGGCCCTAGCCCTCGCATCGGCGGCAGAGCACCCGAAGCCGGACACCGCCTGGATGCTCGATCGCGCTACCTGCGTCCGAGGTCGTCACCGGCGAGGTGGTCGAGGAGGGGTACTCGGAGCGGGAGATCCCAGCAGACCCCACCGACGTGTTGGCGGACCCTCATCGGTGGCGCTGGCTCCCCTGAGCGACCAGCGCGAGGAAGCTCCGAGCCATCGCCGTCCACCCGCCCTTTTTGCCCAACGGTGAGCTGGTGCGGTGATCCCAGGACCGCCTGGACGACGCTGCGGACGATCGACGACTCGATCGCGCAGCCCGCCTCCGGCCCGCATCCCACGTCCGCGCTCAGGGGCGCGAGCAACCTCGTGATCCAAAGGCTGTGCCCAGGCCGCCGAGTCGACCATTTGGGCATGGCGTTCGACGCCGTCGCCTACGCGGTGTTGCGCGACGCGATGCGGCACCGGGGGCCGGCGCGCGCCGCGCGCATACCGCGACGGGCGTGCGGGGGAGAGTTCGTCGGCAGCCTGCCGGCATACGAGCGACGGCCGGAGCTCGTTGCCCTGCGCAACCTGATTAGCACGAACAACCGGGCGGCGCGAAGGCTGGCCGCCGAGCCACCGGTGCTGCTACAGCGCCGCTGAGCGCCCAACGTGGCGCTGCGGGTGTAGGCGATGTCGCAGGAGAACCTGGAGGTTGTTCGCAAGATCGTCGATGCGATCAACCGACGCGACACGCGCGCATGGGCGGCCATAGTCGCGCCGCAGTTGGAGTTCCGCTCGGCGTTCGCTGGCCTGGAGCGTCAACGGCGTGCGCGGCAGCAAGGTCGTCTCGGGCCGGACGTTCTTGGAGCGCAGCGCGGCCCTCGAAGCGGTGGGGCTGCGGGAGTAGGCGATGTCGAAAGAGAACGTGGACGTGGTACCGAGGTCATGACGGCGCGCGAAAGGTTTGGAGCGACGACCGCGGCGAGGAATGGGAACGCCTCACCAATCGGCCAACGAGACGGACATCTGGTTCCGTCGCCGAGACGAGTACGGCGATGGCTAGGCCCTCACGTCACGCCCATGAGCACTTCGACGAGCAGCTGGTCGAGGCGCTCGTTGTAGAAGCCGCGCTCGGCGAGTGCGTCCAGCCGGTGGACATCGGCCTTTAGCGCGTCCGGCGTGTCCCAATCGCCTAGCGTAGGCTCGCCAAGCTCGGGCGCGGCCGCGGCCGCCAGCGCCTCCTCGACTTCGGGCAGCGAGTCGAAGTGCCGCGCCTTCTCCGCCAGCGCCAGGTAGGTCCGCATGCAGCCGCGCGCGAAGTCCCACACGCCCTCGGCGTCCTCGTTGCGGTACGCGTGGGCGTCGAAGTGCCGCGGCCCCGCGTAGCCGGCGCGCTCGAGCAGCCGTACCACCAGGAACGCCTCCTTGAGGTCCTCCGCGCCGAAGCGGAAGTCCTGGTCGTAGCGGCCGATGCGCTGGCCGTTCAAGTCGAGGTGGAAGAGCTTGCCCGCCCACAGGGCCTGCCCGACGGCCTGCTGGAACGACAGCCCGGCCATGGTCTCGTGGGCGACCTCGGGGTTAACGCCGACCATCTCCGGCCGCTGCAACGTGGAGATGAAGTGCAGCGCGTGACCGACGGTGGGCAGGAAGATGTCGCCGCGCGGCTCGTTCGGCTTGGGCTCGAGCGCGAAGCGCAGGTCGTAGCCCTGCTCGACGACGTAGTCGCTCAGGACGTCGATCGCCTCGCGGTAACGATCGAGGGCGTCGCCGGGGTCCTTGGCGACGCCCGCCTCGGTGCCCTCGCGCCCGCCCCAGAAGACGTAGACCTCCGCGCCCAGCTCGGCGCCCAGGTCGATCGAACGCATCGCCTTGCCGACAGCCGCGCGGCGGATGCGCCGGTCGTTCGAGGTGAACGCGCCGTCCTTGAAGGCCGGGTGGCCGAAGAGGTTCGTGGTGGCCATGCCCACGCCGAGGCCGGACTCCTCGAGCGCGGCCTTGAAGCGGGCGACGATTCGGTCGCGCTCGGCCGCCGACGTGCCCCATGGCACGAGGTCGTTGTCGTGAAGCGACACGCCCCAGGCGCCAAGGTCGGCGAGCTTGTGGAGGGTCTCGACGGGATCGATGGGCGGGCGGGTCGGCTCGCCGAAGGGGTCGCGGCCGGGGTTGCCGACCGTCCACAGGCCGAAGGTGAAGCGGTGCTCCTTGCGGGGGGCGAGGCCGTCCTGGGTGGTCATGGCGTGGCGATCCTCTCGTCGTGGGCGGTGCGCAGCGCCGGGTAGAGCGCCCGGAACCGGCCGCGCAGCTCGGCGTAGCGGGCGACATCGGCCGGGTCCGGCTCGATCGTCGCCGTCGTTCGGACGCTCGCGGCGACCGCCTCCGACGTGTCGGCCCAGACGCCGGCGGCGATGCCGCCCAGCAGCGCAGCGCCGAAGCCTGCGCCCTCGTCCGCGGCGGTGCGTGCGAGGGGGAGGTCGAGGACGGCGGCGACGATGTCCAGCCACGCGTCGCTGCGAGCGCCGCCGCCGGAGACGAGACCGATCTCGGGCGGCGCGCCGCCCTCGGCGGCGACGACGTCGAGGCAGTCGCGCAGCCCGAAGGCGACCCCCTCGAGCACCGCACGAACGAGGGCGCCCCGGTCGTGGCGCACGCTGAGCCCCGCGAAGGCGCCCCGCGCGTCGGGGTCGGCGTGCGGCGTGCGCTCGCCGGCGAGATAGGGGAGGAAGGTCAGACCTTCGATTCCGGGCGGCCAGCGTTCGGCCTCGACGACGAGCTCGTCGAAGCCCACACCCGGCGCGACCGTGTCGCGCAGCCAGCGCAGCGACCCCGCGGCCGAGAGCATCACGCCCATCGCATGCCAGGTGCCCGGGACGGCGTGGCAGAAGGTGTGCGCGCGACCTTCCGCGTCGGGCGTGAAGCCGCCGAGCGCGGCGAAGACCACGCCCGACGTGCCGAGCACGACCGAGACGGGCCCGGGACGGCTGACGCCCACACCGAGGGCGCCCGCCGCCTGATCGCCCGCGCCGGCCGCGATGGGTATCCCTTCCGTCGTCGTCCCCGAGACCTCGGGCGACTCGAGCGCACGCGGCAGCCACTCTTGCGGCACCTCGAGCACGTCGCAGAGCTCGGCGCTCCATCGCCGTGCGCCGACGTCGAAGAGCAAGGTGCCGCTCGCGTCGGCTACATCCGTCGAGTGCTGCCCGCAGAGCCGCAGCCGCACGTAGTCCTTCGGGAGCATGATCGAGGCGACACGTGCGTACGCGTCGGGCTCGTGGTCGGCGAGCCAGAGGAGCTTGGGCGCGGTGAAGCCGGTGAGCGCCCGGTTGCCGGTCAGCGCGAGCAGCTTCTCGAGGCCGAGCCTGCCCTCGATCTCGGCGACGTGACCGGCGGTGCGCTGGTCGTTCCAGAGAATCGCCGGTCGCACTGGGCGGTCGCCGGCGTCGAGGGTCACGAGGCCGTGCATCTGCCCCGACAGTCCGATGCCGGCCGGCTTGCCCGCGGCAGCCCGCAGGTCGGCGAGCACTGCCCGCGCTGCGTCCCACCAGAGATCGGGGTGCTGCTCGGCCCAGCCGGGCCGCGGAGTGTGGAGGGGATACGCGGCGTCGGCGCGCGCGAGGATCGTGCCGTCGTCCGCCAGTGCGATGCCCTTGACCCCCGAGGTCCCGACGTCGAGCCCGACGGCGGTCACGCGACGGCGGACGTCCGGTGCGGCTGCCACATGCGAGCCGCCATGGTCGCACGGGGACCGCAAGCGCAGCAAAATGACGTCATCTCGCTGATCTAGGTCACCGGCCATCGCCATCCCGCCACGGACTCGATCGCGTCCGCGATCGGATACGCCGAGCTGAAGCGCCGGCTCGACCGCGGCAACGACTACCTCGCCGTGCGGCTCGGCGAGCCGAACGCTCAGAGCCGCTGGGTGCTCGAGCGCGCCGGCGCGTCCGAGCCGGAGTTCCTCCCGCACGTCTTCCTACGCGCGCGCGACGTGATGCGCGAGAGCTTCCCGGTCGCGCGCGAGAGCTTCCCGCTCGCGCGGCACGACGAGCCCGTCCGGGACATGGCGAGCGGGCCGGCTCGGCTCCTTGGGAGGACTCAGGCTCCGACGGTGACTGGGTGCCTGACGACCGCCCAGAACAAGTACCCGCCGTCGTTGAACGGCACGCTGTCCGGCTGGGTGAAGCCTCGCCGGTCCGTTGCACAGGCGAGTAGCTCGAATCGGCCGACGGCCGGCTGGTGCCAGTGGAAGTGCCAGCGGACCCATGTGCGGCCGGCCGTTCGAGGCAGAGCCGCCCGAGCCAGCGGATCACCGCCGCCTCGCAGCGGGAGGGACCGGCGCGGTAGAGGGCGGAGACTCGCAGCGCATCGTCGAGGTTGATCCTCGGGAGTTGTGCGGCGGCGGCGCGGACGACTGTGAGGTTGCCGGTGTCGAGTGCCTTCCGAAACCGCGCATAAGAGCCCCCTTGATCGACACGAACACATGTTCGTCAACAGAGCGTCCCTCCGCAAGGGGGGGTCGCGGCTGACTGTGAAGCCGCCTTGCGTCCCGATCAGTGAGGGACGGGGGTGACGCTTCGCAACACCGCGTCCCGCACCGGGCCGTGCGTCGGCCCGTGGAAATCGACATCGCGATCGCCACCGGTTCAACTGGCCGCACCCGTTGGCGACGCCGTTGGTGTGGTAGCTCGGCGGCTCGGAGCTCGGCCCGCAGTCGCTCCCTCTCAACGCCTGAAAGCCCCAGCGAGACGCTGCCCGCGCGCTCCAGAGTCCCGTCCGCGAGTCGCCTGCCGAGGAAAGCTGTCCGGACGCGACGGTTGGGCGGGCGCCCATGCGGTGATCACGAAGCCCTCGCTGCGGCGGTGCTTATGCTTCACCCAAGCGCCATTCCGTGTCCCGGGCTTGTAGGGGCTGTCGAGTCGCTTGGGCGACGACGCCCTCCAGGCGCCGCTTCTCGGTCGCCGCCAGGACGGCTTGGGCCTGGCCCGCAAAGTTGCAAGGAGTCCGCCAGGCAGACCCCCTCCAGCGCGAGCTGCTCAAGCAGCCACGCCGGGCCGTATACGGGAGGTCGAGCGTGGAGCGGCGGTCGAGCTGGAGCAGGTCGAAGGCGAGGAAGGTCGCGGGCGCCCGGGCGGACGCGACAGCCGCCGCCCGGCCATGCGAGCGAAGCCGACCGCGCAGCCGCTCGAAGTCAGGATGGCCATCGGCCCCGAAGCACACCAACTCACCGTCCAGGATCACTCGTCGAGCGCCGAGATCGTCCGCGATGGCGCGAAGCTCCGGGAACGCGGCGGTGCAGTCTCGACCCGGCCGTGAGCGCAGGCAGAGGTGGCGGCAGTCCCAGCGCAGCTGCGCGCGCATGCCGTCGAACTTCACCTCAAGGGCCCAGTCGTCGCCGTCCGGAACCGTCCCGGGGCGGGCCAACATGGGGCTTACGAAGGCGGGAAATCTGACCGTCTGGCTGACGCCGAGGACGTTAGCGGCTGCCGGAGGTGAGCGCCTGTGCTCCGGTCGACCGCTCGGCGAGAACGCGGCATACTCGGACGCCGGCGACGCTGGCTACGGTGACGAAACCACCATCCTGGCCATCGTTTGACCAGAGCGGGTGTTATCGCTCTGCGCCTTCCTCCTCGTCCCTTGCGAGCGTCTGCGAGGACCCGCTGGGAACGCCCGCAAACGATCGAGAGCGGGAGTGGCAAGTGTTCCGTTGGGGGATCCGCTTACGGCACTGCGGCCGAGAGCGCCAATGAGCTTGGCGTCTCTCCAATCGACCAGCGCGAGCCGTGCCGGTTCATCTGCGCAGGAGAGGAGCCTGTCACGTCCGGGAAAGGGCATTCTCGGACGCGTCCAGACGCCCGCAAGGCCCTCGATCCGTCACGCGCGGCCGCTGCCCCTTGCTCGCGCGCGGTCGGCGCACGGTAGGCCGTGCGCAGACTCCCCTTCGGCCGACGGGACGCGAGCGTCGTCGGTGATCTGTGTTCGCCGTTCACGGCGCGCCAGTGCGTGCACGCCGCGGCCAGGCCGTCGACAAAGCGCGCAAGCGTGCTGCCGTCGGCCTCGCCGTGGAGCGGGTTGAGCTCCGTGATCGTGAGGGCAGCCACGCGCGGATCGGCAAGCAGCGTTGCAAGCGCATCAAGTGCCGTCGTAAGCGGCACGCCGACGTTGCGTCCGGTGTTCTCCGACAGCGGGGCGTCGATGAAGTCGACGACGTCGACGTCGAAGTGAACGGCGATCGCCACGCGCTCTGCCACCTTAGCCAGGGCAGTGCGGGCGGCGGCGACAGGATCCGCGGCAAGCGCGGCCACGTCAACGACCCCTCCACGCGTGCCGCGCACCTGCTCGCGTTCCCATGCGGTTGCCTGTGTCGCATCGAATCCCAACAGGACGATCTGGTCGCTGTTTAGCTCGCAGCACGCGGCCAGGGCGGGAACGCAGCCGTCAAGCGCGAGCGCGTGCCCTAGACCCATCCAGTCAAGCGCGCCATCCGGCGTGCTCGAGGGCACATTCATGTCGGCGTGGAGATCGAGATAGACGAGCCCCGGCTCATCGAGCGCCGCGGTCGTGCCGAGCCCGACCGTGCAATCGCCGCCCAACACCAACGGACGCTCGGCGTCCTCGATACACGCCATCACGGCGGTCCGCACCTCCTTGATCGTTGCGATCACGCCGTCGATGTTCTGCGCGCGACGAGACGAACGATCGGGTGACCAGCGGCGCCTCGTCAGATCACCGCGGTCGTGCGCGGCCACCCCGATCTGCTCGAGCCGGTCGAGCAGCTTCGCCTCGCGCAGGTGCCCGGGCGCGAGCTCTTGACCCGGCGCGTAGGCACCCGCGCTCGACGGGGCACCGATGACGCCGACCGCCCGCATCCGCCACAACTGTAACGCCGCCCACGCGCGGGCCGGCGATGGGCGGCGAACACGACCAGTCGGCCGTGGGAGTCGATCGTCCTCGTGCCCCGTGATCACGGCCGGGCGGCCCATCAGGGGGCCCTCGGGGCGAGCGCCTCGCGCTGCCCCGCCGTCAGGTCCCGCGCGGGCGCGCAGCGAAGGTGGACAAGGCGATCGCGGACGAGCCCGCGTGAATCGCAACGGCGCACGGCGTCGTCGCAGTACGGGCAGTCCGGGCAGATCAAGGAATCCTCGAACCGGACACGAAGATGACTCCCAGTTCCGCCACCAGCGAGGGGAAGGGAACAGCGAGGAAAGGAGTTCGGTATGAGCGCTGGATTGATCGTCGCCATCGTCGTGGTCGCCTTGATCGTGGTCGCGGCAGTGTTACTGCTCGGCAGGA
>JBKPHP010000193.1:0-2184 GCA_046729895.1 Actinomycetota bacterium
GCGGAGCACGATCTGCACTGCTTCCAGGCCTGGCGGCGGATGGACGAGATCCTCGTCTCGAACTTCATGGTCTTCCACGACCTCGCGGAGGCGGAGCAGTACGACCTCTGGATCGGCGACGAGGCCTGGGAGCTCGACTACTACCTGCACGAGAACCCCGAGCTGAAGCGCGCGGCATACGTCTGGCTCACCGACTTCGTGGGCTGGCTGCCGATGGAGGACGGCGGCTCGCACGAGGCCTTCCTGACCGCCGACTACAACGCCGAGATGATCGAGCACATCGCCCGCTTCGGGCGGGTGCGCGACCGCGCTCTGTTCGTCGGCAACCCCGACGACATCGTCCCCGAGCGCTTCGGCCCCGAGCTGCCGGCGATCCGTGACTGGACCGAAGAGCACTTCGACTTCCCCGGCTACGTGACGGGGTTCGAGCCGGTCGCCGACCCCGAGCGGCTGCGCGCCGAGCTCGGTTACGGGCCTGGCGAAAGGGTGTGCATCGTCACCGTTGGCGGCTCGGGGGTGGGCGAGGCTCTGCTGCGCAAGGTGATCGCGTCGTATCCCGAGGCGAAGCGGACGGTTCCGGAGCTGCGGATGATCGTGGTGGCGGGACCGCGGATCGAGCCGGCCTCCCTCCCGCAGGCAGACGGCTTGGAGGTCCGCCCCTACGTGCACGACCTCTACAAGCACCTGGCTGCCTGCGATTTGGCAGTCGTGCAGGGCGGGCTGACGACAGCGATGGAGCTGACCGCCAACCGCAGGCCGTTCATCTACTTCCCGCTCAAGCACCACTTCGAGCAGAACTTCCACGTCCACCATCGCCTGGAGCGCTATGGGGCGGGGCGGCGGATGGACTTCGAGGACTCCTCACCGGAGGCGATCGCCGCCGCGATCGCCGAGGAGGTCGGCCGCGAGGTGGACTACCAGCCGGTGGAATCGGACGGCGCGCGCCGCGCGGCGGAGCGCATCGCCGAGGTCTTGCGATGAGTCTGAGCGCACGGCAGACGGCTGCGCCCCAGATCGAAGGAGTTGCTGCGCGATCTCTTCAAGTCGGTCCGAGGGCCGAACACGTGATCCACACGGGACCCGCGGCGGTTCCGGAAAGGAGGGGCTGAATGGCAGCCACACAAGAGGCGCCGGCGGCAAAGGCCGCGGGCTATCAACTGGAGGGCACGCTGCTAGAGGTCTGCTCGTGCAACCCGCTCTGTCCTTGCTGGATCGGGGAGGACCCGGACCAGGGGACCTGCGACTCGATTATGGGCTACAACATCGACAAGGGCACGATCCGCGGAGTGGACGTGAGCGGACTGGCGATCGTCAGCGCCGTGAACATCCCGGGGAACGTGCTCGAGGGCAACTGGCGTCAGCTCGTGTTTATCGACGCCAAGGCGAGCGACGAGCAGGCCGACGCCATGCTTGAGGCCTTCGGCGGCAAGCTGGGAGGACCTCTGGCGGACCTCGCCCAGCTCGTCGGTGAGACCGTGGGTGTGGAGCGCGCGCCGATCTCGCACGAGATCGTCGACGGCACCGGGACCCTGACGGTGGGGGAGAAGATCCAGTGCGCGATGCACCCCTACACGGGCCCCGACGGCACCACGACCACGCTCAACAACTCGATCTTCTCGACCGTGCCGGGCTCGCCCGCGTACGTGTCCAAGGCGGACAGCCAGAAGGTCGATATCCCCGAGCACGGCTACCAGTGGTTCTACGAGAACAAGAACGCGATCCAGTCCGACTGGAAGCTGGACTTCGCGGGGGAGTAGGGATGGCCGCTGGCAGCGACGCCGCGCCGGCGCCTGCCGTGACCGCTCGGGTCTCGACAGGAGCGTCGGCGCGGCTCGGCCGGGTGCCGGTCGCGATCGTCGTGGCGATCGTCCTGGCATGGACCGCCGCCGTCGCCGCGGAGGTGGGTGGGGCCGCTCACTACGTGCACCACGACACGCTGCTCGAGGGCGGTCCGCCGTTCTGGCTCGCCCTTATCGCCTTCCTGCTGGCCTGGCAGCTCACGATCGCGGCGATGATGCTGCCGTCGAGCCTGCCGCTGGTGCGGCTGTTCGCCTCGGCTTCGGCGGGCCAGCCCCGCCCGGGCGCCGCCATGGCCGGCTTCCTGGGCGGCTACGCGCTTGTCTGGTCGGCGTTCGGCGCGCTGGCGCTTATGTTCGACCTGGGCGTTCACCGCAGCGTGGATTC
>JBKPHP010000194.1:0-11994 GCA_046729895.1 Actinomycetota bacterium
ACGACCTCCAGGACGAGTTCGGCCTGACCTACCTCTTCGTGGCGCACGACCTGTCGGTGGTACGCCACGTCTCCGACCGGATCGCCGTCATGTACCTGGGCAAGCTGATGGAGGTCTCACCGGCGGAGGAGCTCCACACCAAGCCGATCCATCCCTACACGAACGCCCTCCTGGGAGCCGTGCCGATCCCGGACCCCGAGGAGAACCGCCGACGCGAGCGGATCGTGGTCTCCGGTGAGCCGCCCAACCCGATCGACCCGCCGTCGGGTTGCGTCTTCCACCCACGTTGCCCGCGCGCCACCCAAGTGTGCCGCGAGGTCGAGCCACCGCTGGCGCGCTATCCCGGCGGGCATCTGGCCGCCTGCCACCACCCCTTGAACGTCACGGCCGATGAGATCGGCGCCTCCGAGCGCGACCCGACCAGCCCCCTGAAGACCGGCGACCAACTGCCGGATCCGGCGGAGGTTGCCTAGCCCGACGGACCCCGCCGGGCGCGCCGCGCAGCCGCGGCGACCGCACGATCAGCTGCGCTGCGCGTCCTAGACTCCCTCGCGATGAAGACCTCCGAGATTCGCGAGCGCTTCCTTTCGTACTTCGAGGAGCGGGGTCACAAGCGCATGCCCTCGGCGCCGCTCGTGCCCTCGGTCTATGACCCCTCGGTGCTGCTCACGACGGCGGGCATGCAGCCATTCAAGCCGTACTTCCGCGGGGAGGAGGAGCCGCCCGCGAGAAGGCTGGCCAGCTGCCAGAAGTGCTTCCGCACGACCGACATCGAGAACGTCGGCCTCACCGCTCGGCATCTGACCTTCTTCGAGATGCTCGGCAACTTCTCGATCGGCGACTACTTCAAGCAGGGCGCTGTCGAGTACGCGTACGAGCTCTCGACCGAGGGCTTCGGCTTCGATCCAGCGGACGTCTGGATCTCCGTCTTCGGCGGTGACGAGGAGCTCGGGCTCGGCCCCGACGAGGAGGCGATCGAATGCTGGCGCTCGGTGGGGGTGCCGGACGAGCGGATCGTCCTGCTCGGGCGTGCGGACAACTTCTGGCAGTCGGGACCGACGGGGCCGTGCGGGCCCTGTTCGGAGCTTTACCTCGACCGGGGACCCGAGTTCGGCTCGGACGAGGACCGGCCCGGCGACGACACGGAGCGCTTCCTCGAGTTCTGGAATCTCGTGTTCATGCAGTACGAGCTGCACGAAGACGGGTCGCTGACCGAGCTGCCCGCCAAGAACATCGACACCGGCCTCGGGCTGGAACGGATGGCGGCGGTGCTCCAGGACGTCCCGTCGGTGTTCGAGACCGATAATTTCCGGCCGCTCGTCGAGCTGGGGGAGGAGCTGTCGGGGCGAAGGTACGGCCAGGACTTCCCCACGACACGGGCGTTGCGCATCCTCGCCGACCACGGCCGCGCGGCAGCCTTCCTCCTCGCGGACGGCGTGGTGCCGTCGAACGAGGACCGCGGCTACATCCTGCGCCGGATCATGCGCCGCACGATGCAGCAGGGCCGCGTCCTGGGCCGCGAGGACTCCTTCTTGCCGGAGCTCTACGAGCGCACCATCGAGGTGATGGGCGACGCCTACCCCGAGCTTCGCCGGGAGGCCGACACCATCGCGCGCTGGGCGCGGGCCGAGGAGGAGCACTTTGGGCGTACCCTGGCGCAGGGCGAGCGAATGCTCTCCGAGCTGATCGCACGGGCCAAGGAGGACGGCACGTCGTGGGTGTCGGCGGAGGATGCGTTCCGGCTTCACGACACCTATGGCTTTCCGTACGAGTTGACGAAGGAGCTTCTCGCCGAGGAGGGGCTGTCGGTCGACGACCAGGGCTTCGAGGAGCTGATGGAACGCGCCCGCGAGGTCTCGCGCGGCGGCGTGGCCCGAGGTCCCGCGGAAGAGACCCACAAGCGCGTGTTCGAGTTCGCGCGTGGCGCCGGCTTCGTCTCCCGCTTCGTGGGCTACGAGGCCACCGAGTGGGAGACGGTCGTGGGCGCCGCCGAGGCGGCGAACGGACGCGTCCTCGCGAAGCTCGAGGAGAGCCCGTTCTATCCGGAGGGCGGCGGACAGGTATCCGACTCCGGCATCCTCGAGACGCCGAGCGGGCGCGCCAGGGTCGTCGACGTCTACCGGCTGGGCGAGGACCAGGCGCTCGCACTCGAGCCACTGGAGGGCGAGATCGGCCCCGGCGAGTCGGCCAGGGCGGTGGTGGAGCGTCCGCTACGGCTGGCCACCATGCGCAACCACACTGCGACACACCTGCTGCACGCCGCCCTCCGACAGCGGCTCGGCACCCACGTGCGGCAGGCCGGCTCCTATGTGGGGCCCGACAAGCTGCGCTTCGACTTCACGCACGGCGAGCGACTCTCCCAGCAGGAGCTGGCCGACGTCGAGGGCCTCGTGAGGTCGTGGGTCTCCGACCGCCGCCCCGTGCGGGCGATCGAGACGACCCGCGCGGAGGCTGAGGCGCTGGGCGCCCTGGCGCTGTTCGGCGAGAAGTACGGCGACTGGGTGCGGATGGTGGAAGTGGAGGACGTCTCCCGCGAGCTGTGTGGCGGAACGCACGTCCGGGCCACGGCGGAGGTCGGTCTCTTCCACGTGAGCGCCGAGACGTCGAGCGCGTCGAACGTGCGGCGCATCGAGGCGCTTACCGGCCCCGCCGGCGCCAAGCTGTTCGAGGAACGCACCGAGCGGCTGCGCCAGATCGCCTCGACCCTGCGCGTACCCGAGCAGGAGGTGGTGCGGGCCGTCGAGCGCCTGGTGACGCAGGCCAAGGAGCTTCAGAAGCGGCCCGCCGAATCGCTGGACCGTGGGCGCGCCGACGAGCTCGTGGCTGGCGCCGCCGAGAAGGCGGGGATCCACGTCGTGGTGCAGAGCGTCGAGGCACCGGGGCCCAAGGAGTTGCTCGCGCTTTCTGACGCGGTGAGGCAGCGGCTCGGCGACGCCGCCGTCGTGCTCGGGACCGCCGTGGACGGGCGCGTCCACCTGGTGGCGAACTTTGGCGAGGCCGCGGTGGGCCGTGGCCTCAAGGCAGGCGACGTGATGCGGGCGGCGGCGCGGGCGGCGGGCGGGGGCGGCGGCGGGCGCGACACGATGGCCCAGGCGGGCGGTGGAGATCCCGAGAAGCTGCCGGAAGCGCTCGCCACGGCCAGGCTCGAGATCGACAAGGCGCTCGACACATGAGGGTCCTCGCTCTCGATCACGGCGAGGCACGCTGCGGGTGTGCGATCTCGGACGCGTCGGGGACGATCGCGACGCCCCTGCCCGAGGTCGAGCGCCCGGATAGCCGCGCCGGCCTGGGCGCGATCGCGGCGCTCGTCGACGAGCGCGAGGTGACTCGCGTGATCGTTGGCCTGCCGCTCACGCTCGCCGGGGAAGAGGGAGAGCAGGCCTCGCGCGCCCGGGCGTTTGCCGAGGCCCTCCGGCGGAGATTGTCGGTGGAGGTGGAGCTGCACGACGAGCGACTGACGACCAGGCTCGCCGAGCGGACCGGGGGAGAGGCGGGCGCGGATTCGCGCGCCGCGGCGCACCTGCTCGAGAGCTGGCTATCGCGGGCGTCCGCGCCGGCGGAGTGACCGACGGGCCCCCGCCGGTCCCCGGCGGACGTACCCCCGAGCATCGCGAGGCGGCCCGCCAGGCCCGGGAAGCCGAGCGCGCGGGGCGCGCGGACGGGCGCTCCGAGCCACGCGACTGGATGGCCGAAGCTCGGCGGCAGGCGGGCGGCGACCGGGGCAGGATGAAGGTCGCCCGAATTCGCCGCGGCAGGCTGGCGGGGGCGGTGATAGGAGCGATCGCGGCGGTGCTGGCGGCCTGGTTCCTCCTGTCGCTGTTCGAGCCCTTCAAGGGCGAGGGCCACGGCGAGGTCCGGGTGGTGGTCCCGAAGGGCGCCGGGCTCGGCGAGATAGCGGACCTGCTCGACCGGCGGGGCGTCGTGTCGAGCTCGTTCTTCTTCTCGCTGCACGCCCGCCTGTCGGGCGGAGACGACGATCTGAAGCCCGGCTCCTACCGGCTCCGCAAGGACATGAGCGCCGCAGCCGCCCTCGACCGCCTCGCGAAGGGACCACCGCCGGACGTCGTCACGCTGACGGTTCCGGAGGGCCGCTCCCGGCCGGAGGTCGGCCGGATCGTGGGGGGCTCCCTGGACGGGAGTTACCTCGTCGCGAGTCGCCGTTCGCGGCTGCTCGACCCCCGCAGCTACGGGGCCAGGCATGCCGCGAGCCTGGAGGGCTTCCTGTTCCCCGCGACCTATGAGTTGAAGCGAGGCCGACCGGCACGGCTGCTGGTGGAGCAGCAGCTCTCCACGTTCCGCCAGAAAATCCGCAGCGTGGACATGCGCTACGCGCGGAGCAAGAACCTCACGCCCTACGACGTGCTGACGATCGCCTCGATGGTGGAGCGTGAGGCAGCGGTGGCGAGGGAGCGGCGTCTGATCGCGTCGGTTATCTACAACCGGCTGCACGAGGGCATTCCGCTCGGAATCGACGCCACGACTCGCTTCGCGACGAACAACTGGACGCGGCCGCTCACGAGGTCGCAGCTCCGGACCGCCTCTCACTACAACACGCGCAGGCGCGCCGGCCTGCCGCCGGGGCCGATCGGCAGCCCCGGCTTGGCGGCGATACAAGCCGCCGCGCATCCGGCGCGCAACAAGTACCTCTACTACGTGGTCAAGCCCTGCGGCCGCGGCGAGCACGCCTTCTCCACGAGCTATGCCCGCTTCCAGCGCGACTCGGCCCGCTACAACCGCGCGCGCGCCCGGCGGGGCGGCAAGTCGCCGACCAACTGTTGAACAGGCTCGCCGGCGTCCTCGGCTACCCGGTGGGCCACAGCCGCTCGCCGGCGATGATGGCCGCGGCATTCCGCGAGCTTGGACTCGACTGGCGCTACTTCCGGCTGCCGGTGCCGCCAGAGTTGTTCGCAGAGACCGTCCGGGCCCTCGGGGCCTCCGGCTATGTGGGCGCCAACGTGACCATCCCCCACAAGCTGGTCGCGCTGGAGCTTGCCGACGAGGCGACTCCTGCCGCCCGGGCGGTGGGCGCCGCGAACACTCTGACCTTCGTGGACGGGCGGATCGAGGCGGACAACACGGATGCGGGAGGGATCCTCGACGCCCTTGGCGAGCCGCTGCCGGCACGCGCGCTCGTGCTGGGCGCGGGAGGCGCGGGGCGGGCCGCGGTCTGGGCGCTCGGCGAGGCCGGTGCCGAGGTCGCCGTGTGGAACCGTACGGGGAACCGGGCGGCCGAGCTCGCCGGCGAGATGGGAGTACGCCACGCACAGCTGGTTGAGCCCGCCGACCTCGTCGTCAACGCCACCTCCGTCGGAATGGCGGGCGAGACCGACACGCCCGGGGTGCTCGGACTCGAGGACGCGGGGCCGCCCGAGGTCCTGGTGGACCTGGTCTACGGGAACGAGCCCACGGCGCTCGCGCGTTGGGCGGCGGATCGGGGCGCGCGCGTCGTCGACGGCCGCGAGGTGCTGGTCCGGCAGGGGGCCCGCAGCCTCGAGCGCTGGACCGGCGCGTCGGCTCCGGATGAGACCATGCGACGCAGCGTCTAGCCGGGGGCGCTGGGCACTTTTCAGGCCCGATATACGGGCCTCAACGCGCCCAGGTCGGGGAGCCCGGGCCGGGCGCCGTGGCCCGGGCGGGCGGGGCACGCCGGTGTGGCTCGCGTTCCGCGAGGAGATCAGGTGGGCGGCCGGGCGACCACGCGCAGCACGCCGGCGAGGAGGGTCTGGGTATGCCCGGCCGGCATGAAGCGCACCGGGTAGCGCCCGGGACGGCGGACGAGCACCTCGAACCGGGCCGGGGTGACAGCCTCCGCGGCCGTCGTCAGGCCCAGCCCCTGGAGCTCCACCTGACCGGGCTCTCTGACTCGGACGGTGACGGTCGCCGCCCGTCCCGCCTGCAGCCGTCGGGTCTGCGGCCTGCCGCCGGCGGTGAAGCTCAGGCGGGTAGGCTCGGTCGCCGCCGGGCCGGGTTCAACCGTCGGGGTCACGGGCGCCGGAGGCTGAGCCCTTCGGTTGCTGCGCTCGGACCGCGGTCGTGACAACGAGGCGGCCAGGGCCGCCAGGCCGAGCACGACGACGAACAACAGCAAAGCGCGGCGAAGATGCACAGCTCGATCGTAGAGACGCGCTTAGCGGGAGCGGTGAGCCGACTTAACGTCCCGAACCCACCCGCTCGACTCACGTCCTGCCCGATGACATCCGCTCTAGAAATCGTGTTCACCGGCGTCATCGGCGCCGCGGTGGGCGGCTTCCTAGGCGTGGTGGCCTGGCGGCTGCCGCGCCGGGAGTCGCTGGCCGGCACCCGACCCCGCTGTCCCAAGTGCGGCATCCAGGCAGGCGCTTGCGACAACGTGCCGGTGGTCTCCTGGCTCGTCGTGCGGGGCCGCTGCCGGAATTGCGGCGCGAGTACTCCGATCCGCCAGCCGTTGATGGAGCTCGTGACGGCGGGGGCCTTCGCGGGGATCGTGGCGACCCGTGGGTTCGACCAAGACCTGCTGCTCGAGCTCCCATTCGCTGCCGTGCTGATCGCCGTGGCGGCGATTGACCTCGAGCACCGCATCGTGCCCAACCGGATCGTGGTTCCGGCCGCGGTGTGGGCGCTGGCGGCCGGGGCGCTGCTGGAGCGGTCCGATCTCCCCGAGCTGTTGATCGGGGGCGCGGCTGCGTTCCTGGGTCTCCTTCTGGCGGCCCTGGCGTACCCCGCCGGGATGGGAATGGGCGACGTCAAGCTCGCCGGGGTGATGGGGCTCTACCTCGGCGCCTCCGTCGCGCCCGCGCTGCTGGTGGCCTTCGCGGCCGGGGCCCTCGCGGGTCTCGTGATCATCGTGCGAGAGGGGGCGGGGGGCCGCAAGCGTGGCGTCCCGTTCGCTCCCTACATGGCGCTGGGCGGGCTTGTGGCGGTGATGGCCGGGTCGCCGCTCATCGACCTCTACTCCGAACACCTCTCGTAGCGCGGTCCAGCGCCCTCCACCGCTCATGCCCCCGAGTAGGGTGTGGGCGCAGTGTCGCTCCGCTTCACAACGGCCGGCGAGTCCCACGGTCCGGGGCTCACGGCGATAGTCGAGGGCCTCCCGGCCGGGCTCGAGCTCCACCCGGAGCACATCGACGTGGACCTCGCTCGGCGACAGCTGGGGCACGGCCGCGGGGGCCGCATGAAGATCGAGAGCGACCGGGCCGAGGTCTACGCGGGGATCCGGCACGGGCGCACGCTCGGCAGCCCAGTGGCGCTGCGAATCGTCAACCGCGACTTCGCCAACTGGGAGGAGCGGATGAGCCCCTGGCCGGTGGACGGCGGGGTGGAGGAGGTCCACCTGCCCCGTCCCGGGCACGCCGACCTGGCCGGCGCGCTCAAGTTCGGCCACACCGACGTCCGGAACGTCCTCGAGCGCGCCAGCGCACGCGAGACCGCCGCCCGCGTGGCGGCCGGAGGACTCGCCAAGGCCTTGTTGCGGGAGGTGGGTGCCCAGGTACGCAGCCATGTGCTCCGGATCGGCAGCGTCGAGGCGACCACGGCCGAGGAGCCGGCGGTGGAGGACTTCGAAGGCGTAGATGAGTCGCCGGTTCGCTGCCTGGACGCCGCGGCTAGCGACGCGATGGTGGCCGAGATCGACGCGGCCCGAAAGGCCAACGAGTCGCTCGGCGGCGTGTTCGAGGTGAGGGCCTTCGGCCTCGTGCCGGGGCTTGGCTCGCACCTGTCCTGGTCGGAGCGCCTCGACGGCAGGCTCGCGCAGGCGATCATGTCGATCCAGGCGATGAAGGGGGTCTCGATCGGGGACGCGTTCGGCGTCGCCGGCGAGGTGGGGTCGCGGGCGCACGACGAGATCTTCTGGTCTGAGGAGCGCGGCTTCCACCGCGAGACCAATCGGTCCGGCGGCCTGGAGGGCGGCATGACAACGGGGGAGCAGCTCGTCGTGCGAGGCGCCATGAAGCCGCTCCCTACGCTCACCCAGCCGCTCCGCTCGGTGGACATCCAGACCAAGGAGCCGGCCCAGGCGCTGCGCGAGCGGACCGACTCCTGCACGGTTCCCGCCGCGGGCGTCGTTGGTGAGGCCATGGTGGCGCTGGTGCTGGCTGCCGCCTACCTCGAGAAGCTCGGGGGGGACCACATCGACGACGTGAGGGCCGCTCTCGAGGCCTACGAGGAGCGGATCGGGTGGAGGCGCTGAGGCAGGGCGAGAGGCCGTTGTCGGAGCTCGCCCGGGGCGGGGCGCTGGTCTTCGTCGGGTTCATGGGCGCGGGCAAGTCGAGCGCGGCGCGGACCGTGGCCGCCGAGCTGGGCGTCCAGGCGCTCGACTCCGACCGCGAGCTCGAGCGCGAGCTCGGCGAGCCGCTCGAGGTCTTCTTCGACCGCGAGGGGGAGACCGCCTTCCGCGCGCGAGAGCGGGAGCTCGTCTTGAAGCTGCTCGATCGGCGGGCGTCGCCCGTCGTCGCTCTCGGCGGCGGTGCCGTGGGCTCGGAGGCGGTCAGGCAGGCGCTCGGCGAGCACACGGTCGTGCATCTGGAGGTCGAGCCGGACGCAGCCTGGCGGCGGGCCTCGGCGACCGGACGCCCCCTGGCACGCGAGCGCGATCGCTTCGATCAGCTCCACCGGGACCGGAGCGCCCTCTACGAGGCGGTCGCCGATGCGGTCGTGCCGCCCTGCGAGCGCGATGTTCCCCGCCGCGCATTGCCAGCGCTGCTGGCGCTAGGCGAGGCGCCCGCGGGCACCCGGCTGGTGTGGGCGTCGGCGGCCTCCGGCGACTACCCCGTCTTCCTCGGACGTGGGCTGATCGCATCGGGCTTCTTCCATCCCCCCGTCGGCCGCCGGTTCGTTGTGACCGACGAGCGCGTGGACCGCCGCCACCGCATGGCCTGCGAGTCGCGCATCGTCCTGGTGCCCGGCGAGGAGCACAAGACGATCCACGGCGCCGAGCTCGTCCTGCGGCAGCTGGCACAGGCCGGGGCCGAACGGCGGGATCTGCTGGTGGCGGTTGGCGGGGGTGTGGTCGGCGATCTCGCAGGATTTTGCGCGGCCGTCTTCCAGCGCGGCATGCGTCACGTGCAGGTGCCCACCACGGTGGTCGCCCAGGTGGACTCCGCCTACGGCGGCAAGACGGGAGTGGACCTGCCGGAGGGCAAGAACTACGCGGGCGCGTACCACCAGCCTGCGAGCGTCCTGTGCGACCCGGCGGCGCTCGACACCCTCCCACCGGAGGAGGGAGCCGCCGGATACGCCGAGGTGGTGAAGAGCGCGCTGATCGCGGGCGGCCCTTTGTGGGCGCGCGTGCGGCAGGGCGATGCCGTGGACGTCCAGGTGATTCAGGGCTGTCTTAGGACCAAGCTCGCCGTGGTCGCGGAGGACGAGCGCGACGAGGGACGTCGGCAGGTCCTCAACCTCGGCCACACCGTCGGGCACGCAATCGAGGCGGCGACCGGCTACTCGCGCTATCGGCACGGCGAGGCCGTGGGCATCGGGTTGCTCGTGGCGCTGCGCCTGTCGGGTCGCGAGCCGCTTCAGAGCGAGGTCGCCGGCCTGCTGGAGTCACGCGGCCTGCCGCTTTCCTTCGCGGGCGTCTCCGTCGACGACGTGCTCGCGCTGGTGGAGCGCGACAAGAAGCGCGTCGGCGGGCGAGTGCCGTTCGTCCTGGTCGAGGCGCCCGGGCAGGTGACGTACGGCCATGAGATCGCGCCCGGGGAGCTGAGGGCGGCCCTCGAGGAGGTCCACGCAGGGTGAGGAATCGCGTGGACGTGATGCACGGGGTCAACTTCGACGTGCTCGAGCGGCGACCGGGCAGCTACTACGGCGGCCTCAAGCTCACCGAGCTCGAGGTGCGCATCAAGCGCTTCGCCGGCGAGCTCGGCTTCGAATCCCACTTCTCGCAGACGAATCACGAGGGAGAGTTCTGCGAGCTGCTGCACAGGGCGGCCACGAGCGCCGACGGCCTGATACTCAACCCCGGTGCCTGGACGCACTACTCATGGGCAATCCGCGATGCGCTGGAGGTGGCGGGGCTTCCGGCGGTGGAGGTGCACCTGTCCGAGGTCGACAACCGCGAGGATTGGCGCAGCGTCTCGGTGATAAGGGACCTCTGCATCGGTCGCGTGCAGGGCAAGGGCGTCGACGGCTACCGCGACGCGCTCGAGATCCTGCGCGGAGAGCTCGGCGATGGCTGAGGCAACCCTGACCGCTCGCGCCGACGGGGTGGTGGACCTGCTCGTGGAGCGCGAGCTCGACTGCCTGCTCGTGACGAACCTCGTCAACGTCCGCTATCTGACCGGCTTCACGGGCACGAACGGGGCCTGCGTGGTCAGCCGGGACCAGCGCCAGTTCGTGACCGACTTCCGTTACGTCGAGCAGGCCCAGGAGCAGGTGCGCGGCTTCGAGCTCGTGAAGGGCGAGCGCGATCTGCTCGGCGACATCGCGAGGCGGCTGCACGGCCGCACCGGGTTCGATGACGCCCACGTGAGCGTGCGTGCACACCGCAAGCTGCTGGAGGCCGTGGACGAGGGGGTCGAGCTGATCGAGGCGGCCGGCGCCGTGGAACGGCTGCGCGAGGTGAAGGACAAGGAGGAGCTGCGAGCAATCGCGAACGCGGCGGAGCTTGCCGACGAGGTCTACGAGCTCCTGCGGGAGCGAGGAATGGCAGGACGCACGGAGCGAGACGTCGCGCGGGTGCTCGAGGGAGAGCTGCGGGCGCGCGGCGCCGAGCCCGCCTTCCCCACGATCGTCGCGTCGGGGGCGCACGGAGCCCTGCCGCACGCCGTGCCGCGTGACGCGGAGATCGAGCCCGGGACCCTCGTCATTGTCGACATGGGAGCCCGGCTCGACGGCTACTGCTCCGATTGCACGCGCACCTTCGCCACCCGCCCGCTCGATGGGCGCGCGGCCGAGCTCTACGAGCTGGTCCGCTCGGCCCAGGAGACCGCGCTCGGCGCCGTTCGCGCGGGAGCGGGCTGCGCCGAGGTGGACGCCGCGGCCCGTGATCTGATCGACGCTGCCGGCGAGGGCGAGCGTTTTGGACATGGTGTCGGCCACGGCGTGGGCCTCGAGGTGCACGAGGCCCCGCGGCTCGCGAAGACCGCCGAAGGGGAGCTCAGGGCGGGCAACGTCGTGACGGTGGAGCCGGGCGTCTACCTGCCCGGCGAGCTGGGCGTGCGCATCGAGGACCTCGTCGCGGTCACCGACGACGGTGCGGCCGTCATGACGAGCTTCCCGAAAGAGCTCATCGTCCTGGACTGATGGCGCTGGCGGCCGCGGCCGCGCTCCTCGGGGCCGCCGTCCAGTCGGCGACCGGGTTCGGCTTCGCGCTCATCCTCAGCCCGGCCCTGCTTGCCGCGCTGGAACCGTACGAGGCCGTGACCGCGTTGCTTGCCCTGGGGCTCGCGCTCAACGTCCTCGTGCTGTTCGAACGCGGCCGGCCCGGGCCCGTGCGCTGGCGTGAGCTCGGGCCGGTGCTGGCGGCTGCGGTACCCGGTCTCGCGCTGGGCGCGGCCGCGCTGGCGCTCCTCTCGAAGCCCACGCTTCAGGTCTTCGTGGGTCTGATCGTGCTGGCCGCGGCATTCGTGCAGCTGCGCGGCCGACTGGCTGGAAACCCGGCCGGCGGGTCCCGCAGGCGATCCTCGGGGGCGGCTGCCGGGCTGGCAAGTGGGGCGCTCACCACGTCGATCAGCATCAGCGGCCCGCCGCTCGTGCTCTGGCTAGAGGGGCGCGGAGTGGCGCCCGCCGAGCTCCGGGCGACGCTCGCCGCCTGCTTCCTGGCGCTCAACCTGGCCGGCTGCGCGGTGCTGGTCCCGCTGGCGGGACTCGACCGGGTCGCTCCGCCCTCCGTCCTGCTTCTGCTGCTGGCGGCGGTCGTGGCTGGGCACCTCGCGGGAGCCAGGGCCTTCCAGCGGCTCGACCCGCGCACCTTCTCGCTGGCGGTCCTGGTGCTGGTGGCGCTCACCGGGGCGGCGAGCGTGCTCGCCGGGTTGCTGGCGCTGTAGGGCCGGTGGACCGTCCTCGCTAGTCGCCCCGGTG
>JBKPHP010000195.1:0-7849 GCA_046729895.1 Actinomycetota bacterium
GCCCCGACGTTGAGGATGCCATCGGCGTCCATGTCGAACGTGACCTCGATCTGCGGCACGCCCCGCAGCGCCGGCGGAATGCCGGTGAGCTGGAACTTGCCGAGCGACTTGTTGTAGGCGGCCATTTCCCGCTCGCCCTGAAGGACGTGGACCTCGACCGAGGTCTGGCTGTCCTCGGCGGTCGAGAACACCTCCGCCTTGCGGGTGGGGATGGTCGTGTTGCGCTCGATCAGCTTGGTCATGACGCCACCCTTGGTCTCGATGCCGAGCGTCAGCGGAGTCACGTCGAGCAGCAGCACGTCCTTGACGTCGCCTGCCAGCACGCCCGCCTGGATGGCGGCGCCCACCGCTACGACCTCATCCGGGTTGACCCCCTTGTGCGGGTCCTTGCCCGTGAGCTCCTTGACCTTCTCCTGTACCGCCGGCATGCGCGTCATGCCGCCGACGAGCACCACGTGCTCGATGCCGGCCTTGTCCACGCCGCTGTCGGCCAGCGCCTGCTTGGTCGGCTCGACGACCCGTCCGAGCAGGTCGGCGGTGAGCTCGTTCAGCTTCGCCCGGGTGAGGCGCTGGTTGAGGTGCTTGGGCACCGACTCCACCGCCGTGATGAACGGCAGGTTGATCTGGGTCTCCTGGGTCGAGGAGAGCTCGGTCTTGGCCTTCTCGGCCTCCTGGTAGAGGCGCTGCAGGGCCATCTTGTCCTGCGAGAGGTCGACTCCCTCGGACTTCTTGAACTCCGCGACCAGCCAGTCGACGACCGCCTTGTCGAAGTTGTCGCCGCCGAGGTGGTTGTCACCCGCGGTGGCCTTCACCTCGAACACCCCGTCGCCGATCTCGAGCACGGACACGTCGAAAGTGCCGCCGCCGAGATCGAAGACCAGGATCGTCTGATCGGACTCCTTGTCGAGGCCGTAGGCGAGGGACGCCGCGGTCGGCTCGTTGATGATCCGCTTGACGTCGAGGCCGGCGATCTTGCCGGCGTCCTTGGTCGCCTGGCGCTGGTCGTCGTTGAAGTACGCCGGCACGGTGATCACGGCGCTGTCGACCGTGTCACCCAGATACGCCTCGGCGTCGGCCTTCAGCTTCTGGAGGATCATCGCGCTGATCTCGGGCGGCGCGAACTCCTTGCCGCCGGCCTTGACGCGCGCGTCGCCGTTGGGGCCGGCTACGACCTCGAACGGGACGATCTTCTCCTCCTCCTTGACCTCGGCCTCCTTGCGCCCCATGAAGCGCTTGATCGAGAAGACCGTGTTGTCGGGGTTGGTCACCGCCTGCCGCTTGGCCGGCGCGCCGATCAGCCGCTCACCGCCCTCGGTGAAAGCGACGACCGAGGGGGTGGTACGCGCGCCCTCGGCGTTCTCGACGACGGTCGGCTCGCCGCCCTCGAGGACGGCCATGCACGAGTTGGTCGTGCCAAGATCGATTCCGATGGTCTTGCCCATCAGTGAAGCTCCCTTTTTTGCCTACTATCCAGAATCAGAAGAAATCTAAGCCTGAGTATGGCAGATCGCGTCCGTAGCGCCAACACCTCCCGCGCGCCGGGCAGGACCGGGCTCATGGAGGCTAATGGCGGGAGGAGCGCGGCCTGGGCCCGCTTAGCCCTCCGGGAGCGGACGCGGGGGCCGCAGCCGGGGCACCACCTCCACGGCGATTATGGACGCCAGGATCAGGATGGCGCCGATCCAGGCCACCGCGGCGAGATGCTCGTCGCCCAGCAGCCATCCGAACAACCCGGCAAATGCGGGCTCGCTCGCGAGGATCAGCGCGGTGCGGTCCGGCGGCGCGTGGCGCTGCGCGAAGGTCTGGATGAAGAAACCCAGCGCACTCGCGACGAGCGAGGTGACGATCAGCGCCGACCAGACCGTGGCGCCCCGGGGGGTCTCGAGCCCTCCCTCGATCGCCGCGGCGGCCACGCAGACCAGGCCGCAGACGCCGAGCTGCACGGCCAGCAGCGCGCCGACGTCGTGCTTGCCCACCGCGCATGAGGTGGCCAGGATGTGGGCCGAGAAGGCGAGGGCGCAGAGGAACACGAGCCCGTCGCCGCCCAGGTGGAGGTCGCCGCCGACGCCGGAGAGTAGGTAGAGACCGAGAGCCGCGACCGCCGCGGCTCCCCAGGCCAGCGGCGTCAGGCGCTCGCGCAGGAAGAGGGCGCCGAGCAGCGGGGTGAACACCACGAATAGGCCGGTGATGAAGCCGGCATTGGAGGCGCTCGTCCGCTCCAGGCCCAAGGTCTGGAAGAGGTAGCCGGCCGTGAGGAAGGCGCCCATGAGCAGGCCGGCGCGCCAACCCGCCGGCGACAGGTCGCGGAGCCCGTTACGGAAGATGACGGCGACGAGCAGGGCCGCCGGGAGGAAGCGATAGCCGAGGAAGGCCAGGGTGGGCAGCTCCTCGATCGCGTCCTTGACCATCACGAACGTGAGCCCCCAGACCGCGGCGATGCCCACGAGCGCGAGCTCGGCGGAGCGGCGCAGCGGGGCGTCGCTCACGCCCTGCTCAGCGTCGCGCGCCCGTAGGGGCACATCCGGAGCAGCGGGCACTCGGGGCAGCGGGGCGCCCGCGCCGTGCAGGTCCGCCGGCCGTGGCGGATCAGCAGCACGTGGATCTCGTAGGCGTCCCCGGGGTCGGTCAGCCGCAGCAGCTGGTCGTGGGGCGCGGCGGGCGAGGCGGCCGGCCGGGTGAGCCCCGGCCGGCGCGCCCCCCCCGGCCGGATCAGCCCCAGCCGGCTCGCCACCCGATAGACGTGGGTGTCGACCGGTACCTCCGGTCGCCCGAACGAGAACAGCCGCACGCTGGCCGCCGTCTTGCGCCCGACGCCGGGGAGCGACTCCAGGTAGGCGCGCGCCTCCTCGACCGGCGCGTCCTCGAGCCAATCCAGGCCATCGTCCAGTGCCTGCAGGATCCGCTGGATCCGCACCGCCTTGGTGGGCGCGAGGCCGCCCGGCCGGATCGCCTCCTCGAGCTCCTCGACCGGCGCATCGCGCACCTCGTCCCAGCTCGCGAAGCGCTCGCGCAGGCGCGAGTGGGCGACGTCACGGTTGCGGTCGCTCGTGTTCTGCGACAGAACGGTGAGGACCAGCTCGTCCACCGGGGCGCGGTGAGGCCGCGGTACGGGTCGCCCGTACTCGGCCCGTAGCCGGTCACGGATCCTCCTCAGGCGCCGACGGTCGGGGGGCTTCCACTCGGGCACGGCGCTCAAGGCTATGGCTTGGTATCAAGCGCCCTCGTGCAGGTGGTGGAGCACAGCGGGGAGGTCGAGGGCCTGCCTGTCCACTGGCTGCGCGCGGGGGAGGCGCCCGTGCTCTACCTGCACGGCGTGCCCAACACGGCGCAGCTCTGGCGCCCGTTCCTGGAGCGAACGGGCGGAGTCGCCCCGGACCTTCCGGGCTTCGGCCGCTCCGCGAAGCGAGGCGACTTCGACTACTCCATCAAGGGCTACGAGCGCTTCCTCGACGCCTTCACCGCGGACGCCGGCCTTGATCGCTTCAGCCTCGTCGTGCACGACTGGGGAGCCGTCGGCCTGGCCCTCGCGCAGCGATCGCCCGACCGGATCGAGCGCCTTGTCCTGATCGCGGCCGTGCCGTTCGTGCCGGGCTACCGCTGGCACCGGATCGCGCGCGCGTGGCGAACCCCTGGCCTCGGCGAGCTGTTGATGGGCATTTCGACGAGGTGGGGGTTCAAGCAGCTCTCGCGCGCGTCCAACGTGACCCCGGGGCCCATGCCGGACGACTTCGTCGACGAGGTCTGGCGCCACTTCGACCAGGGGACCCAGCGTGCGATCCTGCGGCTTTACCGCTCTGCCCCCGAGGACGTCCTGGCGCGGGCCGGCGCACGCCTTGGGACGATCACCTCCCCGGCGCTGGTGCTGTGGGGGACGCGAGATCCCTACCTGCCCATCGCGCTCGCCGACACCTATGCAGACGTGCTGGGCGGCGACGCCACGGTGGAGCGGGTGGAGGCAGGGCACTGGCCCTGGCTCGACCGTCCGGAGCTCGTGGAGCGCGTGGCGGAGTTCATCGGGCGGCCGTGAACAACGCTAGCCTGTGCCGCCGTGCTCCGCGCCGTGCTGTCGTCGGTCACGGCGCCGCCCAGCGTCTCCCCACCCAAGGCGGCACCGGTCCCTCGTGCGCCCTCCCCGCAGGCGGAGACGGCGCCGCCTGCGCGCGGCTGGCGGCGGCTGCCGTGGTGGCGGATCGCTCCCGTCGCGGCCGCGGTGGCGCTGGCGGCCGTCTACCTGGCATGGCAGCCGCGAACCGTCGATCTGGCCGCGCACGAGTTCCGCGCGTGGCTCTTCGGGCAGGAGGGGTTCACGATCTGGAACGGCCAGTGGTACGGGGGCCATCACACGCCCGCCTACAGCGTCATCTCGCCGCCACTCGCCTGGATGCTCGGGCCGCCGCTAACGATGGCGATCGCCGCCGTGGTGTCCACTGCGCTGTTCGAGCCGCTCGCTCGCGGCTGGTTCGGACCGCGGCGCGCGCGCTGGGGCGCCCTCTGGTTCGGGGTCGCCAGCGCGACGCTGCTGTTCACGGCCCGCCTCCCATTCGCCTTGGGCGTCGTCTTCGGGCTCGCCTCGCTCCTGGCTCTTCAGAGACGGCACCGGGTGCCGGCGATCGTCTTCGCGGTTCTCTGCCCCCTCGGCAGCCCGGTGGCGGGTCTCTTTCTGTCGATGGCGGGGCTCGCCTACGCGCTGGCCGCAGGCGGAATGGACACCCGACGGGCACGTGTGGACGGCCTCGCGCTGGCGGTGGCGGCGTTCCTGCCACCGGCCTTCCTCTCCTGGGCCTTCCCCGAGGGCGGCTGGGCGCCGTTTCCCTTCACCGCCTACCTGCCGATCCCGATCTTCTCGCTCGTCTGCCTTCTGGTGCTGCCGCGGCGAGAGCGGGCCCTGCGCTGGGGCGCCGCGATGTACGGGCTCGGCTCCACCTTCGCGGTGCTCGTGCTCACGCCGATGGGCGGGAACGCGGTGCGACTCGGCGCCCTGTTCGGCGCACCCGTGCTGCTCTGCGCGGTGTGGGGGCGCCCCTGGACCCGTAGCCGAGCGGCCGTGATACCGCTGGTCGTGGGCTTCGGCTTGCTGGCGGTCTGGCAGTGGTCGCCAGCGGTCCGCGACGTGGTCAAGTACCTAGAGGATCCGGCGGCCAAGTCTGATTATTTCGAGCCCCTGCGGCAGTTCATAGCGACGCTGCCGGACCAGCGCCGCATCGAGCTGCCCTTCACGCGCAGCCACTGGGAGGGCGCCGAGGTGGCCGAGGTCGCTCCGCTCGCGCGTGGCTGGCTGCGACAGCTCGACACCGGCCACAACCCGCTCTTCTACGAGGGCCAGCTGACCCGATTGAGCTACGCGAGCTGGTTGGCCGAGAATGCCGTTCGCTACGTGGCGCTGCCGAGCGCCAAGCCGGACAAGAGCGCCTACCAGGAGCGCGCTCTGATCGAGAACGGCGCCCCGTATCTTCGGCTGCGCTGGCGCTCGGACAACTGGCGCGTCTACGAGGTGACCCTCCCCGCGCCCTTCGTGATCTCGCAGGGACGGGCCAACGTCGTGCTGGAGCAGCTCGGCTCGGACGAGCTGCTGCTCGATGTCAGGCGTCCCGGCAGCGCGATCGTGCGCGTGCGCTGGACCCCCTATTGGTTCGCGCACGGCGCCTGTGTGGAGCCGCATGGCGGCTGGACCCGAGTGATCGCTCGCGAGCGCGGCTTCGTCCGCCTCAGCACCCGCTTCGCCCCGGAGCGGCTGATCGAGCGAGGGCGACGCTGCGACGACGGCGGCTAAGCTAGCGTCGTGGCCTCGCCCCCCTCGCCGGCCCAGGACTTCGTCCGTGCCGCTCGGCAGTTCGCTCGTTCGTGGACGCGCGCGTGGAACTTGAGCGGACGTTGGCTCCCGGCTGGCTGGTTCGACGCGCTGCGCCAGCTGGCCCTGTTCGGCGGTGCCTACTACCTGTACCGGATCGTCCGAGGAATCGCGGACGGCCAGACGGGGCTGGCCTTCGAGAACGCGCGGGCCGTTGTGGACGCCGAACGCGGGCTGCACCTCTTCTTCGAGCCGGGCCTGCAGTCATGGGCCCGCGAGCACTTGGACGCGATCGTGTGGGTCGCGAACTGGATGTACGTGAACTCGCATTTCGTGGTCACCACCACGTTCTTGATCTGGCTCTACCTGGCGCGCAACCACGCGTATTACTTCGTCCGGAACATGTTCATGATCGCCATGGGATTGGCGCTCGTCGGCTACGTGGCTTTCCCCACCGCGCCGCCTCGCTTCCTCCCCGAGTGGGGTTTCGCCGACACCGTCGCAAGCTTCGTCGGTGAGTCCGCCGAGAACAGCGCGAACGTCCTCTACAACCCGTTCGCCGCGATGCCGAGCATGCACGTGGCATTCGCCCTGATGATCGCGGTGCCGGCGATCATGCTGGTACGCCCCAGAGCGCTGAAGCTGGCCTGGGGCCTATACCCGGCGTTGGTCACGTTCGTGGTCGTCGTGACCGCCAACCACTTCTGGCTCGACGCCGCGGTAGGCGCCGTCGTGGCTCTGGTGTCGGCGGTGGCGGCCACTGCCGCACTCGCCCGCGCGCGGCCCGAGGCCTGGGCCTGGCGCAGGGCCGCGGCCGAGGCCGCTCGGTGACCGAGGGGGCGCCGGAGCGCAGCGCCGAGCGGACGCCCCGACGGCGACGGAACGGCCGCGAGGCTCCCCTGACCGCGTCGGACGTCCGAGCCATCGCTCGGGACCGGCTGGTCGAGTCGCGCCTGACCCCCAACGCGATATCGCTAACCGGCTTCGCGCTGAACCTGGTGGCCGCCGGTCTGATCCTCGCCGACTACTTGTTCCTGGGCGGGATCGCCTTCATCGCCGGTTCGCTGATGGACATGTTCGACGGTCGCTACTCTCGCATGTCGGGCAAGGGCACGCCGTTCGGCGCCTTCCTCGACTCCACCCTGGACCGCATCGAGGAAGGCGTGGTGCTCGCGGCGATCGCCACCTACTTCGCGAAGAACGGTGATGCGACCGCCGTCGCGGCCGTTGTCCTGACCGTGGTCGGCTCCTACATGGTCAGCTACACGCGCGCCCGCGCCGAGGCGCTGGGCGTCGAGTGCAAGGTGGGCGTGGCCTCACGGGCCGTGCGCGTGGTGATCCTTTCCGCCGGGCTGGTGTTCGCCAAGGGCGCTGGTCTGGGAGACTTCGAGCTGCTGGAGCCGGCCATCTACGCGATGGCCGGCCTGACGATCTTCACCACTTTCCAGCGCGTATTACATGTGAGACGCCAGCTCGCCCGGGTAGGGCGAACGGTGTAACCGAAACCGCATCGTGGGTTTCCTAAAGCGGTGTCGGCCCCGCTCAGGGGCCGTTCTCATGCCGACCAGGAGGGGTTCGTGAGCGAGACGACTTCGAGCAACGGTGGCTCGCGCTACCAAACGGAGAAG
Organism: Actinomycetota bacterium; assembly: GCA_046729895.1. Taxonomy (GTDB): domain Bacteria; phylum Actinomycetota; class Thermoleophilia; order Solirubrobacterales; family Thermoleophilaceae; genus DASXBA01. The sequence goes on from JBKPHP010000195.1 coordinate 7,417, forward strand.
GTACGCGTGGCGATCGTGGGCGTGGGCAACTGCGCCTCCTCCTTCGTGCAAGGCGTCCAGTACTACAAGGACGCGGACCCGAAGGAGAGCGTGCCGGGGCTGATGCACGTGGACCTCGGGGGCTACCACGTCCGTGACATCGAGTTCACGGCGGCCTTCGACATCGATGTCGACAAGGTCGACAAGGACCTGTCCGAGGCCATCTGGGCCGGTCAGAACAACACCGTCAAGTTCGCCGACGTGCCGGCGCTGGACGTTCCCGTGTACCGGGGGATGACCCACGACGGGCTCGGCAGGTACCTGAAGGAGAAGATCCAGAAGGCGCCGGGTGAGACCGATGACATCGTCCAGATCCTCAAGGACACGAAGACCGACGTGGTCGTGTCCTACCTCCCGGTCGGCTCCGAGCAGGCGACCAAGTGGTACGTCGAGC
>JBKPHP010000196.1:0-5821 GCA_046729895.1 Actinomycetota bacterium
AGGTGTCGACGAAGACCGTCTGCCGCACCTCGCCTGTGCGTACCTGTGCTTCCTCTATGGCCATGTGAAGCTCCTTGTTTCGGGTGGGGGCCGTTGCCATCCGCCTCCCGACACCGGCAGGAGCAGAGCGACCTCGTCGCCATGCCGCAGCGGGCGGCGGCGCTCCACCTGGCTGCCGCCGACGACCGCGAGAGCAGAGCGCAGCGCGGGCGCGAGCTCGGGGTGGCTCGCGCCGAGGCTCTCGTAGAGCTCCTCGATCGTCGCGCCGTCGGGCAGCTCGAGCGTCAAGAGCGGCGACGGGGCGAGCCGCGCGATGCCCGAGCCGAGGCGAATGCGGACCTGCACGATCAGGTCCGATGGTACGCCTCGTCCGGGCACGCGGGTGCCGCGCTTCCCCTCGACAACACCCATCTGCACATCAAGTGAAAGCCGGCTCCGTGCTCGCGTTCGCCCGGGGCGCTCGGCGCAGAGAAGCTCGGTGACGTCCGGGGCGCCGAAGTTCAAGCGGCTCGTCCACCGCCTTAACGGTTTTCGAGACCGTTCCGCCACCCCGCCGCCCCCAAACCCACGACCAACCATCGCCCGCCGCGTCACCTTGCCCTTCGCCGGCTATCGATTGGCGGCGGTACCTCAGAGACCGAGCACGAGCAGGAGGGCCTCGTCCACAGCGCGCATCTCCGAGGCGTCGAGTCGGCCCGCTGAGCGGCTCAGGCGCTGGGGGTCGACGACGGTTGTTTGCTCGACCAAGGCGCGGGTCTCTTCACCGTTCAGCTGAATGGGCGGACGGAACGTCGCCGGCCGTGCGCTCCTCGATGTAGGGGTGACCAGGACCGTGCTGAGACCCAGTAGCTCCTCAGATTGGACAACGACGCCGAAGCGAGCACCCCGCTGCTCACGTCCTCGGGCTTGATGAGGAGCGGGCAGCCGGAAGGCTTCGCCTCGAACCATCCTCACCTATCCGTGAGCGGGGGCGCCAAGTCTGCCATCTGCTCGCGAACAGCCTGCATCTCGGTGCGGTCCGCTGGGTCCGCTGCAAGGCGCGCGGCTTCTTCGCGGAGCGCCGAGCGGGCCCTCCGGCGGGCGGCCGCCTCCCGCAGCGCCGTGCGCACCGCTTCCGAGTCGTTCAGCCCGTCCGCCCTGACCACCTCCAGGGCAGCCGCAGCTGCTGGATCGAGGCGCACATGCAGTGAGCGAGTCATGCATGGAGCGTAGCACGATTTGTGCTACAGACGGGCGAGTCGTCAATCAGAAAGGGCCGCTGGGGCGAATTCTCGCCCCCATTCTCTTGACGCAGCGTGGCCACCCGCGACTCCCCTACGTTCGACCGCGCCATTGAGCTCTTCCTCGAGGACATGTTCGCGCTCGGTCGCCTGAACACCGAGCATTCGATCGCCGAGTACCGCCGGACGGTGCGCAAACACGCCGATGATGCCGGCGGCGCCCGCCCCGACGCCACGACGCGCGACGAGGTGAAGGTGACGCTGCGCCGCTGGTCGCACCCGAACACCAAGCGGCGCAAGCGCACCATGCTCGTCTCCTTCTACGACTGGATGGTCGAGGAGGGGCTGCGTTCCGATAACCCAGCGCGCCAGATCCGAGCGCCGCGAGGGCGGCAGCCGCGGGTGCGTCGCCTGACGCTCGACGAGGTCCGAGCGTTCCTTGCAGCAGCGACTGGACGGTCGGAGAGACGGATGGCCTTCCTCGCGAGCTGCGCTGGCCTTCGCTGCAGCGAGCTGCGCCTCCTCCAGGGTCTTCACTTCGCCCGGAAGGGCTGGATCCTCGTCTCGGCCGAGTTGGCCAAGGGCGGTCGCGAGCGCTGGATTCCGGTGATGATCGACCTGGAGCCAGTCGTCGCGGAAATCCAGGAGACGACGAGCCATAAGGACTTCGTTCTGCCGGCCGCGCGCTGGGTCGACTCCGATCGCGGTCTGGTGCCCGTCGAGCGGCCGGAACAGCCGTGCGACCGGAAGACGATCTGGCGAACGGTGAAGCGGATCGGCCGCCGCGCGGGGATCGGCACGGATGTACACCCGCACCAGCTGCGGCACGCGTTCGCCGACCGCGTCACTCGGATGGCGGGCCTGCACGCGGCCCAAGCGCTGCTCGGTCACGCCTCGATCCAGACGACGGAGGGCTACCTGACGAAACCGTCCCCCGACGAGCTCGTGGCCGCCATGGCAAAGGTCACGATAAGTGGAGGGAAACCATGAGCAAGAGCTTGATCACCGGGAAGGTCGTCAACTACGAGGAGCCCGACTGGAAGCCGCTCGAGCGGCTCGCCAGCCCCTACCTGATGAGCAGCTTCATGTGGATGTTCGAGGTGGCAACAAGACGCGGCGAGAGGTTCCACGCTTACAAGCACATCGACACGCGACGCACCGCCCACATCGACATCGACGGAAATGGCCTCGGCTACGTCCTCGACGAGGATCGCTACGCGCGCTACCCGGCTTGGGTTCTCTTGCGGGCCGTGCTGCGTCCGTGGTGGGAGGAACTGCAGGCCTCACCCGAGGAGATTGCCCTCGCGCAGATCGCCATCGAGCGGGCCAAAGCCGACGCCTTCGGCAGCTCCCGCATGCTGGCTCCAGCACGCCGACGCGACCTGGCGCTCGCGATCGAGGGGGCGCTCCTCCACGAGCCGGAGGCCTGGGAGCATGACGAGGCCTAGCTATTCCGCTCCTGTCTAAGGCACGCGACTCGTGTAAGTCCGGTCGCCGTGCCTGGGATGATCGCCCTCATGGCAACCGGGAGCCGTAGTCCCGAGCTCCTCGTCGAGGCCCGTGCCGCCTTCGCCCCGCCGACTGGCAGGCTGCGCGCCCCGGTCCTTTCGGGTTCCCGCTCGGTGAATGCGTCCAGTGCGGCGCATGATGCGCCAGGGGTGGAGCTAGTCGAAAGGGGCCGGCCGCCGCACCCCACGTCCAGGGAGGTTCAGAGCTCAGGCTGAACCTGGCGACGCGGTGCGAAGCCCTTCGTCCACGGCCGCGTCGAGCAGGCGCCGGTCGTACGCGACAAGCTCGTCTGCGTCGATGTACAGCGCCGTCGCCAGGTGGACTGCATCCAGCGTCCTGACCTTGTGCGCGGTCAGTCCAGCGGCATCCCGAAGGACGCGATCGCTGACGTCGACGAGGAGGCACGCGTCGAGCAGGCGTCGGGTTTCTTCCTGGACCTCATCCGAAGAGTTGGCGATCCTAGTCGCGCGCGGGACCTCGACGAGCGCGATCCGGCTCGTGGCGAGCACGACGTCGTCCGCCAGGTGACCTTCGAGGTCGGTGCTCTCGGTTTCCTCGATCACGAGCTTCACCAGCGCCGAAGCATCTAGATAGAGCAGCCTGCGATCAGCGCTCAGCGCGGTCTTCCTCGATTGCCTCGGAAGCTGTCAGCTCGCCCCTGACCGGGAAGCGTCGGAGTGGTTTCTCGAGCGGGGTGGGAGGCGTGATGTCGGGGCCGGAGACGAGCCGCTGTATCCGGTCGCCGCGTACGGGCGCCAGGATCGCGACCGGTTCGCCGTCGTGTGTGACCTCGAGGGTCTCCCCATTGCGGACCCTACGGATCGTGGCGGTGAGCGTGTCGCGGAGTTCGCGAATTCCAATCCGGCGTCTCATGTGACCACATGTTACCACCAGGGCCTGCTCTGCTGGCAGCATGAGCGCTTCCCCGCCCCGGGTGCTCCTTCACGCGCGCTGCGTCCCTGGTGGGAAGAGCTGGACGCCTCGCCCGAGGAGATAGCCCTCGCCAGAATCGCCATAGAGCGCGCCAGGGACTCCGAGTCCGACCCCAGCTCAATGCTCGCACCTGGGCGGCGACACGAGCTCTCGCTCGCATTCGACCGTGGGCTCGCGCCGCCGCCTCCGACCGCCAACGACTAGCCACGATGAGCTCCGCGCGCCTTGCGCCGGACGACCAGACGGGCGTAGGCTCGCATCGGACTCGCAGTCGAAGAGAGGAGCACCATGGCCGGCCAGAACGAGGACCTCATGCGGGCGTTCTACGACGATGTCATGAGCGGAGGCGATCTCGATCGCATCCCGGAGCTCGTCTCCGAGGACGTGGTCGATCACGAGGCGCCGCCCGAGATGCCGAAGGGCATCGAGGGCGTCAAGGCGTTCGTGCAGATGTACCGGGGGGCCTTCCCGGACCTGAGCGCCTCGGTCGAGGACATCTTTGCGCAGGGTGACCGTGCTGTCGCACGAGTCAGGTACACAGGGACGCACCAGGGCGAGCTCATGGGCGTTGCGCCGAGCGGGAATCGGGTCGACATCGAGACCATCGACATCGTCCGGATCGCCGACGGCAAATGCGTCGAGCACTGGGGCGTCACGGACAACATGGGGCTCATGCAGCAGATCGGCGCCATCCCGCAGCAGGCTCCGGCCTAGTTGATCGACAGCGGGGGCGGCGCGGCCGCCCCCGTGATCGATGCCCGGGTGGAGGCGTGCCGAGAGCGATTAGGCGCGCAACCCGGTAGAACACGTGTCCATGGCGCTGCCGTCCCCGCAGCCGGACTCGACCGCGCTCGTTACCGGCGCTTCCTCGGGGATCGGCAGCGAGCTCGCCCGCGGCCTGGCCGCTCGCGGCCACGGGGTGACGCTCACGGCCCGCCGGGCCGAGCGGCTCGAGGAGCTGGCGTCCGAGCTGTCCTCGAGGCACGGAATCCGGGCGGAGGTGGTACCCGCCGACCTGGCTGACGCCAACGAGCGCGACCGCCTGGCCGCCGAGATCGCGAGCCGGGGCCTCACCGTCGAGGTGCTCGTGAACAATGCGGGCTTCGGCATCTACCGCGCGTTCACCGACAGCGACCGCGAACGCGAGCTCCAGCAGGTTCGTCTCCTCGTGGAGGCGGTGGTCGACCTGAATGCCCGCTACGCGCCGGGCATGGCGGAGCGCGGTCGCGGCGCCATCCTCAACATGTCATCGACCGCGGGCTTCCAGCCGCTGCCCGGCAACGGCACCTACGCGGCGGCCAAGTCGTTCGTGCTCTACCACAGCGAGGCGCTCCACGAGGAGCTGCGGGACCACGGGGTCACGGTCACCGCGGTCTGTCCCGGCCCCGTCAAGAGCGAGTTCCAGGACACCTCGGAGCCGGTGTTCAGCGAGAAGCTGCCCGGGTTCGTCTGGCGCCGCCCCGACGAGGTGGCTGAGGAGGCCCTCCACGCCGCCGAGCAGGGGAAGCGCACCGTGGTGCCCGGTGGGCTGCCGGTGCGCCTCGCGTTCGGCCCGAACCGCATGGCGCCGCCCGGCCTGGCGCTGCCGATCGCCCGGCGGCTGATGTCCGGCGAGCTCGAGCGCCGCGGGGACAGCTGAGGGCGCGCGAAACGCTCCCGGTTTAGCGGGCGCGTCGCTGTGGGCATCTCCCTGTGACAAGGAAGCCCGCACGACTGCCACACCGGGGAGATCGGTCGCCTGATGCTTAAGGAGGAGCGTCGCCCGTGAGTCGCCTGCCGCTCGTACTCGCCGTCCTCGCCATCCTCGTCGCCGCCCCGGAGGCGCTCGCCGCCGCGGGCGACACCTCCCGCTACGTCCTGCCGCCCGGGAACTACGGCGGGCTTCCGACTACGCACGAGTCACGCGATCAGCTCCCGCTGTATTCCGGGCTCACGCCGCTGCGGCGGAACGTCGGCTTCGAGGACATCCAGCGGCTGTTCTTGCCCATGGACTTCAGGCCGATCGGCCAGACCCGCGCGGAGGACATCCCGCGCACCGACGTGACCATCACCTACGACTCCTATGGCATCCCGCATATCAAGGGGCAGACGCGAGCGGCGCTCATGTACGGGGCGGGCTGGGTGATGGCCCGTGATCGCGACCTGCTGTTCACGTTCGG
>JBKPHP010000197.1:0-10787 GCA_046729895.1 Actinomycetota bacterium
CGAACGAACCGCGCAACTTCGAGATCGCCGGCACCGAGTACCGCGGCCGGGTCGATCGAGTGCACGAGCCGGTGGGGCCGCCAGTGGAGATCGCGGTCTTCCGCGAGGCGGGTGGCGTCCACAGGGCCATATCCGACAGCCGATTGCTGATTGGCGTCATCCTCGCCGCGGTCCTGCTGGCCGCGCTGGGGTTCTCGGCGCTGGTGGTACGTGCGCTTCAAAACCAGATCGGGAAGTTCCTCGAAGCGGCCAAGCGACTGGCCCGTGGCGACTTCGAACACCCGGTCCCCACGTCCGGCCGCGACGAGTTCGCCGCCCTAGGTCGCGAGTTCAACAGCATGTCCGAGCAACTCGCGGTGAAGATCGCCGAGGTGGAGCGGAAGCGGCGTGAGCTCGAGGAGACCATTCGCCGCGTCGGTGACGCCTTCGCCTCGGGCCTGAACCCCCAGCAGGTTGCCGAGCTCACGGTTCGGTCCGCGGTGGACGCCTGCGAGGCAAAGGCCGGTCGGCTGCTTGCGCTCGACCTGAGGGTCTTCCAGAACGTCTCGACCGGCGCGATCGACGGCGCCTTGCAAGCGGCACTCGAGGCCGCCGAGAAGGGCGTCTTCCAACCCCGGCCTTCCGTAGGGAAGGAGCTGATGGAGGGCAGCGATGGGTTCCCGGTCGACGAGTCTCGCCGGGCCGTCCCGGCACGGGTGAACGGCGCCCATGCCGTGGCCGTGGCGATGACCGCTAGGCTCGGGTTGAGCGCCTCGACGCAGTACGTGGGGGTGGTCTCCATCGCACGCCATGGTCGCGAGTTCACGCGTGAGGAGGAGGAGCTGCTCGAGTACTTGGCGGGCCAGGCGGTCGTCTCCATCGAGAACGCGAGCCTGCACGAGACGGTGCAGCGCCAGGCCGTGACGGACGAGCTGACGGGCCTCTCGAACCTGCGGGAGCTGCACGCTGTGTTGGACCGGGAGATCGACCGCAGCCGCCGGCTCTCCAGCCCGCTGGGGCTGGTGATGCTCGACATCGACGACTTCAAGGAGGTCAACGACCGCTATGGCCACCGGCAGGGCGACGAGGTCCTCGCTGCGGTCGCGTCGATCCTCCGTGCGCATTCCCGAGACATAGACGAGCCCGCGCGCTACGGCGGCGAGGAGCTGGCGGTGGTACTGCCCGCGACCGACTCTGTTGGCGCCGCGCAGCAGGCCGAGCGTCTGAGAGCGGCGGTCGAGCGCCTGCGGGTAACCGCCGGCCCGGGGAACACGAAGCTGTCGGTGACCGCGAGCTTCGGGGTGGCGTCGATTCCCGACAGCGCCGCCGACAAGGCCTCCCTGATCACGGCGGCGGACGCCGCTCTCTACCGGGCCAAGCGAGGCGGGAAGAATCGCGTCGAGTGCGCCGGCACCGTCTCCGCGCCGCGCTGAGCCGCCCACGGCGCCCGCGCTAGGCTTCCGCGGCGATGGGTGTACTCGATGACGCGATCCGCGACCACCTCGAGCTCAAGCGCAAGCACGGAGCCAGCGACGAGGAGATCGAGCGCGAGGAGGCCGAGGCGCTCGGCCCGGCCCGCAGGGACTTCGACGCCCCGGCGGAGCAGGGCTCCGGAGATGACGAGACCGGCTTCGAGGCGGCCGAACCGCTGGCGGAGGAGCCGGTGGTGGACGACCGGCCGGCGGACGACCGGCTCACGGACGAGCCATTGCGGGACGAGCCTCCGGCGGGCGAGCCGCTCGAACAGGACGCGCTCCAAGAGCAGCCGCTCGAAGACGAGCCCGTCGACGATCGCCCGGTCGACGAGGACCCTCTCAGCCGGCACCCGCTCGAAGAGGAGCCGCTCGACGAGGAGTTCCCCGAGGCGGAGCTGCCCGAGGACGAGCCGCAGGGCTTCGGTGACGAAACCCCGGAGCACGAGCGCCTCTGGTCCGAGGAGCGGCCGCGGCGGGACTTCGACTTCGACTAGCGCGTCGGCCCTGCGGCGGGCGGTCCCTCGTGGCAACAGTCCTGCCTTGTGGGGCCATAGGCCCCTCTAGGCAGGACGCTGCGTGACCGCCGGGCCTCGCGGTCGCGGTGCGGGCCGCGGGCTCGGCTTAGATCATCTAGCTGATGTAGCCGCGGGTCGCGGCGGCGTCGACGACCCGCTCGATGCCGAGCTCGTAGGCAGCCACGCGCAACGACACGCCATCCTCGCGGGCCTTGGCAGAAACCTCCCGGAACGCCTTGCGCATGATCCGGCCGAGCCGATCGTTCACCTCGCGCTCGTCCCAGCGGAAGTGCTGCAGGTTCTGGACCCACTCGAAGTAGGACACGACGACGCCGCCGGCATTGGCCATCACGTCCGGGATCACCAGGACGCCCTTGTCGGCCAGGATGTCGTTGGCCACGGGCGTGCTCGGGCTGTTGGCCCCCTCGACCACCATTCGGCAGCACAGGCGATCGGCGTTGCCCTTGTGGATCATGCCGCCGAGCGCCGCTGGGATGAACACCTCGCAGTCGGTCTCGAGCAGCTCGACCGGACCGACGTGCTCGACCCCCTCCGCCTGGTAGTCCGCGATCCGGCCACCCTTCTCGGAGTGGCGGGCGAGCTCCTCAGCGTCGAGCCCGGTCTCTGCACGGACCGCACCACTGGCGTCGGAGGCGCCCACGAGCCGAGCGCCGAGCTGTTGCATGATGCGTGCCGCCCACGACCCCACGTTGCCGAAGCCCTGGACGACGAAGCGGGTCTCCGATGGGGTCAGATCGAGCTGCGGCGCCGCCTCGCGATACATGTACACGACACCCCTGCCGGTAGCCGAGGCGCGGCCGTAGGACCCTTCTAGCGCTATCGGCTTCCCGGTGACGCAGGCGGGGGTGTGGCCGTGCAGCTTCCCGTATTCGTCCATCAACCAGGCCATGGTCTGCGCGTTCGTGCCCACATCGGGCGCGGGGATGTCCCTCGTGGGTCCCAGGACCTTCTCCACCTTGTCCATGAACGAGCGCGCCACGGCCTGGAGCTCCTTCGGCTCGAGCTCGTGGGGGTCGACGTTCACGCCCCCTTTGGCCCCGCCGTAGGGGATGCCGACGATCGCGGTCTTCCAGGTCATCAGCTCGGCGAGGGCTCGCACCTCGTCGAGGTCCACTTCAGGATGGAAGCGCACACCGCCCTTGTAGGGCCCTCTCGCGCCGTTGTGCTGCACCCGGAACCCGGAGAAGACGTGGATCTTCCCGTCGCTCAGCTTGACGGGGATCTGGACCTGGACCTCCCGGTAGGAGGACCGTAGGACCGCGGCGATGTCCTCGCGAAGGTCGAGCCGCTCCGCTGCCTGGCCGAAGTAGCGCTCGACGATCTCGTAGTTGGACAGCTCGGCCCGCTGGTCGGGCGCCATCACGTCGACCTGACGGCGCGACTCCTCGGGCGTGCCGAACCCGTCCCCCCGAACGTCGTCCTCGGGCTTCACGGCCCGGTCACCCATCTCGCTCACGGTTCCCGAATCCTCCCACGCGGAACCGCGATCAGCCTCAGTAGCAGGTCTTTCAGGCGCCGGCGATCGGCCCGGGATAGGGGACCGAGCAGCTCGTCCTCGGCTGCCTCGACGATTCCCGTTGCCCGCTCCACGGTGTGGCGTCCCTTCCTCGTCACGTGAACGGCGTAGGCGCGCCGGTCGCGCGTCTGGCGTCGGCGCTCGACCAGACCCTTGCGCTCGAGCGCGTCGACGAGCGCGACCATCGTGGTCCTGTCCACCCGCATCCGCTCGGAGAGTCGCTGCTGCGAACGCGGGCCCTCGGAGACGAGGACGGACAGAACGGCGAACTCCCTGCCGTCGAGGTCCAGCGGGGCCAGGGCGCGCTCGACGCTCGATGCAAGTGCTAGCTGGGTGTGCTTCAGCAGGAATCCGAGACGCTCGGCCAGGGCGGCCGGAGGAGTTTCGAGACTGGGCATCACGGGAGGACATTATCCCGTAAGCTGATCGTCAGTACAACTGACTATCGACTCGACTGAGGAGTAGTGATGGACTGCCCGATCGAGGAGACGAGATGGACTACATGACACTTGGCGATGCGGGGCCCACTGTCTCGGCCATGGGTCTCGGCTGCATGGGGATGTCCGGAAGCTACGGCCCGGCGGACGAGAGCGAGGCCACGGCGACGATCCAACGCGCGCTCGAGCTCGGGGTGACGTTGGTCGACACCGGCGACTTCTATGGCGATGGGGCCAATGAACGGCTCGTGGGCCGTGCGCTTGCGGGGCGCCGTGAGCAGGTGGTGATCGCCACGAAGACCGGCATGCGCCGCACTGAGGACGGCAAGCCGCGCGTCGACGGCGCGCCCTCGTACCTGCGCCAGGCCTGCGACCGGTCGCTCGAACGGCTGGGCGTCGACCACATCGACCTCTATTACCTCGCGCGGGTGGACCCGCTGGTGCCCGTGGAGGAGTCCGTCGGTGCGATGGCGGAGCTCGTGGCGGCCGGCAAGGTCCGTTCCCTGGGGCTCTCCGAGGTCTCACCCGCGACGATCCGGCGGGCGCACGCAGTGCACCCCATCGCCGCCCTCCAGACCGAGTACTCGCTCTGGGAGCGCCACGCCGAAGACGACATTCTGCCAACGGTCCGCGAGCTCGGCGTCGGCTTCGTCGCCTACAGCCCGCTGGGCCGCGGGTTCCTCGCGGGCGGTCTACGATCCCCGGCCGAGCTATCCGAGGGCGACTTCCGGCGCTCGACCCCCCGCTTCCAGGGCGAGAACCTGGAAGGCAACCTCGAGATCGTCGGCACGCTCGACGCTCTGGCCGCCGAGACGGGCCTCACGCAGGCCCAGCTCGCCCTCGCGTGGGTGCGGGCCAAGGGCGACGACATCGTGGCGATCCCGGGCACCAAGCGCCGGAGCTACCTCGAGGAGAACGTGGCGGCGGCGTCGATCGAGCTTGCAGCCGATCAGCTCGCCAGCCTCGACGCCGCCGTCCCGCGGGGCCGGGTGGCGGGAGACCGCTACCCGGAGCCGATCATGCGGATGATCGACACATAGACTCGACCCATCCGAGTGCATCACCTCAACTGCGGGACGATGTGCCCGCGCGGCGCCCGACTGCTCGCGGGCCGGGGCGGTCTGGTCGCCCCGGCGCGGCTGGTGGCCCACTGCCTGCTGATCGAGGCCTCGGACGGCCTCGTGCTGGTCGACACCGGGTTCGGCACCCGCGACGCAGCCGATCCCACCCGGCTGGGACAGCCCTTCCGGGCCATCGTCAGGCCGCGATGCGAGATCGGGGAGACAGCGATCAGGCAGGTCGAGGCCCTGGGCCTCGCTCCCGGCGACGTGCGCCACATCCTCATCACGCACCTCGATCTCGACCATGCCGGCGGGCTCGGCGACTTCCCCGACGCCGAGGTGCACGTGTTCGCGCCGGAGCTCGCCGCCGCCAGGGCCCCGACTCTTCGGGAGCGAGGCCGCTACGTGAGCGCGCAATGGGCGCACGGGCCGAAATGGGTGGAGCACGAGGTGGACGGCGACAGCTGGCTGGGCTTCGACAGCGTCAGCCTGCTGCCGGGCCTGGATCCAGAGATCGCGATGGTCCCGCTGGTCGGGCACACCAGGGGCCACGCCGGGATTGCCCTGAGCCAGGGCGATGGCTGGCTGTTCCACTGCGGCGATGCGTACTTCCACCACGGCGAGGTCGCGACGCCGCCCTCCAGCCCACCCGGCCTGCGCATCTGGCAGGCGCTCACCGAGCACGACGGCAAGGCCCGCGGGCACAACCAGGAGCGGCTGCGCGAGCTGGCCCGCGAGCGGCGGGACGAGGTCCTCCTGATCTGCTCCCACGATCCGGAGCTGCTCGACAGCGCCTGATGGAGCGAGCCCGGCCGGACGGACCGCCCGATGGGTCAGATGACGTGACGTACGATTGGTGCGCTTGGGGCCATAGCTCAGTTGGAAGAGCGCTTCCCTTGCACGGAAGAGGGCGCCGGTTCGAGTCCGGCTGGCTCCACTGCCGCGGTCTGCGCGCCTGATCTCGCGGGTTCCGCTAGCCCTCCAGCAACTCCTTGAGCGCCGCGACCCGGTCTCGCGACCACGTCAGAGACGACCCTGAGCCCGCGGAGCTCCGCCTCCGCGGGCGCTCACTCGTGCGCGAAGCCCTTGTTCAGCAGCTTCGCGGCGTGCTTCACAGGGTTGGGCGAGTTCAGGAGCACGACGGCCAGCGTGTGGCCGTGCCGCTTCGCCACGCCGACGAGGCAGCGCCCCGCCTCGTCCGTGAAGCCCGTCTTCAGGCCGATCGCCCCCCTGTAGCGCGCACGTATCAGTGGGTTGTGACCGGCCCACAGGACCCGCCTCCCCTTGACCGGGAAGCGGAAGCTCACCTGTCGGCGGCGGACGATGCGCTTGATCCGGCGGTTCGCCATCGCCAGCCGGGCGAGGATGGCCAGGTCACGGGCACAGGAGCGGTTACCGGGAGCGAGTCCGTGCGAGTCGACGTAGTGGGTGCAGCGCAGACCCCACGCGCGGGCACGCCGGTTCATGAGACGGACAAAGCGCCGCTGGGTGCCGGCCACGTGCACGGCCAGGGCGATCGCCGCGTCGTTGCCCGACACGAGCAGCAGCCCGTTCATGAGCTTCTCCAGCCGTACCCGCTTCCCGCGCCGCAGCACGCCGATCCCGGACCCCTGGTAGTTCAGCGCCGCCTTGGTGATCCTGACGCGCTCCCGCGGCGCCGCCCGCTCCGTTACCAGCAGGGCGGTCATGATCTTGGTCAGGCTGGCGATCGGCAGCTTCTTCAGGGGATGGAACCGCCAGAGGACGTCGCCCTTGTCGAGATCGACGAGAAGGGCAGCCTTCGGCGGCCTGTGGAAGTGGAAGCGAAAGGCGTCCACGCTGCCCAGCCGCACGAGGGGAGCCGGCCTCGGGTGAGATTTTTTGCGCGCGGGCCTGGCGTGCTGGTGGAGGGAGTGCGTCGCCACGGGCACGGAGGCGCCGGAGTGGTTGTGCCTTCCGTGCAGCGTCGCCCATGCGGCGACGCCGACGGCCAGAGGAGCGAGCACGATCGCGGCTACGGCGAGCCACTTGCTCGCCCGGCGGCGCTTCTTTCCTCCCTGCAGCAGCCTCATCATCAGTCGTTGGGGGGCGAGGTTAGGGCTCCCAGCACGCCGAAGGCGAGCAGAGCGAGCACAACCCACGAGACCACGACCAGGATGTCCACCCCGTGCCTGACCGCCACGGACATCGTGAGGAAGCCGAGCAGGCAGATGAACAACAGGCTGCCGAGCAGCGCGAACGTGCGCGCCATCGTCAGTAGACGGGGGTCCGCTGCTCGTAGTCGGTATGGACCCGGTTTGCAAACAGCTTGATCGTCAGCAGCCCGAACAGGAAACCGCCGATGTGGGCGAAGTAGGCGACTCCGCCGCCGCCTACGACCGGCTGCCCGAGCTGGGCCGCACCGTAGAAGACCTGTATCAGGAACCACGCCCCGAGCACGATCAGCGCCGGCAGCTCGACGATCGTGAAGAAGATGATGATGAAGATCACGGTGATGACCCTGGCCTTGGGATAGAGCAGGGCGTAGGCGCCTAGCACGGCCGCGATGGCACCGCTGGCGCCCACCGTGGGGGCGGGCGAGTTCGGCTCGATCAGGGTCTGGCCCAAGAGGGCCGCCAGCCCTCCGAGCAGGTAAAAGGCCACGAACCTCGGCCTGCCCATGGAGTCTTCGATGTTGTTCCCGAAGATCCACAGGAACAGCATGTTGCCGCCGAGATGGAGCAGCCCGCCGTGGAGGAACATCGACGTGAAGAGGGTGATCCAGGTGGGGGCTTGATCCTGGCCCGAGGCCGGGCAGATCAGCGTGCCGTTCTGCTCGGCGCACTCCTTGCCGGGATGCGAGATCTCAAAGGGGATTGCGCCGTACTCGACCACCCGCTCGTTTCCCGTGTTCCCAAGCGTCAGGCCGCCGTGCTCGAACCCGAAGTAGACGACCACGCAGGCCACGATGATGGCCACTGTCAGGACCGGGAAGCGGCGGGTCGGGATGTCGTCCTTTATCGGGAACACGGCCGGGCGCGCATGATGACGTTTGCGCGCCGAATGAGCGCCTGTCGGGCCGCTGCCGCGGCGCTATGGCACCCGGAGCGTCTCGATTGCCCTCGAGAAGTGGAATCCCGGCTGCGGGCCGCCCTCGATCGCGTACACGCGGTTGTGGAGCGAGACGCCGCCGAGGCCATGGCGCGGGGACAGCATGTCCGGCAGCCGGCGCCAGCGGTTCTGCCCCGGGCTATAGACCTCGACCTGCTTGATAGTGGTCCCTCCCGGGCCCAGCTGCTCGCCGCCGAAGACCACGATCCGCCCGTCGGCCAGGCGGGCGGAGGCGATGCCGCCCCGCGCGGTGGGTATTGAGCGGACGCGCTTCCAGCGGCGCCGCCTCGGGTCGTAGCGGTCCACCGCCCGGAAGTTCCGCGTGTCACGCCCTGCGATCACGTAGAAGCGGCCGCCCGCAGCCGCGCCCGTGGTGTGGTTGCGAGCCGGCCCCGGGAAGCTCCGCCCTCGTCGCCACCGCTGGCGCGCGAAGTTGTAGACCTCGAGCGAGCGGAGCGACCCGGCGGCATTGGCGCCGCCGGCGACGTAGAGCCGGCGGCCGATCACGGCGGCGGCGTGAGCCGCCCGCGGCTTTGGGGAGTCCGGTAGCCGGCGCCAGCGATTGCGGCGCGGGTCGTAGCGATAGAGGCGGGACGTCGCGCTCGACAGCGAGCGGCGGGCGCGATAGCCGCCGTGCACGTAGAGCTTGCCGCGGTAGGCCACGGCCGTCGTGTGGTTGAGGCCGAGGGGCATCGAGCGAACGGGCTTCCAGCTGTCGGCCCGGAGGTCGTAGCGCTCGACCGCGCGGGTGGTGACGCCGCTGCGCTTCTCGAAGCCGCCCACCACGTACACGAAGCGCCCGATGCGGGCGGTCGCCACCTCCGTCCGCTCGAGCGTGCCTGAGGCGAGCGGCACCCAGCGATCGGTGCGGGCGCGCGGCGGCGACGAGGTGGCGCAGCCGGCCGCGACAGCCGCGGCGACGACCATCGCGAGGGCGCGGAGGGTCATGCCCCCCGCGCTTGCTCCAGCGTCTGCTCGGCGTGGTAGCTCGACCGCACCAGCGGACCCGCGGCGACGGACTCGAAGCCCATCGCGTAGGCCTCCCGCTCGAGCTCGGCGAACTCCTCGGGTAGCCAGTAGCGCACAACCGGCAGGTGGTCGCGCGTGGGTCGTAGGTACTGGCCCACGGTCAGCACCTGAACGCGATGCTCCCGGAGCACGGAAAAGGCCTCGAGCAGCTCCTCCTTCGTCTCGCCGAGACCGGTCAAGAGCCCGGACTTGGTCACGACCTCGTCTCCGCCCATCTCCTTGGCGTTCAGCAGAACCCGGCAGGAGCGCAGGAAGCGCGAGCCGCGCCGTGCCAGCGGGTAGAGCCGGGGCACCGTTTCGACGTTGTGGTTGAAGACGTCCGGCCGCTCGTCGATAACGCGAGCCAGCGGCATCTCCTCGCCACGGAAGTCGGGGGTCAAGACCTCCACCTTGCAGCCGGGCGCCTGCCTGCGAACCGAGCGGATCACCCCGACGAACGCCGAGGCACCGTAGTCGGGCAGGTCGTCGCGGTCGACGCTCGTGATCACCGCGTGGCGCAGCCCCATGCGCTTGATCGACTGGGCGACGCGCAGCGGCTCCAGGCGGTCGACCTCGTTCGGCTTGCCCGTCTTCACGTTGCAGAAGCCGCAGCGCCGCGTGCAGGTGTCCCCGAGGATCATGAAGGTGGCGGTGCCCCTCTCCCAGCACTCGCCGATGTTCGGGCAGGCCGCCTCCTGGCAGACCGTGTGGAGCCCCTGGCCCTCGATCAGGCCCTTGAGCTCGCGATACCGAGGCCCGCCGGGCGCCGGTCGCTTGAACCAGGGTGGCTTGCGGTCCCGGAAGGGACGCGCCCCGGGCAGCTCCAGCACCCTGGCGCCACCGGGGTGGGCGCGCGAGCGGGTGCTCATGCCCGCACCGGCTCCGGGGCGCCGGCCAGGCGCTCCATCGAGACAAGCCGCTGACGGAGCCCGAGTGTCTCGGCGAACCGGTAGCCGATCCGCTTGCGGAAGCAATCCATCGCGCCGGTACGACCGGTTTCCTTGAGAACCGAAGTCATCCGGACGTACTCGAGGCCACACGGGACGATCCACTCGAATGGCTGGAGGTCGTTGTCCACGTTGATGGCGAAGCCATGGGTGGTCACTCCGCGTGAGACGTGAACGCCGATCGAGCCGATCTTCGATCCCGAGGCCCAGACGCCCGTCTCGCCTTCGCGGACCTCGGCCTCGACGCCCTCCTCGGCGAGCGCCCCCACGATTGCCCGCTCCATCGTGTGCACGTAGGCGGGCACGTCGTCGATCCTCACGATGGGGTAGCCCACGAGCTGGCCCGGGCCGTGGTAGGTGACGCGGCCGCCGCGGTCGGTCTCGCAGACCTCGATCCCCTGCATCAGGTACCAGTCCTCGCCCATCGGGAGGTCGGCGGGTTCGGTGCGGCGGCCCTTCGTGTACACGGGTGGGTGCTCCAGCAGCAGGAGCGCGTCAGGCACTTCTTCCGCCTGTCGGCGAGATCGGATGCGGGCCTGCAGCTCGACCCCCTGCGCATAGGGAACGCGTCCCAGCTGGGCGACCCAGAGCTCGGCAGCCATCGCCTCGAAGGCTACCCTGCGTCCGTGCGTACCGAGGAGCGCTTCTGGGCCTCGCGACTGCGCTGGCGGCTGCGAGGCGCGTGGATGTGGCCCGCCTTCGTGGTCGTCACCCTGGTCGATGGATACGTGCTCCACGAGCTGCCGCCGCTGCGGTTCG
>JBKPHP010000198.1:0-4943 GCA_046729895.1 Actinomycetota bacterium
GGACGAGCGCTACGCGGCCGCGGCGCGCCGGCTGGCCGAGCTCGCGCCGCGCGGCCGCGCGGCGGTGGTCGAGCACGCGGGCCACGCCCCCCAGCTCCAGCGGCCGGAGGCCGTCGCCGGTCTTCTGCTTGAGTTCCTCGAGGAATGAGGATCGGAATCGTGGGAGCAGGGCGGATCGGCGGCAACGCCGGCAGGCTGTTCGCGCAAGCCGGGCACGACGTGATGTTCAGCTTCTCGCGGCAGCCGCAGAAGCTGCAAGCCCTGGCCGACGAGACGGGCGGCAGCGCCGGGACGCCTTCCGAGGCCGCCGCGTTCGGCGAGGTGGTGACGCTGTCCGTGCCCTGGACGCTGGTCGATGAAGCTCTGGCCCAGGCGGGCTCGCTGGAGGGCAAGATCGTGATCGACACGACCAACCAGTTCGGGCGCTCGGGTTGGGAGGACCTGGGTGAGCGCACGGCCGCCGAGCTGAACGCCGAGCGGGTGTCCGGAGCCCGCTACGTGAAGTCGTTCAACACGCTGACCTCCGGCTTCCAGGCTGAGGCCTCGCGGCGCTCCGGCGATGAACGCGTCGTGCTCTTCCTCTGCGGCGACGACGCCGAAGCAAAGGCGGTCGTGGCGGGGCTGATCGAGGATGCGGGCTTCGTGCCGGTCGACGTCGGCGGCATAGCCGACGCCAGGGTGATGGAGGCGCCTCGCCGCGAGGGCGCGGTCTACGGTGAGGAGTACCGCGAACCGGAGGCACGCGCCGTGGTGGAGGCGCTACGGGCGGGAGAGGCGATACCGCCCGCACCGAGCTACTAGGGCGCTGGTCGCTGGGGCCCGAGCTCAATCCACCCGGTCTACGGTGACCGCCTCAATGTCGCGATCGTCCACCTCGACCCCGAGGCCTGGGCCTTGCGGCACCGCGAGCAGGCCGTTGCGCGGCCGTCCCAGCGCCCGGGCGATGGGGGCGTCGAAGAGCTCTAGGGTCCCGAGGCCGCAGGCAAGCGAGATCCCCTCCGAGGCGGCGAGCTGTAGCGAGGCTGCGATTCCCCAAGGCCCGTCGAGCGTGCTCGAGAGGAACGCGCGCAGACCGTGCCGCTCCGCCTCGCGCACCGCGTCGCGGGCAGGCAGGAAGCCGCCGCTGCCGGCGAGCTTGACGTTCACCACGTCGCAGGCCCGCGCCTCTGCCGCCAGCCTGACCTCGTTCGCGCCCGCGATCGGCTCGTCGGCGGCGAGCGGAACGCCCACTCGGGGGCGGACCCGCGCCAGCTCGTCGAGCGTGCGACAGGGCTGCTCGACGAGTTGGAGGTCGAAGGGCTCGAGCTCCTCGATGCGGGCGATCGCCTCGTCGGGGGCCCAGGCGCCGTTCGCGTCGAGGCGCACCGCCGGCCACGGCCCCACCGCCTCCCGCACCGCGGCCACCCGCTCGCGGTCGTCCGGCAGCCCCACCTTGACCTTGAAGCACGAGTAGCCCGCGCGAACGCCCTCGCGTGCCGCCCGGGCCGTCTCCTCCGGCGGGCCGGCGGCGAGCGTCTGGTTGACGGGGATCACGTCCGCCCCCAGCTCCCCCAGCGGACGGCCCCGCCGGCGCGACTGCAGGTCGAGCTCCGCGAGCTCCCACGCCGCGCGCGCCTGCGGCGGCGATCCACGGGGAGGCGGGCCGCCGCGCAGCGCCTCCCAGACGTCGTCGACCGTCACTCCGTCATAGGGCTCGAGGGGCGCGGCCTCGCCGAACCCCACGGTTCCCTCGTCGTCCTCGAGCCTGATCACGGCCAGCTCCCGGGAGCGCACCACGCCCCCCGCCGTGACGAAGGGCTCACGGAGAGGGATCGACAGGCGCAGGAGCGAGCGCCTCACGACAGGAGAACACCGGCGGCCAGCAATATGGAGAAGAGGGCGAGCAGTCTGCCGGTGCCGGCCAACGCGCCGTTCAGAGCGGGGCCGTCGGTGCGCGCCGCCACGGTGCGGGCCAGCGGGGGGGCGAGGGGCAGCGCGGCCAGCGAGAGCAGCAGCCAGGCGGACAGCCCGCCGGCCAGCCAGATAGCCACCGGCGCGGCGAACGCGAGCGCCAGCATCCCGGCGTAGAGCCGCCGCGCCAGGTCGCGGCCGAGCTTCACCACCAGGGTGCGCTTGCCGGCCCGCCGGTCGGTCTCGATGTCGCGAACGTTGTTCACGACCAGAATCGCCGCGGCGAGCAGGCCCACCGGCACGGAGAGCGCAAAGGCCTCCCAGCGCAGGTCCTCGGTCTGCACGTAGTAGGACCCCACCACCGCGACCACCCCGAAGAACAGGAACACGAACACCTCACCGAGTCCCTCGTAGCCGTACGGGCGGGGCCCGCCGGTGTACAGCACGCCAGCCAGGATCGAAGCGATCCCAACCACCAGCAGCTGCCAGCCGGCCACCGCGGTCAGGTAGGCCCCGGCCGCCACGGCCACGCCGAATGCCACGTAGGTGCCGACCAGCACGGTTCGAGGGGGCATCAGGCCCCCCGCCGTGACCCGCACCGGCCCGAGGCGATCCTCCGTGTCGGCGCCGCGGCGCGCGTCCGAGTAGTCGTTGGAGAGGTTCGTCCCGATCTGGATGAACACGCTGCCGACCAGTGCCGCCACGAACCTGACCGGATGGAAGACCTCCTCGGAGCCCGCCAGCGCCGTGCCCACGAGCACCGGCGCGACGGCGGCGGGAAGCGTGCGGGGCCGCGCGGCGACTAGCCACAGGCGCAGCGTTCCGCGCGGGAGCTGGGCGACTCGGGAAGCGCTCAAGGTCGCTTGGGGAACTTCCCGAAGTCCGGCTTCCGGCCCTCGACGTAGGCGTCCCGCCCCTCCTGGGCCTCCTCGCTCATGTAGAAGAGCAGGTTGGCGTCGTGAGCCAGCTGCTGGAGACCGGCGAGGCCGTCGTCGGCCGCGTTGAAGCTGGCCTTGAGCAGGCGGAGGGCGAAGGGGGAGAGCTCGAGCATCTCGCGGCACCAGCGCACGGTCTCCTCCTCGAGGGCCTCCAGCGGGACCACGGTGTTGACGAGCCCCATCCGGAGCCCCTCGTCGGCCGAGTACTGGCGGCAGAGAAACCAGATCTCCTTGGCCTTCTTCTGGCCGACCTGCTCGGCCAGCAGCGCGGCGCCGAAGCCGCCATCGAAGCTCCCGACGCGTGGCCCGGTCTGCCCGAAGCGCGCGTTGTCGGCCGCGATCGTAAGGTCGCACACCACGTGCAGCACGTGGCCGCCGCCGATGGCGTAGCCGGCCACCATGGCCACGATCGGCTTGGGCAGGCGCCGGATCTGCACGTGCAGGTCGGTCACGTGGAAGCGACCCACACCGCGACGACCGGCGTCGTCATCCGCCAGATACCCGGAGTCGCCGCGCACCCGCTGGTCACCGCCCGAGCAGAAGGCCAGCGGACCCTCGCCGGTGAGCACTATCACGCCGATGTCGGTGTCCTCGCGGGACCGCTCGAGGGCGTCTGAGATCTCGATCAGCGTCTTGGGGCGGAAGGCGTTGCGTACTTCCGGTCGGTCGATCGTCACCTTCGCGATTCCGTCGGCCGCCTCGTACCGGATGTCCTCGTAGTCGCCGGCCGGCCGCCACTCGGCGGCCGGGCGGATCGCGCGCTCTGCCGTCTCCATGGGCGTGTCGCAGGATAGTCCCCCAGGTAGGCTGGCCCCGTGGGCGAGCCGGACGTCCCACTCGTGAGCGATCCCGGGCCCCGCACCCTCCCGGTCGCATAGATTCCACCCGGATGATCTACGACAAAGACGCGGACCTCTCCCGGCTGAACGGCAAGACCGTGGCGATCCTCGGCTACGGCTCACAGGGGCATGCCCACTCACTCAACCTCAGGGACTCGGGGGTCGAGGTCGTGGTCGGGCTTCGCGAAGGCTCCTCCTCGGCCGACAAGGCGCGCGCCGAGGGACTGCGCGTCGAGCGGATCGCGGACGCAGCCAGTAGTGGCGATGTCGTGATGGTCCTGCTGCCGGACGAGAGGCAGGCGGAGGTCTGGGAGGCGGAGATAGGCGACGGGATCGCGCCCGGCAACCTGCTCCTGTTCGCCCACGGGTTCTCGATCCATTTCGGGCAGATCCAGCCCGCGCCCGAGGTGGACGTCGGGATGGTCGCCCCCAAGGGACCCGGGCACCTGGTGCGCCGCCAGTTCCTCGAGGGGAACGGCGTGCCCGGCCTGATCGCCGTCCAGCAGGATGCCAGCGGCGACGCCCGCGACCTCGTGCTGGCGTACGCGAAGGGGATCGGCTGCACCCGCGCTGGCGTCATCGAGACGACCTTCAAGGACGAGACCGAGACCGATCTCTTCGGCGAGCAGGCGGTTTTGTGCGGGGGTGTCACCGAACTCGTCCGAGCCGGCTACGAGACGCTCGTCGAGGCCGGCTATGACCCGCGGCTCGCATACTTCGAGTGCCTCCACGAGCTCAAGCTGATCGTCGACCTCATGTACGAGAAGGGCATCACCGGGATGCGCTACTCCATCTCGAACACGGCGGAGTACGGCGACCTGACGCGCGGGAAGCGGGTGATCGGCGAACCGACCCGCGAGGCGATGAAGCAGATCCTGGGCGAGATCCGATCGGGGGAGTTCGCGAAGGAGTGGATCGCGGAGAACCGCGCCGGCCAGGAGAGCTTCCAGCGGATGCGCGAGGAGCAGAAGGACCACCAGGTGGAACGCGAAGGCCGCGAGCTGCGGTCGATGATGGACTGGATCGACCAGGAGTTCTGAGTGGACGAGCGCGACGAGGGCTTCCTGCCGCCCGAGCCGCCGGGGCCCGAGCCCGACGTCGGCGAGAACCCAGCACGTCCGCCGCAGCAGCCGCCGCCACCGCCGCCCGGGTACCAGCAGCCACCCCCGGCGTACCAGCCGCCGCCGGGCTACCAGCAGCCGCCTCCCGGCTACCCGGGCTGGCAGCCGCCGCCGGGATACCAGCCACCGCCACCCCCACCACCCGGTTACTACGG
>JBKPHP010000199.1:0-11704 GCA_046729895.1 Actinomycetota bacterium
CCGGCTGTGGGGCCGGGGCCGGGGGCGCTTCCGCACCCGGGGTCGCTATTCCTCGGGCTCCGTGCGCGGCACCAAGTGGCTGACCGCAGACAGCTGCAGCGGGACGCTCACGGTCGTTCGCGAGGGCGTTGTCGCGGTGCGAGACTTCGGGCTCAAGAAGACGATCCTCGTGCGCGCGCCAGGGCGCTACCTCGCGAAGAAGAAGAAGTAGCCGCTCAGCGAGGAGGCGCTGCTCAGCGAGGAGGCGACGGCCGGACAGCGCCGGGACCTGGGCAGTCGCCGGAACCTGAGTAGCCGCCGGGAGGAACCAGCTCGGCCGGACGACAGAGTCCCGCGCGGCGAGAGCGAATCCGGTTGCCTGGCCCTGACGAGCGGCCGGCCGGGAACACAGGGTGAGCGGCTGGGCTAGGCGGGAACCTCGTCGGCCAGCTGCTCGTCCTCCTCCTCGACCGTCGTGGTGGAAGGCTCCTGCTCGGGCGGCAGCTCGCCGCCGCGCTCGGTGCCGGCGATCAGCTCGTCCGGCTGCTTCCGGTCCGGGACGAAGCCGGACTTCATGCCGAAGTAGACGGCCTGCGGATGGTGGGCCACGAGCGCCACGGTGGACTGCTCAGGCTCCACGGCGTAGCCGCTGGACAGTGTCATCCCGGCCTCCTCAAGCCGCAGCAGCCGCCACACCTTCTCGTGCTCGGACTGGTCCGGGCAGGCGGGGTAGCCCCAGGAGTACCGGCGGCCCTGGTCGAGCTCGATGCCGAGGTCGCGCCGCACCTCCGAATGCAGCCACTCGGCGAGGCCCTCGGCGGCCTGCACGCCGAGACCGTGGACGAAGAGCTGCTCTGAGAACTCGCCCTCGCGCTCGAGCCGCGCGATCAGCTCGGTGACCTCGGGCCCCACCGTCACGCCCTGAAGCGCGACCACGTCACGCTCGCCGGAATCGACCGGCCGGAAGAAGTCCGTCAGGCAGATGCGGTCGTGCCTCGGCTGGCGCGGGAAGACGAGACGCTCGAGCTCACGGTCCGGATCCTCCGGGTCGTAGACGATCAGCTCGTTGCCGTCGGCGTTGCAGTGGAAGTAGCCGAGCCGAGCACGAGGGTGCAGGTAGTCCTGCTCGCGCCACATGCGCTCCAGCCGCGGGGCGAAGCCCTCCTCCCGACCATCGCCCTCGACGATCTTGCGCCACTCCTCGCCCTTCTTGCCGCGCCCGCCCCAGTGGAGCTTGAACAGGACGTGCCTGTCCAGGTACGGGAAGACCTCGTCGAGCTCCGCGTCGAGGTCGCGAACGCCGAGGAACGGGGGCTTCGGGACCGGGTTGTCGGTACGCGCGCTCGAGCGAACGGAGTCGTCCGTGACCGGAGGGGCGTCGTCCTCGACGTCGGGCTTCTCACGCAGTTGCCTGGCCTCCGAGCGAACCTTGTCCCGGAGCGCCGCGCCGGCCTCCTCGTCGATCAGTGCGTCCACCGTGTCGAGCCCCTGGAAGGCGTCCTTGCAGTAGAACACGCCCGGCTCGTAGACCTCGTCGGAATCCTTGCCCTTCGGGTAGAGGATGCGCCGGCCGAAGTCGCGGTTGATGGCGGCGCCGCCCACCAGCACAGGGAACTCGAGCCCGCGCTCGTGCAGCTCCTGCACGCAGGTCGGCATCTGCTTGGAGGTCGAGACGAGCAGCGCGGAGAGGCCGATCGCGTCGGCCTCGTGCTCCACGGCCGCGTTGATGATCGTGTCTATCGGGACCTGCTTGCCCAGGTCGATCACTGTGTAGCCGTTGTTGGTGAGGATCGTGTTGACGAGCGACTTGCCGATGTCATGCACGTCCCCGAACACCGTCGCGATCACGACCTTGCCCTTCGTGTGCCCGTCGATCCGCTCCAGGTAGTTCTCGAGCCGGGCGACGGCGCGCTTCATGACCTCGGCCGACTGGAGCACGAACGGCAGGATCAACTCGCCGGCGCCGAACTTGTCGCCCACCTCCTTCATGGCCGGGAGCAGGACGGTGTTGAGCGTCGGGACGGCGCCGATCTTCTCAACCGAGCGGTCGATCTGGTCCTCGACGCCCTCCTTCTTACGCCGCAGGATGTGCCAGTGGAGCGCCTCCTCGGGCCCCATGTCGGCGGTGGGATCCGCGCCCATCTCCTCCTCCGACTCGCCCTTCTGCTCGAAGTGAGCGATGAAGCGCTCGAGCGCGTCGTCGCGACGGTTGAAGACGAGATCGTCCGTTAGCTCGCGCTCCTCCTCCGGGATCTCCGGATACGGCGTGATGTGGTTGGGGTTGACCATCGCCAGGTCGAGTCCCGCCTCCACGCAGTGGTGCAGGAAGACCGAGTTGAGCACCGCCCGCGCCGGCGGCGAGACGCCGAACGACACGTTCGACACCCCCAGCGAGGTCTTCACGCCGGGGAGCTCCGCCTTGATGCGCCTGATGCCCTCGATCGTCTCGATGGCGCTTGGCTTCCATTCCTCGTCGCCCGTGGTGAGGGTGAAGGTGAGCGCGTCGAAGATCAGCAGCTCGGGATCGAGGCCGTGTTCGCCGCATGCGATGTCGCGGATGCGCGCCGCGATCTCGAGCTTGCGATCGGCCGTCTTGGCCATGCCCGCCTCGTCGATCGTCAGGGCGATCAGCGCGGCGCCGTGTGCCCTCGCCAGCGGGATGACCCGGTCGGCCTTCTCGCGGCCGGCTTCCAGGTTGATGGAGTTGACGATCGCGCGGCCGGGGATCTCCTCGAGGGCAGCCTCGATGACCTCGGGCTCGGTGGAGTCGACCTGAATGGGCGCCGGCTGGGTCAGCGAGATCCGCTTGACCACCTGCCTCATCTGCTCGTCCTCGTCCTGGCGCTCCGTGAGCGCGACGCAGACGTCCAGCACGTGGGCGCCGCCCGTGACCTGGTCCTCCGCCACCTGCACGAGGGAGTCGTAGTCCTCGGCGAGCAGCAGCTCCTTGGCCTTGCGCGAGCCCTGCGAGTTCACGCGCTCGCCGGTGAGCGTTGGCCGCGGCTCCTGCACGAGGGGCGTGGCGGTCATCATCGACGAGAGGAGCGGTGCGGCGCTCTGCGGACGCTGCCCCGACTCGCGGCCGCCCACCCGATCCACGATCGCCCGGATGTGGTCGGGACCCGTCCCGCAGCAGCCGCCCACGATGGACACCCCGTAGCGCTCGACGAACTCCTGCAACGTGTTCGCCAGCGGGTCCGGCTGCTCGGGGAAGATCGTCTCGCCGTCGGGCCCCTGGAGCGGCAGGCCGGCGTTGGGGATGCAGTGCACCGGGACGGGGCAGTGCTCCCCCAGGAACCGGATCGCGTCGCGCATGTCCTCGGGACCGGTCGAGCAGTTCAACCCGATCACCTGGACATCGAGCGCGCTTAGGGTTGCGAGCACCGCCTGGACGTCCGTGCCGAGAAGCATCTTGCCCCCCTGCGGCAGCAGTGATACCGACGTCTGGATCGGAACGCTGCGACCGGCGAGCTTGAAGCCCTCGCGAGCGCCGAAGACCGCGGCCTTCACCTCGAGAATGTCCTGGGCGGTCTCGATGATCAGGAGGTCGGCGCCGCCCTCGATGAGCCCGCGGGCCTGCTCGGAGAAGACCTCTACGAGCTCGCGGAAGCTGATCCTGCCGAGCGTCGGGTCGTCGCTGGCCGGCAGGTACCCAGTGGGGCCGATCGAGCCCGCCACGAAGCGCCGCTCGCCGGCTGCCTCGCGGGCGATGCGCGCGGCAGTGGTGTTGATCTCGAGCGTGTGCTCGCCGAGACCCCACTCTTCCAGCTTCAGGCGGCTGGCCTGGAAGCTGTCGGTCTCGACTACCTCGGCCCCCGCATCGAGCATCGATTCGTGGACCCCCCTGATGACGTCCGGTCGGTTCAGGACGAGCGCCTCGTGGCACTTGCCCTGAAGGCCGCCGTAGTCCTCGTTCGTGAGCTCGAACTGCTCCAGGGTGGCCCCCATGCCGCCGTCGTAGACGACGACACGCTCGCGGATCGCGCTCGTGTAGTCGCGCTCGGCCAAGGTCACGCCGATGCTAGCAACCTTGACACAGTTGTGTGAAGGTTCTACGGCTCAAGACCGAGCTCCCGCAGGGCGCTCTCCCGATCGGGCCAGAACTCGACCCGCGCGATGCGATCCCCCGAGAGCCTCTGGCGCGCCTGGTAGGAGGTCGTGACCTCCGCTCCGCTCCCACTGCCGCGGCCCACCCAGGTGGCGATGAAGACGAATGTGTTGCCGCCCTCGTCGATCAGCTCCTCGGGCTCGAGGATCAGGTCCTCCCAGACGTCGGCCCACTGCCTCGTGAGCTCGAGGAACGCCTCGTGCCCGCTGTAGGACTCGTCGAAGTCGCCGCCCCAGAGCCCGCCCGCTCCGAGCCGGGCGATCCGCACCTCGACCTCGGGGTGGTAGAAGCTCAGCAACGTGTCGTAGTCGCGGCGGTTGTACGCCTCAGCGGCGCCGACGGTCCGCTCGACCAGGAAGGCCGTCCGGGGCCCCGACCCGGCGCGCTGTGCCAGCAGCTCCTCGGGAGCCGCTCCCGGGTCGGTCTCGAGGCGCGGCGGCGGCCGCAGCGGGATCCGAACGAGCCCTTCGGTCACGGCGACCAATCGTAGGCAGGATCCCCTTGTCCTGCCCGACCTGCCGCCCCTAGGGCCAGCCGCAGCCCCCCCACCTATGCGGGCGCCGGTGCCAGCTCCTTCCGCAGCTGACGCGCGGCGTCGACCATGTTGCGCAGCGCCGGCTCGACCTCCTCGTAGCGGCGCGTCTTGAGCCCGCAGTCGGGGTTCACCCAGAGCTGGTCCGCGTCAAGCACCCTGGCGGCCTCCCGCAGGAGGTCGGCCATCTCCTCTGCGGAGGGCACCCGTGGGGAGTGGATGTCGTAGACGCCCGGGCCGACGTCGCCACGGTAGCCGGTCCGCGCCCAGTCGTGCAGCAGCTCCATCCGCGAGCGAGCGGCCTCGATCAGCAGCACGTCGGCGTCCATCCGCTGGATGTGATCGAGGATGTCGCCGAACTCGGAGTAGCACATGTGGGTCACTATCTGGGTCTCGTCACGGACGCCGGAGGAGCAGATCCGAAAGGACTCGACGGCCCACTCGAGGTACTCGTTCCAGCGCTCGTGGCGCAGCGGTAGCCCCTCGCGGATCGCGGGATCGTCGATCTGGACTATCGGCACAGCTGCCTTCTCCAGGTCGAGTACCTCGTCGCGCAGCGCCAGCGCGATCTGGTGGCAGGTGTCCGCCTCGGGCTGGTCGTCGCGCACGAACGACCACTTGAGCATCGTCACCGGAGCGGTGAGCATCCCCTTGACCGGCCGATCGGTCAGCGACTGCGCGTACGTGATCCAGTCGATCGTGATCGGTCCGGGCCGGGACACGTCGCCGTAGACGATCGGCGGGCGCACGTAGCGGGAGCCGTAGGACTGCACCCACCCGTTGTCGGTGAACGCGTAGCCATCCATCCGCTCCCCGAAGTACTGGACCATGTCGTTGCGCTCAGGCTCGCCGTGGACCAGCACGTCGAGACCGAGCTCCTCCTGGAGCCGGATGACCGCCTCGACCTCGTCCCGTATCCGGTGCTCGTAGTCCGCCTCGTCGAGCTCGCCGCGGCGCAGCGCCGCCCGGGCCGCCCGAAGCTCCGCGGTCTGCGGGAACGAGCCGATCGTCGTGGTGGGGAAGCTGGGCAGTCCCAGCCGCTCACGCTGGACGGTACGGCGCTGCTCGAACGGGCCGTCGCGGCTCGTGTGCTTCTCGCCCAGGGCCTCGAGCCCCTCGCGCACCGCAGGGTTGCGGGTGCGCGGGGACGAGCGACGGGCGTCGTGCAGGGCGGCGCTGCGATCGAGCTCCCGGGCGACCTCACCCGGATCCTCCAGCGCCCGTGCCAGGGTCACGAGCTCGTGCAGCTTCTGGACCGCGAACGCCATCCACCCCTTGAGCTCCTCGTCGAGAGCCGGCTCGTCGTCGACGTCCATCGGCACGTGCTGGAGCGAGCACGAGGTGGACACCACCAGCTCCTCGGCGCGGGCGCGGAGATCTTCGAGCAGGCCGAGGCTCGCGCGGAGGTCGTTCGCCCAGACGTTGCGGCCGTCGACGATGCCGGCGAACAGCGTCTTGCCACCCAGGCCTCCCGCCTCACGCAGCAGCTCGAGATTGCGCCCGCCGCGGGTGAAGTCCAGCCCGACCCCCTCCACAGGGAGATCGCGCAGGACGCCCAGGGCCCCACCGGCGTGGTCGAAGTAGGTCGCGACGGCGATGCGGGGGCGACCGTGAACGTCTCCGAGGCGCCCGTACGCCCGGCGGAGAGCGTCGAGCTCCGGCTCGCCGCGATCCTCGACGAACGCCGGCTCGTGGAGCTCGACCCAATCGGCCCCGAGCTCCCCGAGCCGGCCGATCACCTGCGCGTAGACCTCCACTAGCGGATCGAGCAGGGTGAGCGGATCGAGGTCCTCGGGCGCGCCCTCGCCGGGCTTCGAAAGCAGCAGGTAGGTGACCGGCCCCACGAGAACGGGCTTCGTCTGGATGTCGAGCTCACGCGCTTCCAGGTACTCGTCGAACGGCTTGGTGTCGGAGAGCTCGAAGCTCGTGTCGGGGCCTAGCTCCGGGACGATGAAGTGGTAGTTGGTGTCGAACCACTTGGTCATCTCCATGGCGGGCGCCTCCGAGGTGCCGCGCGCCATGGCGAAGTAGGGGTCCTCGGCGCCCCGGAACCGCTCCGGGACCGCGCCGACCAGCGAGGTCACGTCGAGCACCTGGTCGTATAGGGAGAAGTCACCCGAGGGGATCAGCGCGATGCCGGCCTCGTGCATGAGCCGCCAGTTCTCGCGCCGAATCGCTCGGCCCGCCTCCGCGAGCTCGTCGGTCGAGGCTTCGCCGGCCCAGTAGCGCTCCGTCGCGAACTTCAGCTCGCGTCGCCGGCCGATGCGCGGGAAGCCGTGCACGTTGGAGAACACCACGCCGCCCACTCTAGGAGATGCCGGGCGGGCCGGGCCGCGGCGTCGCGGAGGCGGGACCGGCTAGGCCTCTGCCTCGGCGGCGTCGCCAGGGTGGCGTGTCAGCTCGACCGGCGCGGCGTGCAGCGCGCGCAGGCGCAGGTCCTTCCAGGTCATGCCCTCGTGCACCAGCGCGGGCATCCCCATCGTCACCGCGGTGGCGATCTCCACGGCCTGCAGGATGATCCCGTAGGCCAGCGCGTCCGTGTGCCCGACGTGGTAGGCCGAGAGAACCGCCACGCATGCCGCTTGGAAGACCCCGAGGTTGGACGGGGTTGCCGGCAGCGCGGCGGTGACGTTGACCGCGAAGAGGACCGCGGCGGCCGCACCGATGCCCGCGCGCTCGTCCAGCCCGAGCGCCACGAGGAGCGCGTAGCAGGCAAGCCACTGGATCGCCCAGGCGGAGAGCTGCATGAGGGCGGCCCAGCCGCCGAGCCGGGGGCGTCGGAAGACCTCGAGCCCCTTGCGCACCTGCAGCATGGCCCGGCGTGCTACTGCTGCCGCCTGCTGGACCCGCTGGAAGCGGGACGGCCGGCCCCGGCGCAGCAGCCAGGGAGCCGATACCACGAGCGCCAGCAGGACGACCGGCGCGATCGAGACGATGACGAGCGCGTCCTCGCCGCCGCGGAACACCCCGACCGTCGCGAACATGACGGTCCCGAGCACGCACAGAGCCAGGATGTTGAGAAGGGTCTGGGAGACGAGCGTGCCGAGCACGACCGGGAAGCGGTCCCGCATGCGCCCCAGCCTCCTGGCCACGATCAGCGCCCGAGAGGGCTCTCCTAGCCGGGCAGGCAAGGTCGCCGACATGAGCACACCGATCATCGTTGCGCGCGCGGCGTCGCGCCGGCGCACCCGGACGCCGCGGCCCAGCGCGGCCCGGAGGATCGCATGCCATGCCTCGGCGCGGACCAGCATCGAGATGCACATCAGGGCGAACGCGACGAGCACCCAGACGAAGGTCGCGTCGACGATGGCCTGGCCGACACGGGAGATCCCGATCCGCTGGAGCGCCAGCATTGCCAGCCCGGCGCCCGCCGCGGCACCGACCCCGACGAGCACCCGCCTCAGGGTGCGCGCGGTGCGCCGGCGGCCGTCGCGCGGCGACTCCGGCTCGAGGGAGGGGAGGCGGCTCGGCCCCACGCGCTCGCCCGGCTCGGCCGGCCGCAGTCCCGCACGGGCGGCGACGTGGGCCATCAGCCCGACGGGGTGCGGGGTGGCGGCCGCGTCCTCATAGACCTCGGTGACCTCGCCGGCGATCCGCGGCCAGGCGAAACGCTCCGCCCGCTCGCGTGCCGCGACCGCCATGCGTGCCCGGCGCTCCGGATCGAGCGCGAGCGATCGCAGAGTCTCGCCCAGCGCGGCGGCGTCGCCCATCGGCACGAGCTCGCCGTCGACCCCGTCGCGCACCACGTCGCGGTAGCCCGCGATGTCCGATGCCACAACGGGCGTGGAGGAGGCGAATGCCTCCGTAAGCACCATCCCGAAGCTCTCGCCCCCGAGCGATGGAGCCACCAGCAGGTCGGCCAGGCCGAGCAGCTCCCATTTCTCCTCGTCGGAGACGGGGCCGGCGACCTTGACGCCCTCGGGGTCGAGCAGCAGCGGCTCCACCTCGGCCTGCGTCGCCCCGGCG
Organism: Actinomycetota bacterium; assembly: GCA_046729895.1. GTDB lineage: Bacteria > Actinomycetota > Thermoleophilia > Solirubrobacterales > Thermoleophilaceae > DASXBA01. The sequence continues at coordinate 8,586 of JBKPHP010000199.1, forward strand.
ACGGTCAGGCTCGCCTCCACGCCGACGCCGCGCAGCGCCTCGAAGGCCCGGAGCAGGATCGGCAGGCCCTTTCGGCCCTCGGCGCGACCGACGAACAGAAGCTTCAGCGGTGCGCTCCCGTCCCTTGGGGTCGGCCGGGCGGCGCCGAGATCCACGCCGTTGGGGACGATGCGGTAGCGCCCCCCGTAGAAGCGGCGCCCGGTCCAAGCCGCGGCGTGCGACACGGCGATCCGGCCGGCGAGCTTGCCGTACAGGCGACGGACGCCGAACACGTTGGCGGCGAGCCCGTTCGATACCAGGCTGGTGGAGTACGCGTGGAAGGTCGCGACAACCGGCGCGCGGGCGGCCTCGACGGCATACCAGCTCGCCACCGGCGCGTTCGGCTCGTGGACGTGGACCACGTCGTAGCCGCCGTTCCGGAGCTCGTGGCCGAGGACTCGGATGGCGGTCGGCGTGTAGGGGAGATTCGACACGGCGCCGTTCATCGGGACCCCCAGGGTCCGTCCCAAGGGGAGCGCGTACTCGGGTAGGGGCCGCCGCCGCGGGCGGGCGCCGCGATGCATCACGCGAGCGAGGCGGTCGTCGGGGTCGCTGGGGGCCAAGAGGCGCACGTAATGCCCCTGCCGCAGGAGCTCCTCGGCCAGGGCCTCCACGTGCTGCCCGACGCCGCCCGAATACGTGTACGAGTAGGGCGAGACGAGCGCTACGCGCACGGTTCCATCCTAGCCGAGCTTCGGGTGCGACACTTTTGCCCATGGCAGAGCGGCGCAATTTCGTGAAATTCACCTTTCTGAAGGTCGATCCTGCCTGGCGCCGGCAGCCCCCCGACGAGCGGGCACAGGACAAGCGGGAGTTCGCGGCGGCCTGCCAGGCGTTCGCCGACGAGCACTTCCTCCGCACCTACTCGCTGGTGGGGACGCGCGGCGACTGCGATCTGATGGTGCGCGCGGTCGCCCCCAGCCTCACTCCGATCCACGAGCTTCACGTGCTGCTCAATCAGAGCGGCCTGCTGCGCTGGGCCGACATCGCGCACTCCTATCTCGCGATGACAAAGCCGTCCGTCTACTCCGAGGAGCCGACCCCGCTGGAGCCCCGCCCGGGCGCGGACTCGAGGTACCTGATCGTCTACCCGATGTGGAAGCGGCGCGACTGGTACAGGCTTCCCGCGGAGGAGCGAATGCGCATCATGCGCGGCCACATCGAGGTCGGGCGGCGCCACACGACGATCGAGATCAACACCGCGTACTCCTACGGGCTCGACGACCAGGAGTTCGTGGTGTCCTTCGACGCGGACGATCCCGGTGAGTTCCTGGACCTGGTCCAGGAGCTGCGCGGCACGGAGTCGAGCGCCTACACCGAGTCCGAGACGCCGATCTTCACCTGCATGTCGGCCTCCGTGGAGCGGGCCCTCGACGCGCTGGACGGCGAGCCGGCGCGGGCGCCGGCTTAGCGCGCGGCCCGCGGCCGGAGCAGCCGAAACCGGGCACGGGCGGGCTTCGAGAGGTTGCCCGCAGGGTCCCGCGCCCGGAGCACCATGCGGTAGCGGTCGGGCCTGAGCCTTTGCCTCCGGCTGATGCGGCCCTGGAAGCGCACACGGTTCCTGCCCCGCCGGCCGCCGGCCTTGAAGGACCCCCTGGCGAGCACCCATCGCACGCACCGGCGACGGTGGACGTTGCGAGGGGTGGTCCGCCGGCACTCCCCTCCGACACGCCTGCCGAGTCTCCGACGCTGAAAGCGGAAGCTGACTCGGGCACTCTCCGACAGGGTGAACCCGACGACCGTGCCGGTGCGCACGCGCGACTGGAGTCCCGAAAGCCTCGAGCCGAGCCGGAACGTCCGTCGTGAGAGGCGGAGGTTTGAGAGGCGAGGCGCGATGCGATCGGCAGCTCTCGGGGATCCGTGGCACGCACCCCTCCCGCGGTCGGTGAACGTCCTCCCCGCCACAGGGACGAACCTCCAGTCGTAGCTCGCCCGGTGGAGAGCGAGCCTGAGGACACCGAAGGTGTGATTCTGGGCGACCTGGCTGTGGGCCTCCCGGCTCCCGAGGCCCCCCGTGAAGAAAGCGCCGCCAGTCCCGACCACGAACTGGCGGATGCCTCGGGCCCAGTCCAGCCTGCCCCTTCTGTCCTTCGGTGCGAACCGCTCGTAGTTGTGGCTGCTGGCCGATAGGAGGACGTCGGCGCCGGCGTCGTGGAGCGCCTCCCAGAACGGCTGCATCAGCCTGCTGCTGCCGCCGTGGCCCGAGCTCCAGCGCGGATCATGCCAGTAGGCGAGCGTGCATTTGCTCGGGTGGGCGGCTAGGTCGGCGCGCAGCCAGCGCTCTTGTTGCGAGCCGGCCGAGCAGGGGACGCGCGAGCACACCGAGTTGAGCGCAACCAGGTGCCAGCTGCCGAGGTTGAAGCTGTAGTAACCCTTCCCCCTGGGACCGGCCGGCCCATTCGAAGCACCGCGGCCGTTGAAGTAGTCGAAGTAGCCCCTCCCCGTGCTCTCGTGGTTGCCGAGGATCGGCCGGCTGATCGACTTAACCCGCCCCCAGGTGGGGTGATAGACGGCCATGATGTTCGACAGGGAGGCGCTGTTGTACTGGATGTCGCCAAGCGGGAGCACGGCGGCGAGCCCTCCCCCCACCAGCAAGTTGGAGGTCGCGCGCTGGCGGCAGCGCGTGCTGGTACCTGCTCCCCCGTTGTAGGCGGGGTCGCCGGGATCGCAGGCGATGTCGCCCGCGGCCGCGATGACAGGGTCGGCAGCGGCTTCGGCCGGAAGGCTGCCCCACAGCGCGACCGCGACCGCCACGAGAATCAAGAGTCCGCGGACAGTTGCGAAAAGCTTCCGCGGGGGCGGCGCCGGCCGACCTAGTGCCGAAGGGGACACGGCCCGCTGACTACAGACCGACCAGTCGGACATAGCGGCGGAGGAGAAGTGGGCGAGCAATCAACCGCTGGTCCGCCACCCCCACGAAGCGCACCCGCCCGCGGGCTACGCGGAACACCACGCGCCGCGCCCTGCCCGTGCCCGCGTAGAGGCCGCGGCCCAGCCGGCGCACCCTATGGGCGCGCCGCACCAGGCGGAGGGTCGCCCCGCGCCGGATGCGGCCGCGACGGTGGCCGCCCGCGGTGCTC
>JBKPHP010000200.1:0-11143 GCA_046729895.1 Actinomycetota bacterium
GCCGCCTCCATCTCGCGCGAGTCCTTCAGGAAGAACTCGTTGGTCTCGAAGCTCAGCTTCGGCTGGGCCAGCGTGCTCTTGGTCTGGACGCAGAGAAGCGCGCGGTGGTTGTCGTAGTCCTCGCGGCGCAGGTAATGCACGTCGGCGGTGCCGACTATCGGCCGACCCAGCTCGCGCGCCACCCGCAGGGCGCCCTCGTTGGCCCGATCCTGCTCGGCGAGTCCGTTGCGCTGGACCTCGAGGTAGACGTTTTCGGGGCCGAAGATCTGCACCAGCTCGTCGGCGTGAGCCCGCGCTTGTGCGGGAGCACCGTCCACGATGCGCTGGCAGAACCGCGACTGGAGGCAGCCGCTTAGCGCGATCACGCCTCGCGAGTAGCGCGACAGGACCTCCATGTCGACGTTCGCCTTCCCCCGCCGGTAGCCGTCCAGGTAGCCGGCCGAGCTCAGCTTGACCAGGTTGCGGAACCCCTCATCGGTCTCTGCAAGCAGCGTGAGGTGGTTGCGCTCATAGCGGATCGCGTCCAGGCGGATGTCGTCGACCAGATAGGCCTCGAGGCCCATGATCGGCTTGATTCCGTGCGCGGTGCACGCCTTGTAGTGCTCTACGGCGCCGTTCATGACGCCGTGGTCGGTGAGCCCGAGGGCGGGTTGATCGAAGGCCGCCGCCCGCTCGGCGAGCGCGCCGATCTTGCAGGCGCCGTCGAGCACGGAGTACTCCGAGTGCACGTGCAGGTGGACGCAGGTCACCGCGATCCGAGTCTACGGGCGGGAGCCGACGGCTCGATGGAGCTATGGCAGGGCCCGCGAGTGGTTTTCCGCTCGGAGCGGAACCGGTACAGGGTCACCTGGCCGGGCGAGGAGCCCGGTTAGGTGATCTCCAGGTCGATAGCGGGCGGCTGAGGCTGGTCGCCGGCTTGCTATTCGCCGCCGCCGCCCGAGCGCGCGGCGATGATGCCGCCGAGCAGGACGAGGAGCACCACGCCCGCAGCGCCCAGCTTGGCCCGGTTCTGGGCCATCTTTCGCTTCGCCACGCGCGAGCCGACCTGCCAGGTAATCCAGCCAAGGATTGTGTATCCGCGGGTTGTCATGGCTACTCCTCCCTACCCCGATTCCGAATTCCGTACGCCATTCGCGATTGCAGCGACCATAGCTCGATGAAGCCCGGCGATGCCTGTTGTGAGAAGAGACCGCCGGACTCTCCGAACCCCGCCAGCGCCGGGTCGTACAGCGAGTTCGGCGACTCGCGGGCCAGCGGCCGGGCGCTGCCCTTGAACAGTCGCAGGGTCACCGAGCCCGTCACCTGCTCGTTCACCGAGTCCATGAAGGCGTTCAGGTCCTGAAGCAGCGGCTCGTACCAGAGCCCCGCGTAGACCAGGTAGGCCCAGTGGCCGTCGAGCTGTGGCTTGAAGGTGTTCTGATGGATCGTGCCCACGAGTTTCTCGATCTCCTTGTGGGCGGTCAGTATCAGCTGCGCGGCCGGGACCTCGTACACGTCCCGCACCTTGAGGCCCACGATCCGGTCCTCGATGTGGTCCACGATCCCGACCCCATGGCGGGCGCCGATCTCGCCGGCCCGCTCCAAGAGCTCCACCAGGCCCAGCCGCTCGCCGCTCAGGGCCACTGGGCAGCCCCGCTCGAACTCGACGGTCACCTCCTCAGGCTCGTCCGGCGCCTCGCGCGGGTCTGTCACCAGGTTGAAGACGTCGTCGTGGGGCGGCTCTGAGAGGTCTTCGATCGGCCCGCCCTCGCTGGACCGGCCCCAGAGGTTGTCGTCGATCGAGTAGGGGGGCGACTCGCTCCCGCCCTTCACCGGGATGCCGTGCTCGCGGGCGTACGCGACCTCCTCCTCGCGCCCCATCTGCCAGCCGCGGACCGGAGCGATGATCTTCATGCGCGGGTCGAGCGCCGCGATTGTCGACTCGATCCGCACCTGGTCGTTCCCCTTGCCGGTGCAGCCGTGGGCGATCGTGTCGCAGCCCGACTCGCGGGCCTTGTCCACGGCGAGCCGCGCGATCAGGGGGCGACCGAGCGCCGTGAACAGCGGGTAGCCGCCCCCGTACAGCGCGTTCGCCTTGATCGCCGGCAGGACGTAGCCGGAGGCAAACTCTTCGCGGGCATCGACGACGTGGCAGTCGAGCGCCCCGAGCTGCAAGGCCTTGCCCCTGATCAACTCGAAGTCCTCGCCCGGCTGGCCGAGGTTCACGGTGAGGGCGACTACGTCCGCCTCGTACTCGGCCTGGATCCACTTGAGCATGACGCTCGTGTCGAGGCCGCCGGAATACAGCAGCAGGACCCGCCCGACCTCGCCGGGCTCGGCCTCGTAGGAGGCGGTCTTGATCAGCGTGTGGCGCTGGTCGGCCATTGCTCGGTCACGCTATCCGAAGGCGCCCTTCCAGCTCCCTGAGCCAGGGGGCCGGCAGGCTCCGCTCGCGGGCCGCCCGCAGGATCAGCGCCGCGTACTCCTCCGTTGGAGCTACCTCCTCGGGCTCCTTGTCGATCACCTCGTAGGCGAAGGCGGCGCGCGGTTCTCCCCGGACCTCCACGTGGACCCGCCGGCGCCGGTAGGCGAAGCCGGCCCCCTCCTTGGGGTCCAGCAGCTCGAACGCGTCGGAGGGCAGTTCGTACGCCACACCCCAGATCTCCTCGCCCTCACGCTCGACGATGTCGGCGGCGCCGCCGCCCCAGCGGATCGAGCGGCGCCGCAACTCGAGCCGGAATCCCGGGAGCCGCGCCGGCCCCACGAACCGCGCCTCGGGCGCGAAGGCCGCCATCTCCTCGGCGGCCATGTTGCTGCCGTAGGCGAAGAGCAGCACGCTCAGTCCAGCGCGGCGCCGATCCGGGCGACGGCCTGCTCGATCTCCTCGTCGCTCACCGTGAGCGGCGGGAGCAGCCGCACCGTGTCCGGCCCCGTGGCGTGCGTCACCAGCCGCTGCTCGAGCAGGAGGCGCCGCGCGAGCGCCGGCCCGTCGGAGGTCGCGAAGGCGAGCATCAGCCCGCGCCCACGGACCTCGAGGCCGAGCGCGCGCAGTCCGCGCGCAAGCGCCTCGCCCTTGCGCCGGACCTCCGCCAGGAAGTCCTCGTCGTCCACCACGTCGAGCACGGCGTTGGCCGCCGCGGCCGCCACCGGGCCGCCGGCGAAGGTCGAGCCGTGGTCGCCGGTCTGGAGGAGCGCGGCGTGCTCGGATGTCGTCACGCAGGCGCCGATCGGAAGCCCCCCGCCGAGCCCCTTGGCCACGGTCATGACGTCGGGCACGATGCCCGACTCCTCCCAGGCCCAGAGGTCGCCGCTGCGGCCCATGCCGCACTGGATCTCGTCGAAGACAAGCAGCGCGCCGTGGTCCTCGCAAGCGTCGCGGGCTGCGGCGAGCAACTGCGGGTGGATGGGGTGGATCCCCGACTCTCCCTGGATCGGCTCGATGATCACGGCCGCCGTGCGGTCGGTCACCGCCTGGACGAGCGGCAGCGGCGGGCCCTCGCGGGGGACCGTCGTGAAGCCCGGCACGAGCGGCGCAAAGGGAGCCTGCTTCGACTCCTGCGGGGTTGCCGAGAGCGCGCCCATCGTACGGCCGTGAAAGGCATGCTCGAGGACCACGAAGTCGCCCCCCTGCTTGTGGCGCCGAGCCAGCTTGATGGCGCATTCGATCGCCTCCGTCCCGGAGTTCGTGAGGAACACCTTGCCGCCCAGCGAGATGTCCGCCAGGCGCTTCGCCAGGCTCATGCCCGGCTCGGTGTAGAAGAGGTTGCCGACGTGCAAGAGCCGCTCCGCCTGCTTCCCGACCGCCTCCACGACCGCGGGGTGGCAGTGGCCGAGCTGAACAACCGAGATGCCGGCGAGGAAATCGAGGTACTCGTTGCCCTCGTCATCCCAAAGGCGCGTGCCCTCCCCTCGGACGAACTCCACGGGATTGCGAGCGTAGGTCGCCATGACCGCGTCTCGCTCGAGGGACTGGAGCTCCGCCAGTGTCACTACGGCCACAGCTTCGTGCCGATGCCCTCGTCGGTGAAAAGCTCGAGCAGGAGGGAGTGGGGCCGGCGGCCGTCGACGATGTGCGCGGCGTCCACGCCCGCTCGCAGCACGCGCACGCACGCCTCCAGCTTGGGGCGCATGCCGCCCGAGACCTGTGGCAGCCGCTCGCTCACCTCGGCCGCGGTGGCCTCAGAGATCCGGCTGTCCGGAACGTCGGGCTCGGCGCGCCAGCCCTCGACGTCGGTGAGGAACACGAGCTTGTACGCGTGCAAGGCCTCCGCGACCGCGCCGGCGGCGGCGTCGGCGTTGACGTTGTAGGACTGCCCCGCCGGGTCGGCGCCGACCGAGGCCACCACCGGGATGTAGTCCTCGGCGATGTGATTGAGCACGTCGACGTCGACGCGTTCGATGTCCCCCACGAGACCGAGGTCGGTCTCGCCGGCGGACCGCTTGCCGACCGTGAACAAGCGGCCGTCGTCCCCGCACAGCCCGACCGCCGGCTGGCCGTGACGGCCGAGCAGCAGCACGATGTCCTTGTTCTGCTTGCCGACGAGCACCATCTTGGCGACCTCGACCGTCTGCTGGTCGGACACCCGCTGGCCCTCGACGAACTCGACCTCCATACCGAGCCGCTCCATATAGCGCGTGATGTCCGGCCCCCCGCCGTGGACCACCACCGGGTTCATCCCGACGTACTTGAGCAGGACGACGTCGCGCGCGAAGTCCTCTTTCAGCTCCGGGTCGGTCATCGCGGCGCCGCCGTACTTGATGACCAAGGTCCGCCCGTGGAAATCGCGGATGTACGGGAGGGCCTCCAGCAGTGTGGCGACGTCCCTCATCAGGTCGTATACGAGGAGTTGAAGCTCACGTACTCCTCCGAGAGGTCGCTGAAGAAGACCTCCGTCTCACCGCCGTCCCCGGGGATCGTCAGGGCGTACTCGATCTCGTCACCCTGGACCGCCGTCTGAAGCGCTCGCCGCTCTTCGACCTCGAGCTCGAGGGCGTTGCCGGCAGAGACCACCTGGCGGCCCTGGATCTCCAGGTCGGCCACGAACTGCTCGCCCGGGGGCCAGACCTGGCCGGCGGCCTGGAGCACGCGCCCCAAGCTCGGGCTGCCGCCGTGGAGCGCCGCCTTGACGAGCGGAGAGTCCGCCACAGCCCGCGCGACGGGCTCTACCGCGTCGGGACGCCCGCTCACCACCACGCGGGCGACGCGCGCGGCACCCTCGCCGTCGGCCACGATCGCGAGGGCCAGCTGGCGCAGCAGCGCATCCATCGCCTCACCGAGAGCCAGCTCGTCGGCGGTCTCGGGTCCCACCTCCACCCCCGAAGCGCCGTTGGCGAGCGCGAAGACCGTGTCGCTCGTGGACAGCTGGCCGTCGACGGAGATGCGCTCGAACGAGCGCTTGACCGTCACGCCGGTGAGCAGGTCGAGCGTCCCGGCCGGCACGCTCGCGTCTGTCTCGATGAAGCAGAACATGGTCGCGAAGCGCGGCGAGACCATCCCCGCGCCCTTGGCCTGGGCCGCCAGGCGCACGCGCCCCCGGGGGAGCTCGACCTCGAGACAGGCCCGCTTGGGCCCGTAGTCGCTCGTCAGGATGGCCTCGGAGAAGGCGTCCGCGTCGTCGCCCAGCGCGCGGCACGCCGCGTGCATCCCGGCGACGACGCGGTCGCGCGGCAGCTCGGTCCCGATCACGCCGGTCGAGGCCACGCCCACCCGATCGACGTCGATCCCGAGCTCGGAGGCCACCGCGGCCTGGGTGGCAAGGGCGGTCTCGATCCCCCGCTCGCCATCGCCCACGTTGGAGCAGCCGGAGTTCGCGGCCACGGCGCGGAGCTCCCATAGCCTCGCCTGGCGGGACACCATGACCGGGGCGCCCACCCGCGCGTTGCTGGTGAAGCGGGCCGCGGAGACGGTCTGCTCGGCGTCCGAGACGAGCACGCCGACGTCAAGGCCCTGGGCCTTGATGCCGGCCGCCACCCCGGCAGCGCGGAAACCCCGCGGCAGCGCGGTGGCGTCAAGCTCCGTCACGTGAGCGGGCGCCTCCACCCAGCGGGAGGCGAAGAAGCTCACTGGAGCCCCTCCGTCTCGGGCAAGCCGAGCATCAGGTTGAGGTCCTGCACGGCCTGGCCGGCCGCTCCCTTCCAGAGATTGTCGAGCGCCGCGAACACGAGCACGCGGTCTGTGTCCGCATCCACGGTCGCGTGGATTCGGCAGCGGTTGGTCTCGCGCACCTCGCCGGTCCCCGGCGGCGAGCTCGCCAGCTCGATGAACGGCTCGCCGTCGTAGGCGGCCTCGAACAGCTCCGCCACCGCGCCCGCCTCGAGCGGCTCCCGCGCCGTCACGTAACAGCTCGCGAGCAGCCCCTGGTCGATCGGCAGCAGGTGCGGAATGAACGTGATCCGCAGCCCCGGCAGCTCGCTGCGAAGCTCCGCCTCGTGACGGTGGCCGTCGACGCCGTAGGGGTTCACGTTCTCGCTCACCGAGACGAAATGGGTGGCCTGGGTCGCCTCCCGGCCCGCGCCGGAAACGCCGGACTTGGCGTCCACGACCGCGTCCGCTGCCACCTGGCGCAGCGGAGCCAGCGCCAGCAGCGCCGCGGTCGGGTAGCAGCCGGGGGCGGCGACGAGGTCGGCCTCCCGGATCGCGTCGCGGTGAAGCTCCGTGAGCCCGTAGACCGCCTCCGAGATCAGCTCCGGCGCCCCGTGGTCGCGGTACCACTGCTCGTAGCTGTTCTGGTCGAGCCGGAAGTCCGCGGACAGATCCACGACCTTGAGCCCTCGTTGGCGCAGCTGCTTCACGGCCTCTGCCGCGGCGCCGTGTGGATAGGCGACCAGGGCGGCCTCGGCGCGCTCCGCCACGCGGTCGGCGTCCAGCTCCTCCAGTGAAAGCCGGATCCCGTAACGGGGATAGAGCTCGTCGTGCCTGCGCCCCGTCTCGCTGCGCGCGGTGACCCCGGTCAGCTCGAGGGAAGGATGGCGCTGGACCAGGTACGCGCAGAGCGCCCCCGCGTAGCCGCTCGCCCCGACGACGGCGACCCTATGCACGGAGCTTCCCGTCGATCTTCTGCAGCTCGCGCTCGATGGCCGCGCGGCGCTCCGCGACCTCCTCGTCGGTGAGCGTGCGGTCGGGCGCCCTGAACTCCAGCCGGAGCGCGAGCGACTTCCTCTCCGCCCCCAGCTGCTCGCCGCGGTACAGGTCGAAGACGCGCAGGCCCACGAGCAGCGCCCCACCCCCCGCCCGCACGGCGCGCTCGACGCGGGCGGCGCTCACGTGCTCGGGCACCACCACCGCGATGTCCTGCCGGACGGCAGGGAAGTCCGTCAGATCGCGGTAAGGGACGGCGTCAGGCGCCAGCTCGGCAACCGTGTCGAAGTCCAGCTCGAAGCACGCGACCGGGCCCTCGAGCTCCCAGCTGCGCGTCACGATCGGGTGCAACTCGCCGATCCAACCCAACTCCCGATCGCGGCCGGCGAACACGGCGGCGGAGCGACCGGGATGCAGGAAGGGCCGGGCCTCCGGCTCGACCCGCCATTCGACGTCCGTGGGGGCGAGGGCCGCCCCGAGCAGCGCCCGGGCGACGTAGAAGTCGACCGGGCGGCTCGCGGTCCGCCAGCCGGAAGGGAGCTCCTGTGCGATCAAGGCCGCCACGTGATGGCGCTCCAGCGCCGGCTCGGCTCCGCGCGGGGGGTCGGGCACCTCGTCCAGCGGGCCGGAGCTCTGGTAGACGTGGGCGGACTCGAACAGCGCGACCGCCGAGCGGCCGTGGGCCGCGTTGTGGCGCGCCGAGTCCAGGAGCCCCGGAAGAAGGAGCGGGCGCATCACGCTCTGGTCGGCGCTCAGCGGGTTGGAGAGTCGCAACCGTGGCTCGTCTTCGAGCCGGAGAGCTGCGATCGTCTCCGGAGAAGTGAAGCTGAACGACACCGTCTCGCTCAGCCCGCGGTCCCGGAGGGAGTCCTCGATGCGGCGGCGCAGGCGCTGCGCCGGAGTGAGGTGACCCACGGCCTCCCGCCGGGCCGGGAGCGTGGTGGGGAGCTTGTCGAGCCCGTGGACTCGCGCCACCTCCTCGATCAGGTCGGCCTCGCGCTGGACGTCCGAGTCGCGCCAATAGGGGACCGTGGCGGTCAGCTCGCCCTCCCCGGCGTCGACGTCGAAGCCGAGCCTGGAGAGAATCGTCACGGCCTCGTCCGGCTCGATCTCCTCGCCGAGCAGGCGCCGCAGCCGCTCGAGACGCAACTTCACCAGCCGGGGCTCGGCGGGCTGCGGGTAGGCGTCGAGCGTCCCGGGCACGAGCCGGGCGCCGCAGATCTCCACCATCAGCCTGGCGGTCAGTCGCTGCGCCGCCATCGCGCTCTCGGGATGTAGCTGCTTCTCGAAGCGGGCGCTCGCCTCGGTACGCAGGCCCAGCTCGGCGGAGGTTCGCAGGATGTTCGGGCCGACCCAGGTGGCCGCCTCCATCAGGACGCGGATGGTCTTCTCCGAGACCTCGGAGACCTGGCCGCCCATGACGCCGGCGATCCCGGAGGGCCCCTCCGCGTCGCACACCAGGCCCATCTGGGAGTCGAGCCGGCGTTCGACGCCGTCGAGAGTCGTCATCGTCTCGCCGTCGCGCGCCAGCCGGACCACGATCCGGCCTCCTCGCACCTCGTCCAGGTCGAAGGCGTGTAGCGGCTGACCGCTGGCGAGCATCACGTAGTTGGTGATGTCCACCACGTTGGAGATGGGCCGCTGGCCGGCTGCCGTCAGGCGCTGCTTCAGCCAGAGCGGCGACTCGCCGATCGTGACGTCCTCGAAGACCCGAGCGGTGAACCGCAGGCAGATCTCCGGGTCAGCGATCTCAACCGAGGCGTGGTCTTCGGCGCGGTCGTCGCCGCTCGGCTCCGCGTCGGGCGACGTGGGATCTTCGGCGAGAGGTCCGGCCGTGACCGCATGCGCCTCCCTGGCCACCCCGTACACGCCCAGCGTGTCCGGGCGGTTGGGGGACGTCTCGAGCTCGAGCACCTCGTCGACGATCGGCAGGTGCTCGACGAGCGGCGCCCCGGCAGGCGCGTCGTCGGGCAGCACCATGATCCCGGCGTGGTCCTCGCCGAGGCCCACCTCGTCCTCCGCGAGGATCATCCCGCTCGACTTGACCCCGCGGAGCGTCGCCTCACCCAGCTCGGTGCCGTCGGCCATGCGCGCCCCGGGCCGGGCCACCGCGACGGTCTGGCCGGCGGCGACGTTGGGCGCGCCGCAGACGATCGTGCGCGGCTCGCCCGAGCCGTCGTCGACCTTGCAGACGCTCAGCCTGTCGGCGTCGGGATGCCGGTCGGCCTCGAGCACCTTGCCGACCACGAACGCGTCCGCCGACGGAACCCCGACCCGGTCGAGTCGCTCGAGCTCCAGGCCGCTGAGCGACAGCCGCTCGCCGAGCTCCCTGTTCGAGAGCTCCGGGTCGCAGTACGACCGCAGCCACTTCGCCGGAACCCTCATGCCCCGAACTGCTCCAGCAGGCGCAGGTCGTTGTCGAACAGCATGCGGAGGTCGGGGACCCCGTGCTTGAGCAGGGCGATCCGGTCTATGCCCATCCCGAAGGCGAAACCCTGGATCCGCTCGGGGTCGTAGCCGTTCTCCGCCACGAAGCCGTAGACATTCGGGTCCACCATGCCCGAGCCGAGGATCTCGATCCAGGCCGAGCCCTTGCAGAGTGGACAGCGCGAGCCATCGGCCAGGTAGCCCTTCGCGTCGCACCGGAAGCACGACACGTCGACCTCCACGCTCGGCTCGGTGAACGGGAAGTAGCCGGCCCGCAGCCTGATCTCGCGCTCCTGCCCGAACATCGCGCGGGCGAATTCGAGCAACACGCCCTGGAGGTCGGCGAGCGTGATCTCCTCATCCACGGCGAGCCCCTCCAGCTGGTGGAACATCGGCGTGTGAGTGGCGTCCGAGTCGCGCCGGTAGACGCGCCCGGGGATGACTATGTAGATCGGCGGCTCCTGGCGCTCCATCGCCCGGGTCTGCATAGGAGACGTGTGCGTGCGGAGCACCACCTGGTCGGCCAGGTAGAAGGTGTCCATCAGCGTCCTGGCAGGGTGGCCGGGGGGGATGTTGAGCGAGGTGAAGTTGTAGTAGTCGAACTCGACCTCGGGACCCTCCACTACGTCGAATCCCAGACCGACGAAGATGTCTTCCATCTCCCGACGGGTTTGGCTCACGAGGTGTAGGTGGCCGGCGGGCAGCGGCGGGTCGCCCGGCAGGGTCACGTCGATGCGGTCCTGCGCCAGGCGAGCGTCGAGCTCCTCCGCCTCGAGCCGCCCCTTGCGCTCGGTCAGGAGCGACTCGAGCGCCCGCTTCAGCTCGTTTGCCTCCTTGCCGACCGGTCCGCGCTCCTCGGGCGGCAGCTCGCCGATCGAGCGCAACGCCTGCGTGAGCCGCGCCTTGCGGCCCAGGTACCGGACCCGCAGCTCCTCGAGCTCGCCGGCGCTGCCTGCGGCGGCGATCGCGGACTCGGCCTCCCTACGGAGGTCGGCGAAGCGGGTGTCAGGCATCGGCGGCCATCCTATTTGCGACGTCGTAGAGCGCGACGGTCGCGGCCGTGGCGACGTTGAGCGACTCCGGGCCGCCCTCCCGCAGCGGGATGCTTGCCCGCACGCCGTCCAGCTCGGGCGGGAGCCCCTCGCGCTCGCCGCCGAGGCACAGCACCACGGGCGCTGAGAGCTCGAGCTCGCGGAGCGACACGCCCTCGTGCGGGTCGAGCGCCACCAGCGTGCCCTGCAGCTCGTCGAACCGGGCGCGGGCCGGCGGACGCGCGAACAGCGACCCCATGCTCGCCCTCACCGCCTTGGGCGAAAAGGGGTCGGCGCAGCGAGGGCCGAGCACCACCGGGCCGTCGCAGAGGGCGTGTGCCGAGCGGATCACCGCTCCCACGTTTCCCGGGTCCGCCACGCCGTGGAGGTAGACCGACAGCCGCCCGCCGGGCTGCGACCAGCGGCGCCGGTAGACGCCGATGGCGCGCGTCCCGGAGCCGAGCGAGCTGGCCGCCGCCAGGAGCTCCGGCTCGACGTCCTCGCCTGCGACCAGCACGAATTCGGGTTCCCACCCCGCCTCGACCAGGTCCTCGCCTTCCGCCACGAAGAGGTCCAGCTTGTCGCGCCAGCGCTTCTGCTGGAGCTTGCGGATCGTCTTGAGCTGTTC
>JBKPHP010000201.1:0-5018 GCA_046729895.1 Actinomycetota bacterium
GGACGCAGCGCGCGAGCGGGTCGTGATCGCGACCCCGGCGACCATGGTCGCCCTCCTCCAGGCTGTCGGCCTGGCCTGGCGCGAGGCCACGCGGTCAGAGCGCGCCGAACGCGTTCGTGAGCTCGCCGTCGAGCTATGCCGCCGGATCGCCAAGTTCGCCGAGCACCTGAGCAACAGCGGCAAGGGAATCGAACGGGCAGCGAAGGCCCACAACGACGCCGTGGGGTCGTTCGAGGGCCGCATCCTGCCGACCGCTCGCCGAATGGCAGAGCTCGGTATCCCCGACGCCGCGGCGATTGATTCCCCTACAGCGATCGAAACCCACATCCGCCAGCCAGCGAATGGCAACGCCTCGCAGCCCGAGCTCGACGCGGTTACCTGAATCAACGACTGCTCGGGCTAGAACCTCTGACTATTCCTGGGAGGATTCGCGCTCCTGCGAGGCGTCTGCCGGTCGACCCGGCGGGTAGCACTCGGTGCAGCCACTGCACTTGCGAGCGCCGCCTTCGGTCGTCTGCTGCGTCGTCGCGTGGAATGACGCGTGTCCGCACCAAGCGCATGGGGCTGCGATTCCCATGCTGGTCGTATACCAGGCGAGAGCGGCGCGCCGTGCGCGGGGGGCTTGACGAGGCCTCGTAGACATATCAACCGCGGTTAGAATGAGCGGGTGCCCTACGAACGCTGCGACCTCCTCTGCCTCGATCTTCCGCGAGCCGAGGAAGTACGTGCGGGGCTGCCGCGGACTGATGAGCTCGAGCGGTCCGCCCGCAGAGCCCAGGCCCTGTCCGACCCCACCCGCCTAAGCGTCGCCGCCGCGATCGCGGCCGGAGACGAGCTGTGCGGCTGCGATCTCGCCTGGGTGCTCGGCCGCGCGCAGAACCTCGTCTCGCATCATCTGCGTGCCCTACGCGAGGCCGGCTTTGTGGAGTCGCGTCGCGATGGGAAGACGGTGATGCACTCGCTTACCGCTGACGGCCGCGCCCTGCTGGACAGCGTTCTTCCCGCCCGGTCGGCGGCGTGACCGTCGAGCTTCCAGTCGCCGGGCCATCACGGCCCGCTCCCTCGCAGGAGCCCGAGCGACAGCGACTTGTGGCACGGGCGCGGCTGCTCGCATGGCTCGGCGTCGGGTGGCACGGGGTCGAGGCGACGATCGCGATAGCCGCTGGCGCCGTCGCGGGGTCGATCGCTCTGGTCGGCTTCGGCGCCGACAGCCTGGTCGAGAGCGTCGCCGGACTCGTGCTCCTTTGGCGGTTCGCCGGGGTGCGCGCCGGCTCGGACTCGGCCGAGCGCCGGGCCCAACGTCTGATCGGGGCGAGCTTCTATGTGGTCGCGGTCTACGTCGGCGTCGAAGCAGTGAGGACGCTCCTGGTCGCCGACCACCCCGCCGTCAGCTGGGTGGGCATCGGGCTCTCCATCGTCACTCTGGCCACGATGCCGCCGCTCGCGATCGCGAAAGGCCGGGTGGGGGAGCGGCTCGGCTCCTCTGCGACCAAGAGCGAAGGCCGCCAGAACATGCTCTGCGCCGATCTGTCCGCGGCGCTCCTCGTCGGCCTCGGCGGCAACGCGGCCTTCGGCCTGTGGTGGCTCGACCCCACTGTCGCGCTTCTAATTGCGGCGGCCGCCGTCAGGGAGGGGCGCGAGGCCTGGCGCGGGGAGAGCTGCTGCACCGCCCCCATAGACGCCCACGACGACGACTGCTGCAACTAGACGCCAGCCGGTTGCGGGCACAAAAAAAGAGCGCCGGACTCGAGTAGAGCAGACAGGCGGGCGCGCCGCCGCTCTGCCGTCGCGCCCGCCCTCCTGTCTCAGCTCAGCCCTGGCCTCCCAGCCGCGCCGGGTCCTGCCCGTTGGGCTCCTCCTGCGAGGGGTCCGCGACCATCACGAGCCCGCTCCCGCCGCAGCGCGTGCAGCGCTCCGTCTCCTCGAACAGCGACGAGCCGGTCCTCAGGCTATCGCTGCGCGTCGACCGCCTCGCGCAGCTCGCGAGCCCGCTCGGCTGCCGGCTGAGGAACGCGGTCGTACGGCGCATCCCGGAGTGCGCACAGCGGCAGGGCATCGCGGCCATTGTCCGACACGAGCTCTAGCGACCAGCGCGCATGCCCACTCCGATCGACCTTGTTCATAACCGATCCTGCGGTCGTCGCAGGCGATCGTGGGCGTGGCGAACACCGAGACGCCTGCAGTTGTCGTTAGCTCACAATCAGGGGTCGCGTCCCATCCACGCGGGCCGTACGTCGCCCGCGCGGGAAGCCAAGCCAACGCTTCCACGCGGGAAGGCAGCGTCAAGCTGAGCGCGAGCCGTCAACAACGAACGTTTGGCCTTGGCCACGGTGGCGCTCGCTTGACGCGCCGAACGAAGGCACGTCATTCATCTTGTCGGCGGCTGGTGCTGAGACCCACCGACGGACGCTCCGAAGGCCCGCCTCTACGACGCTCCGAACGGCCGCCTCTATTGTGACGTGAGTGTCGGCGCGCGGCAAGGCCCGGGAAGACTGAACGCGGTGCTAGACGAGGCCAAGGCAGCGCACGAGTACACCGAGACGTGGTGCCAGGGCGGAGAGATCGGTCACGTCGTGTTAAACGGCGGCGCGCGCGTCCGGTACTTGCGCGTCGGCAGCGGCCCGCCCATGGTCCTGATGCACACCGTGCGTACGCAGCTCGACCACTTCCAGCGCGTCATCCCGCGAATCACCGACGCGTTCACGGTCTACGCGCTCGACTTCCCCGGCATGGGCTGGTCCGACATCGTCCCGGGTGCCACCTACGAGGAGCCTGCATTGCGGGCCGCCGTCGTCAGGGTCGTCGAGGATCTGGACCTCTCCGGCCTCACGCTCGCGGGTGAATCGATGGGCGCGACGCTGTCGCTGACGGCATCCGTGGAGCTGGGGGACCGGGTGCGCCGCGTCATCGCCTTCAACACCTACGACTTCGCCGACGGCATCAAGCGAGCGAACCTGCTCGCCCGGGTGGTGGTCGGAAACATTTGCCTGCCCGGTTGGGGCCAGATCTTCGTCCGGTTCGAGAACGAGCAGATCCTGCGGGGCGTGATGCGAGGCGGACTGCGCGACCCCAGCAACTTGCCCGGTCACTATCTCGATGAGCTCCGTCGCGTCGGCCGGCGCTCCGGATACCCGGCGGTGGCCAGAGCGATCTACCGCAACCTGGAGAGCCTGATCGCGGCCAGAGAACGATACGCGCGGATCAACGTCCCGGTCACGCTGGTCTACGGCGACGAGGATTGGTCGCGGCCCTCGGATCGTCAGGCCAACATCGAGTCGATTCCCGGCGCGCATGACCTCGTCCTGCGTCAGACCGGCCACTTCGCCGCACTCGAGAGGCCCGAGGAGGTCGCGCGGATCCTGCTCGAGGACGGCCCCTGAACCGGCAGTCAGCCAGTTCACAATCGATGCTGCTCCTCACGCTGAGGAGGCGCCGGCGGAGTGGAAATCCTCGCGCCTCCCATCGCGTGAACGCAGCAGTAGCCACCGGCTCGCACTCAGAGTGCCGTCACTGTCAGAGTCGCTCCGAGTCTGGGCGGTG
The DNA here is from genome assembly GCA_046729895.1 of Actinomycetota bacterium. Classification (GTDB taxonomy): domain Bacteria; phylum Actinomycetota; class Thermoleophilia; order Solirubrobacterales; family Thermoleophilaceae; genus DASXBA01. The sequence continues at coordinate 3,541 of JBKPHP010000201.1, forward strand.
ACGTCCGACGGCCGCGGTTGGTTCTCGGGCCGGCGGCGGGCTGACTCTAGAGTGCCGTGTCGTCTGCCTGAGCTGACCCGGAAAGCTTCTGTCGTCCGCCGCCGCCCGAGGATCACCGGCGTGACCTAATAGGAGCGTGGCGTCGCCCCCAGTGACGGTTGTCCGCCGGAGATCCGCCTCGCCGGTGCTCAACCAAACGAAGGGACGTGGGAATGATCGTGATCGGAGCGGACACGCACAAGCGCACGCATGCGCTGGCGGCCGTCGACGCAGGCACGGGTCGGCAGCGCGGGGCCCGCCAGATCAAGGCCGAGGAGCCGGGGTACCTGGCCGCGGTGCGCTGGGCACGCGGACTCGATGACGAGCGGGTGTGGGCGATCGAGGACTGCCGCCATGTCTCGCGCCGGTTCGAGCAGGCGCTGATCGCAGCGGGTGAGCGGGTCGTGCGCGTGCCGCCGCACCGTATGGGCGCCTCCCGTCGCGGCGAGCGCGAGCCGGGCAAGTCGGACCAGATCGACGCGCTCGCGATCGCCCGTGCGGTGGTCAAGGACGGCGTGGAGAGCTTCCCGGCCGCCCACCTCGACGAGCGGGCGATGGAGATCCGGCTGCTCTCCGACCACCGCAAGGACCTCGTCGCCGAGCGCACCCGCGTCCAGAACCGCCTCCGTTGGCACCTGCTTGACCTCTCCCCCGAGCTCGAGTCCTCGTTGGGTCGCGGCTCGCTCGAGAAGCCGCGCCAGCTCGCTCGCATCGACCGCTGCCTGCGCCGCCTGCCCGCCTGCGCCCGCGTGCGGGTCGCGCGCGAGCAGCTCGCACAGCTGCGCCTGCTCACCCGCCAGGTGAACGCGCTCCAGCAGGAGCTGCTCGTCCTCGTCAATGCGCACCGCCCGCAGCTGCTCGCCGAGACCGGCTGCGGCGCGCTGACCGCGGCGCTGCTGATCGGCCGCACCGCCGGCGCCGAGCGATTCGCGACCGACGCGAGCTTCGCCCGCCTGACCGGCACGGCGCCGATCCCCTGCTCCTCAGGCCAGCGCGACCGCCACCGGCTCGACCGCGGCGGCGACCGCCAGCTCAACAGCGCCCTGCACATCATCGCGATCACCCGCGCCCGCTGCGACCCGGCCACCAAGGCCTACCTGGCACGCAAGGAAGCCGAAGGCAAGACCAAGAAGGGTGCGCTCCGCTGCCTCAAACGCCACCTCGCCCGCCGCTTCCACTACCTGCTCTCCCTGCCCGCCGAGACCGCTCGGGGGGACCAGTGCGGGATCGATCGGACCCCCGCCGACCCCCGCCAGCGGGACGCGAGTGACATCGACATGAGCAGCCTCCCCACCGCCCCGATGCCCATGATCTGCCTCACCTAGAAACCCGCTACGAGCGAACAGCGGTTGACATAGGAGCGAGCTCCCCCCTGCTTCCGACACTCTCGCCGGCGGGTCGTTGCCGAAGGACCCGTGTCGGCGGGAGCCAGCCGTCGG
>JBKPHP010000202.1:0-21769 GCA_046729895.1 Actinomycetota bacterium
GCGGGCTCGCCGCCGCGGCGGCGAGCCGGTGGCGGCGCGGCGCCAGAACTGACGCCTCAACGCCTCCGAGAGGGCAGGTGCGACACCCCGGCCGGGGCCGCCCCGGGCGCCCGGCCTGGTCCGGGGTGGCGCCACTACCGCGCCTCGCTGCGACCGCGCGTGCGGCTCTTGGGAGCCCCGCTTTCCAGCTAGAGTGTGCGCACGCGCAAGCCAACCCGAGGAGAGCGATGGCAGCTAAGAAGAGAGCCGCGAAGGCCGGAGCCGGAGCCGTATCGGCTGGTCGGGCGGTTCGGACGAACCAGTACGTCCAGCGGTTGGTTGAGGACGACGACCTGCGCGAGAACCTTCGCACGGCTTTCGAGTCCGCGCGCAAGGCGTACACGCGGATGTCCAACGGCAAGGGTCCCGTCAGGTCGGTCACGGAGGACAAGAAGGTCCAGAGGGACCTCCGCGACGCGGCCATTTCGCTCCGCGAGGCGGCCGATCAGCTGCGCGGGAAGAAGAAGAAGCGGCGTCGCGGCCGCGTCCTCCTCATCGGCCTGGTCGGCGCGGGCCTGGCGCTTGCGCTCAGCGAGGGCCTGCGCAAGAAGGTCCTCGACGCTCTGTTTGGGGCCGAGGAGGAGTTCGAGTACACGGCGACGACCACGCCCGAGCCCGCTTCGACCGAGCCCGTCGGCACGACGTAGCCGCCGCGCGGCCCGGACGGCCCAGCTTCGAGGGGGCGCCATATGGCGCCCCCTCAGCATTCTGGTTGGCCGGCCAGCTAGACTCCCGGAGCGCGTATGGAGGCATCGGTCGTAGCCCCCCGCAGGCTTGAGGGAGAGAAGGCGAAGAGGATCATCGAGGCAATGCGGGCCAGCGTCGGCACGCGGGGCGCGGCCGGCTCGACATTCGATCACGTGGCTCGCGAGGCCGGCGTCTCCCGCGGCCTCCTGCACTACTACTTCGGCTCCAAGGAGCGCCTGCTGGTGGAGGTGGTCCGCCACGACTGCGAAGTACGGATCAAGGCGATGGACGAGCGGCTCGCACGCGCGAACTCGGTCGACGGGATCGTCCAGGCGCTGGTTCACGGACTCGAGGAGTTCATCGAGGAGGCGCCTGGCAGCCAGGCCGTCACCTACGAGATGCTGAGCGCCTCGCGCCACAGCGAGGAGATCCGTTCGGAGTTGGCCGAGCTCTACCGCCGCTGGCGTCAGCATCTGGCCGCCGCACTCCGCGAGAAGGAGCGGCAGGGCGTCGTGAACCTCAAGGCCGACCCCGAGTCGGTCGCGGCGGTCCTCTTCGCCCTCGGCGACGGCTTCGGAATCCAGCTGAGCTCGGACCCGGATTGGGACAGCAACGCGGCGTTCGAGCTCGGAGTGCAGGTGGCGCGCAGGCTGCTCGGGGCCTAGGCGGACCCCGCCAGCGGGCAGGGGGGCTAAGCGAAAAGAGGCTGCGCCGAGTGCCTGCTCTCGGGATCCACGCCGGCGTAGGTCAGGAAGTCCTTCATCCGGAAGGACGAGCCGGCCCCGTTCGCGGTTGGCGTCCAGTTCCGCTGCTGGGCCAGGTATGAGGCCGGGTCGCTCCTGATTAGCCCGATCAGGACCTCGGCGACGATGCGGCCGCCGACCGGTCCGAGCGTGAGACCCTCCGCCCTGACCTCCGCCTCCTTGAGGCAGTAGTACCAGAGGGGCGTGCTCGACTGAAACCCATACGGCGTGAGCTCGGCGAGATCCGCGGCCGAGAGCGCCCGCTCGCCCATCGCGGTGGCCAACGACTGTCCCGACGGGAGGCTCCAGGTGAGCTGGCGGAGCAGGTTGCGCTGCGGCAGCACCTGGGGCTGGTCGTGACTTGGGATCGCCCCGAGGGGCAGGTTGAACAGAGGCGTGGAGATCTTAGTGTCGATCGTCTTGTTGGGCTTCACCTCGCGATCGCCGAAATCGAAGAAGGTCTGCCAGCCGATGAACCGGCGGGGCGCCCGGGCGCCGCCGCGGAGGTCGACCGGGTCGGCTTGAGCGTCGCCCGCGGGGTCGAAGATCATCCCGAAGAAGGGGTTGCCGCCGTCGCCCTTCAGGTTCGCCCGGTACGAGGGACGCACCATGCTGTGGCCGAAGCGGTAGGCAGCGGCCTGGAACTCCACCGGTATGAATCCCTGGCCGAGCTTGGGCCTGTAGAAGCGAGGGCCGTGCGTCAGGACGGCGTCGACCAGGGACTGCCCCACGATCAGCGGCAGGAACTCGTGCAGAACCATCCAGTGGTAATGCCACGTGGTGAGGCGGCGAGCTCGCTGGAAAGCGCCCTGCCAGGTCTTCGAGCCGTCCGCTCGGGCCTCATCGACGGCACGGTTGTGAAAGAGGATGAACGCGCAGTGGAGCCCGGCGATCATCAGGTTCTCGTCGTTGCGCGGATCGGGAATGATCGCCGCGTTGGAGCTGTCGCGCGCCAGGTCCTCGAAGAGACCCCCGGAATCGATCCTGAGCTTCGCGCGGTCCGCAGACTCGTATAGCTGAGGGCTGGACGCGGGCCCATTGCCGTAGACGCTGTCGAGGTCGAGCGAAGGCGTGCGCGAGTTGCGCGAGCTGGACGGCTCGGTGGGGATCCCGAGCGGAGAGGTCGTGTCGAACGTGATGTCGTGGTCGATGAACTGACCGAAGAAGGTCGTCCCCGCAGTGTGGGTGGAGTTGTTGGGATTGTTGACGCTCTTCGCCGGATCGATGATGAGCTGGACCGGCCCGGCGCTCAGGTCGTCGCTTGCGTCGAGCGGCCCGCCCTTCCCGCCCAACGCGTTGAGCTGCTGCTTGACTGCGTCCGTGGCCGCCGCGAAGGGCTGCAGCTTGGGGAAGATGCGGCCGAACGTAGTGGGGCTGGTTTGGACGGTGGAGCTGCGCGCCGCCGGGGGAGCGGGCAAGAGCGCGCCGCCCAGCGCGCGGCTCACAGTGACGGCGCCCGCTCCCGCGCCGGCTCTCAACAGGAAGCTCCGTCTCGTGAGACGCGATCGTCCGATCTCGTGGGCCATATTCGTCCTTCCGTGGGGCGGGGCCAGGGGCAGCGCGTAGCGACCTTAGCGTCGGCTCCAAGCTTCGTCGACCCAACGAGTCGGGACGTGTGTTCCCAGGCGCGCGAGACGCGCCGTCACCGCTCCCAACCGCTGCGTGAGGTCGAGCCCACCCCTCCTCAGGGGCAGGAGGTGGTCATCCGGAGTCCGTGTGTTCGGCGGGTCCGTTGAAGCGGCGTTCGTACCCGAGGAGCGACAGGCACTCGTGCTCGGTCAGGCCATTTCTCGTTTCGGGCTTGGGATACCGGCTCGATCCGAACGGGTACAGACGCGTGCGCAGGCGCGCGAAGAGGCTCGAGTCACCCGACCCGTTCGAACCGGTTACAGCACGTGGTTGGGCCCGCATGGCCAAACGCCACCTCGTGGTACGTGAGATCTACACGGTAGCGCCGTCGTGGGGCGCCGGCCAGTGGCGAGGCCGTGATCTGTTGAACGACGAAACGGAACGGCGTCCGCTGCCTCGGACCCGCTGCCGATTGATCAGCTCGTGAGCTTGGGTGTGGTCCAGGGCGCGGCCAGCCGGCGCTCCAGCTCCTCGCCGAGCTGCGCAATCGGCACGCGCACCTGCTCGAGCGTGTCGCGATCGCGCAACGTGACGGTGTCATCCTCGATCGTCCCCCCGTCGATCGTGACGCCCCAAGGCGTCCCGATCTCGTCCTGTCGGCGGTAACGGCGGCCGATCGACCCGCCCGCGTCGTATTCCGACGGCATCCGGCGTCGCAGGTCCTCGTACACCTCACGCGCCTTCTCCGGCATGCCATCGCGCGACACCAGTGGCAGGACGGCCACCTTCACAGGGGCCAGCCGGGGATGGAGACGTAGGACCGTGCGCTGCCGGCCCTCGATCTCCTCCTCGTCGTAGGCGTCGACCATGAACGCGAGCATCGAACGGTCCACCCCGGCCGCGGGCTCCACGACATGCGGCACGTAGCGCTCCCCCGTTGCCGTGTCAACGTACTCGAGCTTCTCGCCGGAAAACTTTGCGTGCTGGGTCAGGTCGAAGTCGCCCCGGTTGGCGATGCCCTCGAGCTCGGACCAGCCGATGGGGAACAGGTATTCGACGTCGGAGGTGGCCGTCGAGTAGTGCGACAGCTCCTCCTCGGGATGCGCCCGCAGCCGCAGGTGGTCGGGACGAAGCCCCAGAGCGGAGTACCAGCGCATCCGCTCGTCGAGCCAGTAGCCGTACCACTTCTCAGCCTCACTCGGCGGCACGAAGTACTCCATCTCCATCTGCTCGAACTCGCGCGTGCGAAAGATGAAGTTGCCGGGCGTGATCTCGTTCCTGAACGACTTGCCGACCTGCGCGATCCCGAAGGGCGGTTTCTTGCGCGCGAACTGGAGCACGTTCTTGAAGTTGACGAAGATCCCCTGCGCGGTCTCCGGCCGCAGGTATGCAACCGAGGCCTCGTCCTCCACGGGGCCCATGTGGGTCCTGAACATAAGGTTGAACCGGCGCGGCTCGGAGAGTTCCCCGCCGCACTCCGGGCACCGCAACTCGCCCTCCGGCTGCTGCTCGCGAAGGTGATCCTCCCGCCACCGCTTCTTGCATTCGCCGAGGCACTGCACGAGCGGATCGGTGAAGCCCTCGAGGTGGCCTGAGGCCTCCCAGGTCTTCGGGTGCATGATGATCGCGGCATCGATGGCGACGATGTCGTCGCGTTCGTAGACCATCGCTCGCCACCACTCGTCCTTGATGTTCTGCCTGAGCAGGACGCCGTAGTGACCGTAGTCGTAGGTGGAGGCCAGCCCGCCGTAGATCTCCGTGGACTGGAACACGAAGCCGCGCCGCCTGCAAAGCGCGACGATCTTGTCCATCGTTACGACGTCCTGGGCCTGGGTGGCCATCCAGCCCAATCTAGCTTGACCCGCGGTTCGCCAAGAAAAGGATCGAAATAGCGGCCTTTTGTGGCGCCGCGAGACGCCCTCGGTCCGGCAACTGGGGTACCTTGGGCGCCGAGGCGATGGTCACGACCGCGCTACGACCGATCGGGCACCTGGCGGCCTGGCTCGTGTGGCAGTCGATGAGGGTCTCCCTGCTCGACGATCTGGAGTCTCCCCGCCCGCCCCACGCCTCCTAGCGCGCAACCGAGATTCGCCGAGCGCGGGCACGCCCGCGGCGCGTAACCCAAGAATTTGCCGGGGCGACGTGACCCCCTGAAACGGGCCCACCTGGTATGAGGGATCCGTCACGGCCGACCCGGCCAGGAGGAACGATGAAAGGCAGGAAGCACACGCCGGAGCAGATCGTCCGGAAGCCGCGGGAGGGAGAGCGGCTGATCGCCGAGGGGAAGAGCCGGGGGCGCAACCAGTACGGCGGCCTGAAGGCGGACGACGCCAAGGAGCTGCGCCGGCTGAAGGACGAGAACGGTCGGCTCAAGCGAGTGGTCGCGGATCTCACCCTCGATAACGCGATCCTGCGGGAGGCAGCCGTGCTGCGTCAGGAGGCCTGGCCAGCCGGGTGGGCCGCTCGATCACCGCCGACGACATGGTGGCCGGCCCTGGACGAGGCCGCCGCTCAGCGCGGTGTCCCTGAGTACATCCGCTGCGACAAAGGGCCGGAGCTGATCGCCGCGATTCGCGACTGGTGCCGCTTCATGGGGACGAAAACCGCGTACATCGAGCCCGGCAGTCCCTGTGAGAACCCCTTCGTCGAGAGCTTCAACGGCAAGCTCCGCGACGAGTTCGTCGCCCGGGAGATCTTCGACACCGTGATGGAGGCGCGCGCCCTGGAACGGCCTACAACGCCCGGGATAAAATGGGACGACATAAAGCAAAGGAGCGGCACCTCTACAACATGAAGAAGAGCTCCGCGCAGAAGGTCGAGTCTCCATCTCAGCTGATAGAGGCAAGGATCAAAGAACTGGGCGACTGGCGGGGCAAGACCCTGTCCAGGCTTCGCGCCCTAATCAAACAGGCCGACCCCGAAGTGGTCGAGGAGTGGAAGTGGAGAAAGGCTTCTCATCCAGGGGTTCCGGTGTGGTCTCACCAAGGTCCGATCTGCACCGGCGAGACGTACAAGCGCGTCGTGAAACTTACGTTCTTCAAGGGGGCCTCGCTGAAGGACCCTTCGGGACTGTTCAACTCAAGCCTCGAAGGCAACACCCGGCGCGCAATCGACTTCCACGAGGACGATGAAATCGACGAGAAGGCTTTCGCGACCCTCATTCGAGCTGCCGTTAGCCTGAACGAGTCCTCGTCCCGCTAGTGTGACCTGACCCCTGAAACGGGCCCTGGACTTCATCTTCGACGCGACGTCGGATGGCCGGTGAAGGCTGCAGCGTTCGCACCGCATCCCTCATGAAGGGTGGACCAGCAGACGGGGACCGGTCAGGGAAGGATCCCGACGCGTACGCCCGCGGCGTGTAACTCGAGAACTTGCCGGGGAAGGATCCCCGGCAAATTGGCACTCCTATACTCGGAGTGCCACCAGATGCAAGAAACCCCCGCAAATGCGAGGGTTTCCGGTGCCTGGCGGGCCGCTACGCGAACGCCACGCGAACATCATCACGCGTCCGCAGCGCTCGCACCGCACCTCGACGCGTTTGTGCTCATTCTCGTCGAGTATCAGAACGTCGCCGTGCTCGTCGCCGGGACGCGGCAGACACTCACTCGAAACGCCCGTGCGGAATGGGATGAGGAGTGAAGCCTTCGCTACGCCGCGTATCTTTCAACGCGTCCGCTCAGCACGGCCAGGACGTGTTCCCGGCCCGAAACAGGAGGTTTTGTCGTGCACGCCCGCGTGACGTTCGCTCAGGTCAAGCCCGAGGACATCGAGGACTCCTCCCGGCTCTTCGGGGAGGGCATCATCCCCGCAGCCTGGGCGGAAGAGGGCTTCCGCGGCGCGCTCTTTCTGGTGCGCGACGACGGCACGGTAATGGCCATCGACCTCGCGGACAGCCTCGACCACCTTCGCGCCAATGAGAAGCACGGCCTCTATCAAGCAGAGGTCGCCAAGTTCCGGAGCCGCATCGTGGGCCATCCGCACCGCGAGTTCTTCCGAGTCGCCGTGTCAAAGGGCATCCAGGGCGGGGTCGAGCTGCTCGAGGACGCCAGCTGAATCCTCACCAACGCACACGAGCCGACCGGCGCGCGTCGTGGAACGGCCCGTGCCGCCGCGCGGCGGCGTGACGCTGGCTCGCTAACTGCTCCCGACCGGCCTTATGTACTCGGCGCCGTCGGTGACGTTGAGCAGCTCGTACTCGCGTCCCCTGTAGCGGGCGGTAGTCATGATGCCCTCCTCAACGCCGCGCGGGCGGCGCGGATCGCGTCCTCGGCGCTGATGCGCGGCTGGTCGTCCAGCTCATCGATCACGTGACCATAGGTGCCGAGGGTGTAGCGGGCGTCGTGGCCGAGCTGGCGGGCGACGTAGATCACGGAGCGGCCCTCGTGCAGCAGCAGCGAGGCGAAGCTGTGGCGGAGGTCGTACGGTCTCGCGCGCGAGAGCCCGGCGCGCCCGAGCGCGGGTAGGAACGTCTCGCCGCGCCACACGTTGAAGCTCTTAGCACTCATCACGCCGCCGTCGCTAGGACGCGGGATCACGGGCCGGTCGTCGCCGGGGCGTCCGCACGCCATCCGCCACTCGCGCAAGTCCTGAGCGAGCGGCTCGAGCAGCCGCATGGTGCGGCGCCGCCTGGTCTTTGGCGCGCCGATCACAACGGTGCGTTCCTGGACGTGCCCCCAGCGCAGCGTGCGCACCTCCCCGGGGCGCAGGCCGGCGTAGCTCATGAGCGACACGAGCACGGCGTCGCGGTGGCCCAGCACGGCCCTGAGTGCCTCCACGGCGGCGGGCGCGAGCGGGCGGACCTCATCGCGCAGGGGGCCGCGCGGCGCGCGCACCACCCGGACAGGGTTGGCGGCGAGCAGTTCGCCCTCGACCGCGGTCTGCAGGATCGACGAGAGGACGCCCCTGGCCTTCATGAGCGCCTCGTGGCCGTGCGGAAGCTCGCGTGCCTGCCAGCGGGCGATGACCGCGGGCGTGAGCGCGTGCAGCGGCAGCCCGCCGAGGGTCGGCGCGATGTGGCGGTCGTAGGACTGCGCCTAGGCCTGGCGCGTCCTGGGCGCGAGCAGCACGGCGTAGACCGCCGTCCAGGTGTCGACGACGTACGCGTTGAGGGTGGTGGTGCCGGCGTCGAGCTGGGCGAGGGTGCCGAGCTGTCGGCGGCGGCGCACCTCGAGATCCCAGCGTTGGGCGTCTCCGCGGCGGTCGAAGCTGCGCTGGCGGTTGCGGGCGCCGTCGCGCCAGCGGACGACGTAGCCGCGGCTGGTCTTGTGCACGCTCATCGCTTCGCCGCCTTCCGCTCCTCGGCTTTCAGCGCCCGGTCGAGCAGGTCGCGCACGTACGCCTCGCGGGGAACGAGCGGCCCCTTGAGCGCGTCGATGCGCGCGACCATCTCGGGCGGGATACGGACGGGAACTGGTTTAGTGATTGCCATGCGGCACATGCTAGCACTTGCTAGCACTAGCTATCGCCCAGCCCAGCCATCGCGTCGCGTAGCGGACGGGACTGGCGTGCAACCGCACGACGGCGAACGGGCGCCCGCGGGGCCGCCCACGCGGCGACTGCCTCGGCGCTGATCACGTATCCGCGGCCGGAGCGCCGGGCTTGCAGGTCGCCACGCTCGATCGCGGCGCGCACGGCACGCGGGGTGACGCCGAGCTCGGCCGCGAGCGTCTGGGGCGTGTAGACGGACGGGCCGGCGCCGACCAGCGCGCGCAGCTCCGCCGCCGCGGCGGGGTCGTCGCGCAGCTCCGCGAGCAGGGCGGAGAGGACACCTCTCATGGCGACCCTTTGTTCTTGCTTTGAAATTTTCGCCCCCACGCGCCTCGGTTCTGGTTTTGGCAGGTCCGGCACGCCACGCGCAGGTTCTCCACGCGGTTGTTCTGGCGGTCACGATCAAGGTGATCGACCTCCAGGTCGCGCCCCCACTCGACGAGTTCGCCGCAGCGGTGGCAGGCGTGGGCGCCGGGGCCGAGTACGTCGAAGAGCACGAGCCGGTGTTCGCGGACCCAGCCGACTAACGCCAGCGGGTGGTCGGGCGCCTTGATCCTGATGTAGCCGTGGTTGTCCACGGTTCTGGTTCCGGTCGGAGCCGCTGGACGTGCCATCGCCCTCGGGCGCGCCCAAAGGCCGCTAAGCGCGTTCGTCGGAAGCGCGTTCGTCGGCGACCATCTGAATGGCGGCTGGTAGCAGCGTCGTCAAGAAGATGTCGCTGCGCGGCCATCTGATCTCCGCCTCCGCCAGCCAACACTCCTGCTCGTCAGGCGACATGTGCTGCCAGAGGGCGAATGTGGCCTGCGTAGCGGCCTCTGCGGCGGTAATGGCGTTGTTCAACGCGCTGAACTTGTCGTCGCTCATGGCGATCCTTCCTGTCGGCCATCGCCGACGTTCTTTGTTGTCCTGCTTAGGTGCTCGAGCGCGTCCTGCTGCCCGGGAGTGAGGTCCCGCGTGGGTGTGCAGCGCAGATGCGCCAGCTGGCCGCGGACCAGCCCGCGGGAGTCGCAGCGCCGGACCGCTTCATCGCAATGCGGGCAGTCCGAGACGGCCTCGGAGAGCATCCGATCACCGCGATCCGGCGGTCGCGTGGGAGCCACGCCAGCTCACGCCACCAGCGCTCGCGTTCGCCTGGGGTGCTGGGCCTGCGCATCACGACCCCAGGTCCTCGACGCCCATCTCCTTGGCGGAGGGCACCGGATCGGGCCCATTGGAATGGGTATGCAACCGAGCGTCAGTAGCGTCAGTGCCGTCAGTAGCCGACGCTTCTGACGCTTCTGACGCTTCCTTGGTTACCCATTCCATCTGGCTCACACGGATCACGCGGCGTCCGGTCGGCCCCTCGCGGTCGAACTCGATCGCGATTGGCGGTTCGGCGCGGCGCAGATTCGGCGCGAGCCGGCGCAGGGCACTGGAGAGCACATGCGGTGCCTTCGGCCAGTGCTTCGCCCGCGCCGGGCCTTCGCCGACGATCTCGACCAACGCGGCGAGGAGCTCCGTGGCGGAGCCCTCGAAGGCGCCCAGCTCGCGGAGAGGGGCGACCAGCGGCGACGCGTCGAGGGTGGTCTCGTTCGCCGCGGCGCGGTTCTCGGCGTAGGCGGCGAGGACCCCGTCGGCGTCCCAGCCAAGGGCTGGGCATGCGGCCGCGGTCCAGCGGGCGAAGTCCGCCATCCTCGGCAGCTCGGTGATCACGACCTTCCGCTCGTTCGCCATCGCGTGTGAGACCACGTCGAGCAGGGCGCCGAGGATCCGCGGGCGCGCCACCTCGAACGCCTGCCACAGGTCGTCCTCGCTCGCGTACTCGTCGATCGTCGGCAGCGTCAGCACGATCGAGCGGTCCTGGAGGTCGCCCGCGATCACGACCTCGACGATCCCGTTGAGCGCGATCGGCAGCTGCACACTGAAGATGGCCTCGTCGGCGTCGGTGTAAAGCTCCCTCGTCGCGAAGCCCGAGCCGGTCGCGACGCGGCACAGCGCGTCCGACAGCCACGGCTGGATCACGGACAGGTTCTCGAGCGCGATGATCCGGCCGTTCGAGCCGGCGATCACGAGGTCCCGCTCATCGCGGGGTGGCGGGCGGAGCAGGGCCTCGTTCGGATCGACGATCATCCGCAGCGCCTCGACCGCCGTTGACTTCCCGGAACCCTGCTCGCCGTGCAGCGCGAGCACGGGGTACGGGCCGACCGGGCGGAGCGCCATCACGAGCCACGCGATCATCAGCCGGAAGTCGTCCTCGCTCGCGTAGTTCAGGAACGGGCGTAGCTGCTCCAGCGACCCGCCGGGGACCGGCGTGGGTAGGGGCAACATCCCGCGCGCCCGCTTGAAGCGCACCGGCGGGTTGGAGACCACTCGCCAGCCGGCGGGTGTGATCTCGATCGCGCGCCACTCGGGGTCGGCCAGGTCAAGGTAGATCGCGCCCTCGTGCTCCGCGGTGCGCACGTGGACGGGGTGCTCGAGGCCCTCGAACAGCGCCTTGCCCTCGAGCACGCCGAGCGCGTCCTGGATCGCCTGCGAGCCGGGTGCCTCCTCGGTATGCAGGTAGTAGAGCCGGGCGAGCCAGCGCCGGATCGTCTTGGTTTTCAGCGGCCACGTCTCGCGCCGACAGTCGATCGGCACGGTCGCGAACGCCTCGCCCTCGGGGGTGTGGAATAGCTCGGCCCCTTCGCTCAGCGCGAGCCCCACGAGGACGGTCGCCTTCGACGGCTTGTCCTTGCCCTTCGTCTCCTCGGGCTCTTCGGCGACCGGCCGTAACTCGCCGATCACGGCGTCCACGTCGATCGCCTCGAGCACATCGGACTCCGGGCACTGGCCCCGGCACCGCGCGGTCAGGCGGTCTCCGTAAAGGTCGAGGCGCACTTCTTGGCCGCACCGCGGACAGTCGAGCGCGGCGTAGCCACCGACCTGGTTCTGGTAGGTGATCATCACGCCGCCTCCGCCTTCCGCTTCGGTGGATCCCAGCGATAGCCGCGCTCGCGGTCCTCCCGCCGTAGCCTCGCCGAGAGCTTCCGGCTTGGACCCATCCTCCAGTCGCGGGTCGTGCGGCGGCGGTGCACCTGTCGGTGTTCGACCCGCTCGTTGCGCATCCAGCCGCGCACCTCGGCCAGCCAAGCGTCGTGGCCGTTCCTACTGGTGGTCGCTAGCGCCTGCGACCTGCCGCACAGCAGGCAGGTGAGATCGCCCTCAGGCTCGACGACGATCAGGATGGGCCGCGGCTTGCAGCGGCAGGTCCGCCAGATGGGATTGGGCGGCTGGAGGGCTGCCGCGTCACGGGCGCGCTTGGCGCGCTGGCGGTCAGCGTCGGCGTGTTGCTCGTTCAGGAACCGGGCGTTTCGGCGCGGTGGGAGATGTCCCGGCCACACCCGCACGCGCACGTGCGGGTGCCGGGAGGCTCTGGGTCGTCCTCAGACTTCGGGCCGGCCCGGCTCGGGCTCGAAGTTCGATCGCGGCGTTCCCGTGGTCGAGCGACCGTGGTCGGCGCCCGGGAGATCTTGACCGGCTCCGGTGCGGCGTCAACGCGCGTCACCCGCCTGACCGTTGCGTCGATCGGTATGCCGTCGCGGTACACCGTGCCGCCGGTCCGCCCCACGGGCAGGTGTTGCCCTGGCCCCTCGGAAAAGATCAGCGTCACCGTCTTGCGCCCGCCGTGGCGTGGTGGCTCGACACCGATGACGGCGTGTCCCTGCCTCACCCGCGCAAGAATCCGCGCCCGTACCTTCCCGGAGAGGTCGCGTCCGCGGAGGCGCTTCACCTGCCGAAACAGCTTCGCCGTCTTGTCCTGCATTCGTCGCGCTCCCTAAGTTGCTTGACCAGCCTACCCACCAGGTCGGCGGCGTCCTGAGGCTTCGGCTGGCGCCGGCCCCGCAGGGCCAGCGCCACACCGGCAACTCAAGACGTCCGGCGACGAAGACGGACGGCTGCGCCCATCGTCGCAAACGCCGTCACGGGTTTCTGTGCGTCAGGCTGCCGCGCGCACCGCCGCGGCGGTGCCCACCTCAGTCGCCCCGGTCCAAATCCTCTAGCCAGCCTCCTACCCGTCGGGGCGCTCAGGGCGCGTCACGTCGAGCGGCGGCGTCTCGGCGATCTTCAACCCCCATCCGTGCAGCTCATCCTCGAAATGGAACTGGTCGTTCCCCTGAAGGTCGTTCAGCAGGCGGGCGAACTCGACCTCCCAGCGAGTCGTGTCCCACCCGGCAGGGAATCGAGCGGATGATTTGGCCCCTCCTCGAACTTCTGGGCTGGGTACGGCAAGACCCCGTCTATGCCGGCGCCCCAGTTGACGTATGTGTAGAGCACGCGCCAGACCATCGTCCCGTTGAGCAGGACGTGGGCGAGGTTCGGCTCGGCGCTGTCCCAGGCGCCGGGAGCCCAGTCGGGCTTCGTCCTGGGGCGGCGGTGGCGCCAGTCTTCGAGTTCCATTCCCCACCCCAGGCCCAGGCGCGCATCGGGTACGTAGACGGCGCGATAGAGGTGCGGCAGTGCAGTTAGGGCCGGCGCGGTTTGGTCGCCGGCATCGAGGACCGCGGCGAGCAGATTCGTATCGGGAGAACTGCCTCCCGGAATGATCGCCAGTCGTCGAGTCGGTCGGCCTGGCAAGCGTCGAGGATGCGAGCTAGGTCCATCGGTCCTTTCTACCGCAACAGTCGCTGGCCGGGGAACGGATGCCAGCCCATCGACCAGTCCGGCATACCGCGCCATGCTCCGGTGGTGGGGTCGAGCTCGCCGACTTGATGCCAGCCTTCCTCCTGGACTGGCGGCCGCGGGCGGGTCTCGTAGACCGACTCGTCGGGCCTGGGCACCGAGCGCGCGGGGCGGTCCCGCTCAACGCCGGCTTCGCTGCGGTCCCACCAGCTCATGCGGCCTCCGGAAGAAACCTGGACTCGTAGATGCTCTGCCGCGGCGGCGGCATCGCGTCGACCACCGAGACGGCCATCCCCAGCCCGATCAGCGCGTCGATCCGGTCGCGGCTCGCCGTCTTGCGGATCCGTAGCCCCATCTCCGTCTCGGCGACGACCGCCGCAAGCGCGTGCGAGCGGGCGACCGTGTCGCCGCCGTGGCGCAGTCGCCGGTCGACGATGACCTCGTGCAGCAGTTGGGTGGCCGGCACCATTCTCGAGTTGTTCTGCGGGTGCTCCACCATCGGCGCGCCGGCCTCCTCGAGCCGCTGCGCCGACCCGATGAACAGGTGTTTGTCGAAGGCGACCATCTGCACGTCGAAGCGCTCGCAGAGAGCGAGGATGTGCTCCTCCACGTCCTCGAGCCGCACCTCGCGGTTGCGTGACGGCGTCCAGATCTCGAAGCCGGCGTGGAAGATGCCCTCGTCGTCCTTACGGACAGTGACCACCGCCGTCGAGTCGCGCCGGATGCCGGCGTCGACCGCGGCCACAACCGCGGTGCCCGCGGGGATGTCGATCGCGCCGTCGCAGGCGTCCCACTGGTCCGCGCTGATGAACGCGTCGTCAGCCGGGAGATTCTGGTTGCAATGCAGCCGGCGGAACGCCGATTCGTGCAGCACGCGGCGGTGCTCGGCCAGCGACTCGACGGTGACCGCAGTGCGCGGATTCGCGGCCTTCACCTCGCCCGCGATGTCGTTGATGTCGGCGTTTTCTGGAACGCTCCATTCGAGCCACAGCGAGTCGCGGGTCGTCGCCCGCAGCACGGCGCCGTCGCGCACGACCTCGCCCTCCTCGAACACGCGGCGACGCATGGCGGGCATCGGCGCCTCCTCGTGCCCGCCCATCGTGGAGATGATCCGCATCCGCGCCTCGGGGTTCTTGATCAACGCGCTGCGCAGCGAGATGTAGAGCGAGTCGTCCTTGTGCGAGCCGAGTTCGTCCACGATCACGCGGAAGGGATCGTGGCCCATCTGTTTCTCGCTGTCGGCACTGACGACGATCAGCCGGCCGTCCTGCGGCGTCCTGATCTCGCGCAGGGTGAACGTGAGCCGCTTGCGGAGCGCCGGTACCCGCTTCGCGAACCGCATCGCGGCGCGGTAAAGGTGCTGCGCTTGGTCGCGGGCGCTCGCGGCAGCGATGATCGTCTCCTCGGGGTGGCGCATGAGCTCATACAGCGCGTAGCAGCCGAGCAGAGTGGTCTTCCCAGCGCCACGCGGCTGCGAGATCACCACCTCGCGGCGATCGCTGAGCACCGCGTCCATCACCTCCACCTGGAAGGGCTCGAGCCGCAGCCCGACGCCCTCGGCAAAGCGGCGGAACCGCTCCAACTCAGCCGTCGGCGCGCCCATTGAGGATCCGCTCCAGCCAATCGCTGTCGTCACCGTGGGCGGCGCCGCGGAGCGCGCGCTCTAGCGCGACCTGAGCCTGGACCTTGCCGCCGCGGGCCGAGCGAGCCAGCAGCTCGAGCGCCTCAGCGTACGTGGGTTGCTCATCCAGCGGGCCGGCGCGGCGCAGCAGCTCACGCACGAACGCCGACCGGGACACGCCCTCGCCGCGGATCTCATCCACGCGCGAGATCTCCTCAGGGCTCAGGCGGATCGTGATCGTTTCAGTGCTCATCGGGCGTGTTCATTCCGTTTGTTTCGCAGGCGCGCGCAGCCGACCACCCGGCGGTCTTTCGATCGCGGCTGTGAACGCGACGACCCTCCCCCCAGGCGCGGGATACTGGGCGAGCCGATGTCGCAGGAGAACGCCGCGCGGCGGACGCGCCTTGTCGTCGTCGCGATTTGGCTCACTTCGATCTCAGTCGCCTGGGGCACGCTGTCCGGTGGGGTGTCGGTCGCGGTCGGTCTGCTCGCCGACAGCCTCGGCGTTCTCGGGCTGGGGCTGAACGTGCTGGCGGACGTGTCCGGCTCGGCGGTGCTGGTCTGGCGCTTCCGAGCCGAGCATCGACAAACGAGCCCCGCCCACAGAGTCGAAGCCCGAGCGGCCGTGGTCGTCGCAGCGGCCCTCGGCACGGTCAGCCTCGTGTTGGCCGTCAGCGCCATCCGGGCGCTCGCTGTCGGGTCGCATCCCGGCCATTCGACCCTTGGCATCGTCATCGCCGCGCTATCTGTCGTGGTCCTGACACCTCTCTCCTACGGCAAGCTCCGAGTGGCGACAGAACTTGAGAGCCGGGCGCTGAGGGGCGACGGGGCGCTCTCCGGCATCGGTGCGGCGATTGGGCTGATCGCACTCACCGGGCTCTGGCTCGACGATGCGTTCGGCTGGTGGTGGGCCGACCGGATAGCCGCGATCATCGTCGCGGGCATCGCCGCAATCGAAGCGGTCAGGGCCGTGGGGGAATGATCGCCCCAGAGTTTCGCTATCGCCGAGGCCCTCGAAGCCGTGGGCCTGCGGGACTAGGCGACAGCCAGGGTCTCGCCTTTCTGGCATCAGTCGATCCTGTAACTCTTGATCGTGATCGGCATCGAGCGCCTCGTGCGTTCAGGCTTCGAGGGGAGAGACTTGGCGTCCGCGGTCAACAGTTCAAGCAGGCAGCTGCTGAACTCGCTGCGGTGACGCGTGACCTCGGGGCCCTCGAGGCCGAGGGCACGGACGCGCTTGCGTAGTTCCTCAAGTGTCGGGACCCTTGCGCTCTTCGCCGCCAGCGTCGAGGTGCGGGCGTTGGCGGGCACGGGCACGGCGGACAGTGCGAGCAGCTCGTTTACTTCGTCGAGTACCACTACGTCGCGTTCCTTGTGCGACCGCTTGAGGGAGAAGCCGACGCTCCAGCGGAGGACGTTGCGTCTCAGCATCTCGTGTAGCTTGCGGCCCACGTCGGTGGAGGTGTCGACCCAGCCCTCCGCGTAGAGCCCGTCGCTCGTGACGTGCAGGCCGTCGGGCATGACGTGGCCGAGCACCGCCGCCATGCTCTGCTGGTCGTGGCCGAACAGCACGGGGATCGGCCTGCCGTCCTTCTTCAGCTTGCGGATGGCGTTGTCGAACGCGGTGGGGGCGAAGCGCTCGCCTTGGCGGTCTACCTCCCAGTCGCTGATCTTGGCGGTGAACTCGCCAGTCACCCGCTCCGTTGTCTCAATATCGATGAGCTTGTGCCGCATGGGGGTGCTCGCGCTGCGCTCTCTGGCCAGGGCGGCCACCCGCTCGTGGCGGTCCGGATCGCCGATTGGCTTGCCGCCGAGTACGCGTTCGAGCCGCTCCATCGGATCGATGATCGATGTGGTCATGAGTCCTCCTGTCGTAGATGGGGCGGCAGTTCACGTTCACGGCTGTAGTCCATGGAGCGCTTGGCCGCGGCCCACTCCTCGGCCTCGAGTTGCCGCTCGGCTTGTCGGGCGTCGCGCTGCGCGCCGCGGGACGCCGCTCGCACGGCTTCGCGGGCCTCTTCAGCTTCGTTGACCTCCACAAGCGCACCGCTCGGACTGAGGCGGAAGGGCGGCTGTCGCTGCTGCATGTCGGTCTCGCCGGCCAAGTGGCGATGCTCGGGGCACCACCAGCGACGCACGTCGGACGGGACCGGCCGGCCGTCGAGCTTGTCAACCGGCACGGCTCCGCAGTCCGCGCTCGCGCAGACTTGCCACTGCGACGTGGCGCCGGCCGTCACCAGCGCGTTCCGTTGGTCCATCGCGTGGCGCTCCTCGAACTCGACGGTTGCTGTGTCGGGAAGGCCCGCCCGCCGCCGGCTGTTGTCGAGCAGCCGACGACGGGCGGTGGAGGACGCCCTCGTGAGGCGGTCATGGAGTTGGCCAACGGTCTCGAGACCGTCTAGCCGGGCTTGAAGTAGAAGGTCACGCGCGACCTCTCTCTCGGCGCCCTGCGGCAACGCCCCCGGCAAATCGGTAAGCGAATCGGCGTCGATCGGCTCGTCGCGGTCGCGGATCGGCAGGCGAAGCTCCCAATCACCTATCGGGCTCGTCCTCCTCGTCCTCCGCGTCGGCGTCCTCGGCGACCATCCGGAGCGCCGTCGCGGTGTCGACCATCGCGAGACCGTTGGGCTTCAGCCATGTATTGATCCCAGCCAGGGCATAGCCGCGCGAGCGCAAAAGTTCGTGGTCGCTCACGCAGCCTCCCTGTGCTTCCGGATCTGCGCGGCACGCTCGTAGACCTCACGCGCGTGTTGTTCGCAGACAGCGCGCGCGGACAGCGCGGGGCTGTCGCACTGCCAGCAGCTCTCGGGCCGCAGCTTGCGGCGACCTATCGTCCACGTCTTTGGGTTCTTCACCGAACCTCCCGCAGCCATTCGCCGAGCGCCTCGCGCCTGATCCTGACCGTGTGGCCGGGAGGGCCGAGCCGTACGGCCTTCAGCCGGCCGTCCTCGATGGCGCGCCGAACCGTTGGGCTGGAGACGCCGACGAGCATCGCGGCTTCGGAGACCGACAGGTACTCCCTGCTGCGTACCTCTGCAGGCAAATGATTGCTCATGCAACAAGTGTCGCAATCCCCGTCACGGGTTCACGGAGACGAACGTGGAGGCGAACATTCGACGTTCCGTGCAGGGCCGCCAGACGTTCGCATCGAGTGCGGATTCCGCGCTGCAGCGCGGTTTTGTGGTCGTGTAGTGACGCTGCGAGGAAGCTCGGCACTCCTATACTCGGAGTGCCATGCCCATCTACGAGTATCGCTGTAAGCGGGGCCATACCTTCGAGGTGATGCAACGCATGACCGACGACCCGCTCGCAAGCTGCTCGACATGCGACGCGCCGGTGGAACGGGTTTTCCATCCGGTCGCAGTGCACTTCAAGGGCTCCGGCTTCTACACGACCGACTACGGCAAGAAGAAGGCCGCCTCGGACTCGACCTCGAAGCCCGAATCCGAGGACTCCAAGGGCCCCAAGGAGTCGAAGGACTCCAAGGACCCGAAGAAGTCGAAGGACTCCTCCTCCTCCTCCTCCTCCTCCTCCTCGAAGTCGCCTTCCGACTAACCGTTCTCCAGCTTGTCGACGGCGTCGCGACGGGCGCCCGGGGACACCATCAGGCTGCTTCCCGGTCCGCAGGACAGGCACGACGGCTCCAGCACCATCGTCTTGCTGGTCCCGCTGGTCGCCAGATCCGTGAACACCGCCAGGAGGCCGGGGCCGTGCATGTCGCTCCTGATCGCTTTGGGCGCCCGCCAGCTCACCAGCGGCAGCCGGAAGAAGGTCGTGGGCGAGACCAGCTGGTGTCGGATGCCGTTGAGCACCTCCTGCTGGCGCGCGGCGCGATCGAGGTCATTCTCGCTTGGGGCGCAGGGATTCTTGCGTACGCGGGAGTAGCCGAGCGCCTTTGTTCCGTCGAGGTGCTGCTTGCCCTTGGGGAGCCGGAAGCCCTTCCAGAAGTTGTCGAACGGCGGCGAACAGATCTTCGTCTTGTTGTTCACCGTTACGCCTCCGAGCGCGTCGATCAGCTTCGGGAAGTCCTTGAAATCGATCTCGATGACGTGGTTGATCTTCAGATCGTTGCCCATGAAGCCCTCAACCGTCTCTATCGTCAGCGCAGGCCCCCCGATCGCGTAGGCGGCGTTGATCTTCTGTGCTCCATGCCCGGGTATCTGGGCGAAGGAGTCGCGCGGGATGGAGAGCTTCCGGACGCTGCCGAAGGCGGTGTGAACGATCATGATGCTGTCGGCCCGAGCCGGACCGTTCTGTGACTTGTCGATCGACTCGCCTCCTCGCTGATCCGACCCCAGCACAAGGATGTTGCTGCCGGTGAGAAGGCTGCCTCCGGGCGAGAGCGCTTGCTTGGCGTTGTCGGAGACGCCCTGTTCGACTTGGGCGCTGATCAGAAACACGACCAGCGACAGGAGCAGCCAGCCGAGCACCGCGACGGCCGCCCATTTGAGCACCCGGCCGAGGGAGAGTTCGCGCCGTTCCCGCGGCTCGCGCCCGCGGCGGCGGCCGAGCCGCTCGCGGAGCCCTTGGACGTCACCGGAGGGGCGCAGCCCACCGAGCGGACGGCGCCGCGAGCGGTAGACCTTGTACTCCGGGGGGCCTTGAGGACGGTCGTTCATCACACTCTGTATACCGTCCGCACATGCCGCCACGGCGTGTCATCGGCATCGACGCGGGGGGTACCAAGCTGTTGGGAGGCGTTGTGGACGACGCTCTCGTCGTCTACCACCGGGTGCATCGCACCTGGCGGGGGGCCCGGCGCGAGGAGACGCTCGACATCATGATCGAGGCGGTCGAGGAGATCAGAGCGGCGGCCCCCGACGTCGGCGCGGTCGGCTTCGGCATCCCGGCGCTGGTGCAGCGGAACACGGGCGTCTCGCGATGGTCCACCCACCTTCCGCTTGAAGAGGTTCCGTTCCGCGACCTGATGAGCGAGCGGCTCGGCCTCCCGGTCGTGGTCGACAACGACAGCAACGCGGCCCTCGTCGCCGAGCATCGAGCCGGCGCTGCGAAAGGCGCCAGACATGCCGCGCTGATCGCACTGGGCACAGGGATCGGCGGCGGGCTGCTGCTCGACGGTCGCATCTACCGCGGTGCCGATGGGCTGGGCGCCGAGCTCGGCCACATGGTCATAGATCTCGACGGCCCCGACTGCCAGGGCGCCTGCCCCGGTCGCGGTTGCCTCGAGGTGCTCGCCTCGGGCACGGCGATCGGGGTCGCGGGGCGCGAGGCGGGTCGGGCGAGCCCGGAGTCGGAGCTCGGAAGGCGGGCCGCGGCCGGGGGCGAGATCACCGGGGCGCTGGTTACCGAGCTCGCCCACCGCGGCGATGTCGCCGCGCGGGCAGCGCTCGAGGGCGTTGGCAGGCGGCTGGGGGCCGGCATCACCACCCTGGTCAACGCCCTCAACCCCGAGGTGGTGGTGATCGGCGGAGGGGCCGTTGCGGCCGGCGAGCTCCTGCTCGGCCCGGCGCGGTCCGTCGTGGCGGAGCGCGCGCTGCCGCCGAGCCGCGAGCGGGTCCGCATCGTCCCCGCCCACTTCGGAGACGAGTCCGGCATGCTCGGCGCAGCCCTGCTGGCGCTCGAGGGGTTGGGGGCTTGAGCGGCCGGCTCGTCGTCTGTCCGACGCCAATCGGCAACCTCGAGGACGTGACGCTGCGGGTTCTGTCGGCGCTTCGCGAAGCCGACGTGGTCGCGTGTGAGGACACCCGCCGCACCAGGGTGCTGCTGGACCGCTACGGAGTGGCGGCCCGGCTCGTCTCCTACCACGAGCACAACGAGGAGCGGCGGGCGGCCGAGCTGGTAGAGCGGATGCGGGAGGGGCAGGTGGTCGCCCTCGTCTCGGACGCGGGCATGCCGCTCGTCTCAGACCCCGGCTACGTGCTGGTGCGCGCCTGCGTGGGCGCCGGGCTCCCGGTGGAGGTTCTCCCCGGTCCCTCGGCCGCGATCACAGCACTCGTTGCCTCGGGCCTACCTGCGGATGAGTGGCGCTTTGCCGGTTTCCTGCCCCGGAAGAAGGGCGAGCTGCGCCGCACCCTCTCCGAGCCTGGCGGGACGCTCGTCGCCTTCGAGTCGCCATGGCGCCTGCCGGCGACGCTCGCTCTCCTCGCGGAGCTGGACCCCGACCGTCAGGCTGCGGTCTGCCGTGAGCTGACGAAGGCGCACGAGGAGGTGGTCCGGGGCAGCGCCGCGGAGCTCGCCGAGCGCTACGCAGGGAGGCCGCCCAAGGGGGAGGTCGTACTCGTGCTCGCGCCGTTCGTGCCTTCGGGCTCTTCGGACAGCGCCGCCTTGAACGCCCTCGGGCGCCTGGTGGAGGCCGGCGCCCGGCCGCGCAAGGCCGCGGCCGTGGTCGCCGAGCTCACCGGCGAGAGCGCGAACGCGCTCTACCGCGGGCTCACCGCCGATCAGCAACAAGATCGCGACGGTCCGTAACGGGACCGCAAAATCGGTCCCCGGTCACCGTGCAGGCCCCGTACGGTGCCGCGCATGGCCCGCGCCGCAACAGCAGTCGCCGTCGCGCTCGCTCTATCCCTCCTCGGCGCGCGGCCCGCGCATGGCTGGGTGTGGCCACTTCGAGGGGAGGTGATCACCCCGTACCGCAACGGCAGCGATCCGTACGCCGCCGGGCAGCATCGCGGTATCGATATCGCGGGGCCAGTGGGGTCACGGGTCGGCGCTGCGGCGGCGGGCGCCGTGCGCTTCGCGGGTAGGGCCGGCAACTCGGGCCTCACCGTAGGCGTCCGGACCGCCGACGGCCGCTACGACACCAGCTATCTGCATCTGTCCTCGGTCTCGGTGCGGGAGGGCCAGCGCGTTGCGGCCGGCGAGCGCTTGGGGACGGTGGGCACCACGGGCCGCCGCTCGGCCACGCGCCCGCACCTCCACTTCGGCGTGCGCGATGCCGGCAGCCGACACGCGTATCACGACCCGCTCGATTTCCTCCCCCCGCCGGCGCGGCCGCGTCCGGCGCCGCGTGGCACGCCGGCCC
>JBKPHP010000203.1:0-3750 GCA_046729895.1 Actinomycetota bacterium
TGCTTCCAGCCGCGCTGCTTTGTCAGGAAGCGATGATCACCACTGGCAACGAGCTCCGTCCCATCCTCCAGCACGATCCGGTAGGCCTCTTTCCGGCTCGCCCAGTGGGCAAGCACGCTGGTGATTGCGTAACGCCTGTACCTCCCCTCGCGGACCGTCCCGTAGATCTGGTCGCCAACCACTAGATCGGCGAGCGGCTTTGTGCGGCTGTCCGCCATGAGGATTGGCGTCTCGCCGCCGAGGCAGTAGACACACGCATGGCTGCAGCCCCGATAAGGATTGATCGTCCACCGAAACGGCATCCGCGACGCCTTGGGCACTCGGTTGACCACCGACTTGGCGTGCACCTCGTAGAAGCGGACGTCCATCGCCTCCGGTGCGTCGAAGCGGCGGACCGCCGCGGGCTCGGAGTAGCCCGGAAGCTGGCGACTCTCCTCGTTTTCGACGCTCAGGTTGTTCCAGCGCATCGGTCGAACACATGTTCGCACATTACGACGACGGCTCTCCGAAGGCGGTGACGAGAAGCCGCCGCGGCCCGGCGGAGTCGCGGTGCTCGCAGAGGTAGATGCCCTGCCAGGTGCCGAGAGCCAGCCGGCCGTCGCGCACCGGGATCGTCAGGGAGCTGTCGGTGAGGGAGGCCTTCAGGTGGGCCGGCATGTCGTCAGGGCCCTCCAGGGTATGGGTCCAGAAGTCGGAGCCGTCGGGCACGGCGCGGTCGAACCAAGTGGCGAAGTCGCGCCGCACGTCCGGGCTGGCGTTCTCGTTCAGAGTCAGGGAGGCAGACGTGTGTCGCATGAACACGCTCGCCAGCCCGACCCGAAGCTCGCGTAGCTCGGGCACCCCTTCCACGATCTCGTCGGTCACCAGGTGGAAGCCCCGCGGCCGCGCATCCAGCCGCACCTCGCGCTGTAACCACACGGTCCGAATTCTGCCGAGAAGCGAGGCGAGAACTCGGCGCGCGCGATACGGCCCAGGACACGCCTGCGCGTTCGGCCGCCCGCGCGACGGCTACGGGCAGGTCCCGCAAAGCCCCAGCGCAAGAGCCACCAAGTAGCGGGCAGGTCCCCTGCTCGGATAAGGTTCCTTCGCGGCGGGGGGGACGATGCAGGTGCCGCCTGACCGCGCCTCCGGTCGCCGCGTACCGCATGCAGAACGAGCACAAGAAGCATGACGGACCCGTCCCGCCCTTCGCCTGCCGGGGCCGGCCTGACGCTCGTGGCGACGATGCTCCTGTGTGGCGCAGCCGGACTGGGTGCAGGCGCGCTGATCGGCTTGGCCGTTCCGCTCGGGATCGCCGGCCTGTTCGCCGGGATCGTCGGAGGATTCGCGCTTGTCCACTCACGCTATAGGGACATCTGAGATGCGGGCCCTCCGCTGGCTGGACCTCGTGGTCCTCGCTGTTGCCCTGCCCCTCTTCCTGTTGGTGGGAGTGCCGCTGTACGGCTGGGCCGGCGTGGCGGGAGCCTGGGTCGTCCAGCGGACCGTGCAGTCGGTGCTCGAGCGGCGAGCCCGCGCGACGGGCGATCCCCGGCGCTCGACCGCCGTGTTCGGCCTCGGCATGTTCGCTCGCGTCTGGATCCTCGCGCTTACGATCTTCGCGCTGGGGAATGCAGATCGTGAGGCCGGCCTCGCGGCCGCGCTGCTCTCGGTGATTCTCGTGACCGTCCATCTCACCGCGGCCATGACCAGCGGTCCGCTCGCTCCGGGGTCGAGGCGATGAGCAGGCGCGGGAAGATCTGGCTCGGGGTCGGCCTCTACGTCGCCCTGCTGATCGCGGTGGGAGCGATCGCGGGCAGCGGGGGCAAGAACGAGGCCTACGAGCCCGTCGAGGAGTTCCACCTCACGCCCTGGATCAAGCTCAAGATCGGCCCCCTCGACATGAGCATCAACAAGGCGGTCTTCTATCTCCTGCTCGCGGGTGTGCTCACGGTCGGGACCATGGTCTACATCGCCAATCGCATGCAGCAGAAGCCCAACCGGGTCCAGACCGTGGTCGAGGCGGCGTACGACCTGACCTTCAACACGATCACGCGCGGCAGCATGGAGCCGGAGATGGCGGCCAAGTGGTTCCCCTTCGTCGCCACGCTGTTCTTCTTCATCTGGTTCTCGAACATCATCGGCTACCTGCCGCTGCCCGTGAACACGGCGGACAAGGTCGACGTCTTCGGACTCCAGCTGCCCGCCTTCTCCCTCTACGCCGCGACCGCGAACCTCTCCATTCCGCTCGTGCTGACGCTAATGGTGTGGACCACCTACCAGGTCGAGGGGATCCGGGCGAAGGGCTTCTTCCCTTACTTCCGCAGCTGGATCCCGAGCGGCACGCCCAAGGGGATGCGCCCGTTCATCTTCGGGATCGAGGTGATCTCCCAGTTCGTTCGGATCATCTCGCTGTCCGTGCGACTGTTCGCCAACATCCTCGCCGGCCACCTGCTGCTGCTGTTCATGGGCGGCGGGCTGGCGGTGCTTCTGGGACTGGCAGCGCTCGGGCTCCTCACCCTGCCGCTGGCGATCATCTTCTTCCTCTTCGAGGTCGGCCTGGTCGCCACTCTCCAGGCATTCATCTTCGCGACCCTCACCTCCATCTACTTCGGCGAGGCAACCGCCGCCCACGGTCACTGAAAGGAGCACCTCCATGACCACTACCCTCATCGCACAGGTCTCGGACGACGGGCTGAAGGCCATCGCCCTCGGCATCGGCGCCGGGCTCGGCTCGATCGGCGCCGGTATCGGCGTCGGCTTCATCTTCGGCAAGGTGATCGAGTCGGTCACCCGCCAGCCGGAGATGCGCGAGGAGATCACGAGCATCCAGTGGCTCGGCTTCGCGCTTACGGAAGCGGTGGCGTTCTACACGTTCATCTTCGGCCTGATTGCGTTCTTCCTCTAGGCGATGGTGCTCCTGGCAAAAGGCGGCGGCAGCTTCCTGGTCAGCCCCGGCCTGGGGCTGATGATCTGGACCCTGCTGGTCTTCGGAGCATCCGTCTACATCCTGAAGGTCGTCGCCTTCCCCCGCATTGCTGAGGCACTCGACAAGCGGCGGAGGGCGATCGAGGAGTCGATTGACTCTGCCGAGCGCACCAAGCGCGAGGCCGACGAGCTGCTGGAGGAGTACCGCGCGCGGCTGAGGGAGGCGCGCGAGCAGGCCGAGACCATCGTTGTGCGCGCCCGAAAGGCGGCCGACGCACTTCAGGACGAGTCGAAGCAGGCGGCGGTGAAGCAGCGCGAGGAGCTCCTGGAGGCCACGAGACGCGACATCGAGGCCGAGACCAGGCGGGCCCTCGATGAGATCCGCAAGGAGGTGGCCGACCTCACCGTGGTGGCCACCGAGAAGGTCACCCGCAAGTCGCTGACGCCGGAGGACCACAAGCGGCTGATCGAGGAGGCGCTCCAGGAGGTCGACTTCTCGACGCTGGCCGGGGACGGGCACGGAAGGTAGCCAGGTGGAGGAGATCGCCGAGGTCTACTCGCGCGCGCTGTTCGAGGCGGCCAAGGACAACGACGTGGTCGACCGGATCCACGAGGAGCTGGCTCAGGTGGACGACGCCCTGCGACAGGACCGCGACCTCCGCCTCTTCTTCTTCTCGCCCTACTTCACCTCGGACGAGAAGAAGGACGCAGTAGCCCGCGTCTTGGAGGGCGCAGACGAGCGCCTGGTCAATTTTCTTCGGCTGCTGACGGAGCGCCATCGCATGCCGCTGCTGCCCCGCATACGGCGGCAGTTCGACGCCATGTGGGCCGAGGAGAATCGGCTTC
>JBKPHP010000204.1:0-5257 GCA_046729895.1 Actinomycetota bacterium
GGGGCTCGCTCGGCCACGGTCAACGCCATCGCCGAGGCGAGCGGTGCCCCGAAGGGCTCGATCTACCACCGCTTCGCTTCGCTTAACGATCTCTTGGCGGAGCTCTGGATCCGGGCTGTACGGCGCTCGCAGGGGCAGTTCATCGAAGCCCTTGGTGAGCCGGACGCAATGAGCGCTGCGGTTGCCGCGGCGCTCTCGCTCCACGACTTCGCCGAGCGGCAGCCAGCGGACGCCCGCCTGCTCGCCTCGCTGCGACACGAGGACCTCGTCGAAAGCGTGAGCGTCCCGCGCTTGCAGTCCGAGCTCGCCGCTCTCAACCGGCCCCTTGAAGCGGCACTCACCCGCCTCGCACGGGGGCTGTACGGAAGGGCAACTGCGGGCACCGTCGAGCGCACGCTGACCGCGGTTGTCGACCTGCCGATGGGGGCGATCCGACGCCATCTAATCGCTGGAACGCCATTGCCCTCGAGCCTACGGGGGCAGCTCGAAGCCGCCGTTCGCGCTGCTCTCGTCCCGGTGTCTTGAGCGGGCACGAGCGCCGAGGCCTGCACTAGGCTCCGGCCGCAAGGCGGCGTTCCCCGAGCATCTCCAGTCCCGCCCCCCTGCCCACCGCGCGAAGCTCTGCCAGCCGGTGGAGACGCCGGCACGAGTACGCTCCGGTCGTGCCCTCGCTGGCGACCGCGTCTCTCGACGCCGCCGAACGGCGTGCGCTCCGGCGGTTTGTCGGCCTTCTTCGAGCGAGGTTCGCCGAGGACCTCGAGGGCGTCTGGCTCTACGGGCCGCGCGCCCGCGGAGAGCGTCCGCCGGATGAGTCCGAGCTTTGGCTGCTGGTGTTGCTGCGGGACTCCTCGCCCAGCGACCGCGCGACGGCCCTGGAGCTGCTCTGGCAGGCGGCCCTCGCCGAGCGGGCCACCGAAAGCTACTTCTCGATCAGGATTTGCGATCGGGCCTCGCGCGAGCGCCGCCGCGCGATCGACGAGTTCCTCGCGCGCGAGGTCGAGCCCGCCTCGATCGCTCTCTTCGGCCGCTCCAAGCCCTGTCGCTAGATCGGCTCACGCTCGCTTCCGTCAGCAGTTACGGAAGCGCGGACGTCGCCGTGCCCGCCGGACCGTCACGCCGGGCGGTAGCTCAGGAGCACGATGCCCGAGCGAAAGGGCGTGGCCTCGAGCAGTCGCAGCGTGGGGACCTCGGTCGCGTCTGCGACCAGCCGCTCGCCGCGGCCGAGCACGACCGGGTAGACGAAGAGCCGGTACTCGTCCACGAGCCCGGCCGAGATCAGGTCGCGGACGACGGTGATGCTGCCGGTGATGCCGATGTCATTGCCCGGCGCGGCCTTCAGCCCCCCGACCTCGTCCTCGAGGGAACCCCGCAGCACGGTGGTGTTCTCCCACTCCGGGTCCTGCAAGCTGCTCGACATGACGTACTTCGAGACCTCGTTGAGATGGTCCGTGATGCCGGTCGCGTCGTCGGTCTGATGCGGCCAGTAGCCGCGCATGTCCTCGAACGTCTTGCGCCCGAGGAGCAGCGCGTCCTGTACTTCCATCCACCGGCGCAGCCTCGCCTCGATGTCCGAGTTGTCGACCGCCTGCTCGTCCCCGGCCGGGGCAAACCACCCCTCCGTGGCCTCGATCACACCGTCGAGCGTGATGTTCTCCGTGACGACCAGCTTCCGTTCGCTCTGCACGGGCCCTCCGTTTCGACTGCGGGGGCTGTGGCTAAGACCGCCGCCTGCGCGGGAACTCATCGGCGGCGACTGCTTCGATCGACTTGAGCGAGCCCGCTAGCCGTGGTCCGTCCTGCCTTGGATCTCGATGTCGAGCGTCATGCCCGCCGACTTGTGACCTGGGAGCGTGCAGTAGAGCTCGCTGCCCGTGATCACGCCGAGGTCGAGCCGCTGCGAGTGACCCGGGTCGAGCCTCTTCGTGCGGGCGCCGCCCTCGAGCGCGAGATCGTGGACCTCGTCCCCCTCGTTGACGACGTCCAAGACGACGTGGGTTCCGCCATCGACCACAAGTTCATCCGGGGTGACGTCGAAGCCCACGGCCGCGTCCACGAGGGCAACGGGCACCACGCGGGTGCTACCGCCGTGAACCCGCTGGGTGACGGTCCTGTCCAGCCCACCTGACAACGCGAGGCACCTAGGCCAACCACCGCCGCCGCCAGGGCGATCCCAGAGGCGATGAGGACGTGTCGGCGCATTGACGCCACCCTCGCCGCGCCGATGCCCACGCGCGGTGATGAGCTGACGGATCGGGCCTCAAGGACGAAAGCGGCCCCGGCCGCCATAGGGCCTCGACACGCTGCCCCGCCCCGTTGCCTTAGGCCCTCTTAGTAGAGGACCGATGGGAACCAGGAGCCCCCCGGCTCTTGATACTCCCCGAGCGCCATCAGGTTCATCGGCTTCACCAGTCGCAGACCCTCCCCGAGGCCCCACCGGAACAAGTCGGTACGCAGAGGCACCAGGAACGCCAGCGGGTCCTCCACCGCGGCCGCCGCTCCCAGCAGCAGCGCCTTCATGTCGTCGTCGGTCTCGGCGACGCCGTGGTTCATCGGCCAGAACGTGACGGTCGAGGCATAGGCCGCGACGCGGCCCTCGCGCACCGCGACGATCGGGGCGAATGCCTGAATCGCGTCCCGAAGCTCATTCGTGCGCTCGAAGCCGTGCACCCGCTTGCAAAGCGCCTCGCACCCCTCGAGGTCGCCTTCCCTGAGCGGCCGCACCACCACGCCTTGGACCGGGCGACTGCGCGGCTTGCCGGTCATCACAGCCACGGGCTCCTTCACGTCGAAGCCGAGCGACTCATAGAGCGACAGCGAGCGCATGTTGAAGGCATCCTGCAGGAGTCGGATGCCGGCAGCTCCTTCGCCGCGTTCCATCACCGCCCTCATCAGCTTGCGCCCCACCCCTGCGTTCTGCCCTCCGGGATCGACGGTGATGGGGCCGACACCCCTGATCGGGTTCCGCTCGTCAATGAAGTTGGACCCGACGATCCGTCCGTCGATCTCGGCCACTACTCCCCAGACCGAGGGATGTGGGATCCACATCCCCATGAGTTGCGCCGCGGCCTCCAGCACCGGGAAGTCGCGCGGGAAGCGGTGGTGGTCGTGGAGGCCGCCGAACGCGTCGAAGCAGACCTGAGCGCATGCATCGATGTCTCCAGGCTCGGCTTCTCGGAGCGCCACGTCCCCGGAGGCCTCGGTGGAGACTGCGTCGTTCATGCTTCCCCTTCGTTGCTGGAAACGGAGCCCACGGCCAGCGTACGCGCACTCTACGCCCGGGTAATCCAGCTGTTCAAGCGGCCGATCTTGGCGCAGCTTCGCCCTGCGGACCTGTTGCGAGCCCGCTCCCTACCGCCCGAGGCAGCGGTAGAGCGCGTCCCGCAACGGCTTCTCCCGCGGGTCGTCGTTCAGGCGAAAGCCGAGCCGGTTCATCACATAGGCGAAGGCCACCTCGCGGTCCGGGTCGAAGAAGGCGAACGAGCCGCCGGCGCCCGGGTGGCCGAAGGCGCGCTGGCTCGAGCCGAAGCGGAACGGGTGCAGCGGGCGGGCGAAGCCGAGCGAGAAGGCGGTGTCCACCTTCAGCACCTCGTCGTGCCAGCCGTGCGTGGGTGGGCTGGGATAGCGCGCGAGCTCGTCGAGTGTCGGCTGGATGAACCCGAGCTCGGGCCGGCTCTGGGCGAAAGCGGCGTAGGCACGCGCGATGTCCCGCGCAGTCCCAATCGCGCCGCCGGCCGGAAACTCGAGCGGCCGATACTCCTCCCGGTCGAGCGCCACCGGCGAGCGCAGCCGCGGATTGGCAAAGGCCCGGCGGGTCACCGAGCGCCGACTGGCCATGGCGATGTACATCCGCCGCGGCAGGTGCCGCATCTGGGGCAGCGCCGTGAGCGGGTGCAAGCGCCTGATCCGCGCGAGCCGGCGCGCCGGGACGGCGCCGTCGCTGATCCCGAAGTGGACGTCGAGCCCGAGGGGTCCGGCGACCTCCTCGGCAAAGAAGCGCCCGAGCGTGCGGTGTTGCGGGTCGAGACGCCGGACGAGCTCCCCCTCGTACCACCCGAGGCTGACCCCGTGGTAGCCGTGGCGAGTGCCCGGCTTCCAGAGCGGGCGCTGGCGGGCGATCACGTCCGCCAGGGCGTCGAAGTCGGCGAGCAGACGCGGGTCGAGCGGCTCGTCGATCACCGGCACGCCGGCCTCGTGGCCGAGGAGCTGTCGCACGGTCACGTCCTGCTTGCCGGCCTGCCCGAACTCCGGC
Organism: Actinomycetota bacterium; assembly: GCA_046729895.1. Taxonomy (GTDB): domain Bacteria; phylum Actinomycetota; class Thermoleophilia; order Solirubrobacterales; family Thermoleophilaceae; genus DASXBA01. The sequence goes on from JBKPHP010000204.1 coordinate 4,250, forward strand.
CAGTAGGTGGTCACGCGCTCGTCGTAGTCGAGCCAGCCGCGCGAGTGGGCGAGGGCGAGCGTCATGGCCGCCAGCCCCTTGGACGTGGAGTAGACGAGCACGAGCGTGTCCCGTTCCCACGGCGAGCCGTCGCGCGCGTCCCTGATACCGCCCCAGATGTCGACGACCTTCTCTCCCCTCACGTAGGCCGCGCAGGCCGCACCGAGCTCCCGCCGCTCGGCGAAATTGCGCTCGAACTGACCGCGCACGTCCTCGAACCCGGGGGCGACGGAGCCGTGGATCATGCGCCGACGGTACCGGGCGGCAGACCGGGAGGAGGTCAAACCAGGGGGATCGCGGGCCTGGGCGGGTGAGCTCGCAACCGGGGGCCCGCCGCTCCTCCGGGGCAGCTGCCGTGTTGGTGCGGTCTGTGAACCCGATACGAGGAGCTGCATGACACCGCAGACGAACCGCGCCCGGAAGGCAGCGGCCGCAGGGGTCGTCGTCATCGCCGCGGCGCTCTCGGCGGCCGGGCCGGCCCAGGCTGCCTTCCCCGGCAACAACGGCCGGGTGGCCTTCGCGACCCAGACCTTCAACGCGAGCAATCAGCTCGTGCGCAGCAACATCGAGACCGTGAACGCGGATGGCAGTGGCCGCGCCCTCTTCCCCACCTGCCGTCGCCGCCGCACTTGCGGGGACGGCGACCCGACGTGGTCACCCAACGGCTCCCTGCTCGCCTTCGCCAGTCGAACCCGCCTCGGGACGGCCGCGGCAACCGGCACGAACGTCGATCGCCTGCGCCGCCGCACCCGAAGCGACGGCCAGCCCGCCTGGGCGCCGGACGGAACGCGGCTGGCGTTCACCGGTCAGCTCAGCGCCACCAGCCCGACCAACGTGTTCATCCTGGGCTGCGGGGGCTGCGGCATCACTCCGCTCACCTTCCGCGGCGGCACGGAGTCGACGTGGTCCAGCACCAACCGCGTCGCCTTCACCCGCAAGAACAACATCTACACCATGGCCTCGACCGCG
>JBKPHP010000205.1:0-7711 GCA_046729895.1 Actinomycetota bacterium
GAGGGGGTCGTGGGCATCCACTCATCTTCCCAAGCATCGGCCGCGCGCTCGCGTCATGATCGAGCGTTCGTGAGCGCCCGGGCATGGGGAGCATTCGCCGCGGTCTCCACCCTCTGGGGGATTCCCTACCTGTTCATCAAGGTCGCCGTCGACGACGGCGTCCCTCCCGCGTTCCTGGCCTGGGCGCGCGTCGTGCTGGGCGGCGCGGTGCTCCTCGGGCTCGCCTGGCGGGTCGGCGCCCTGGGGGCGCTGCGAGGACGCTGGCGCTGGCTCGCCGTTTTCGCCTTCTTCGAGATCGCCGTTCCGTTTCCGTTGATAGCGGCGGGCGAGCAGCACGTCTCGTCGTCGCTCGCCGCGATCCTCATCGCGGCCGCCCCTCTGTTCGTCGTTTTGCTGGCCTTGCGCTTCGACGCCTCGGAGCGGGCGGGCGGATCGAGGCTGGCCGGGCTGTTCATCGGCCTCACGGGAGTGCTGGCGTTGGTTGGGGTCGACGTGGCCGGGCGGGCCGACGAGCTGCTCGGTGCCGCAGCAATCCTTCTCGCGGCGCTGGGCTACGCGGCCGGGCCCATGGTCCTGAAGCGTCATCTGGCCGATCTGGACCCGCGCGCATCAATGGGGGCGGCCCTCGCTCTCGCCGCTCTGCTCCTCACGCCGGCGGTGGCGATCGACCCTCCCGCGGCCGTGCCTTCGGCATCGGCCATCGTGGCCCTCCTTGTCCTGGGCCTCCTCTGTACGGCCGCGGCGTTTGTCTTCTACGGCGCGCTGGTCGCTGAGGTCGGGCCCGGGCGCGCGCTGGTCATCACCTACGTCTCGCCCGTGGTGGCGGTCGCACTCGGCATGGCGATCCTCGGTGAGCGTCCCGGGGCCGGCGCGGTGGCGGGCCTACTGCTCATCCTCGCCGGCTCGTGGCTGTCGACGGACGGGCGCCTGCCCCCTGGCCTCGCCGCCGCGGTCACCCGCCTGTGGCCTTCGCCGGCCGAGCGGCACGGCTAGCCCATCTCGGCGACATATCGGTGTCCCCTCGCGTCAGCGTTTTGGGCGCTACCTTGTCGCTTCCAGGTGGTCGCTTCGGTACGAGCCCGCAGCGCACGAATCCGAGGGGGTCCGCTTGATCGAGCACGTGGCGCGCGGGCATTGGCGGCCTGCCTCGCGTGCGTCGGACTGGCGGCCCTCAGCCTGCTGATCCCGTCAGCCCCGACGACGGATTCCTGGGGGTGGATCCTGTGGGGGCGGGAGCTGGTACAGCCCGACTACGCCTTCTCCACGAAGCTGGGCGGCCCTCCTTCATGGAAGCCGCTCCCGGTCCTGGCTACCGCGCCTCTGTCGCTTGCGGGCTCCCTGGCCCCCAAGCTCTGGGTTCTGTTTGCGCGCGCAATCGCCCTGCTCGGGCTCCTGTTGGCCTTCCGCCTCGCGGGAAGGCTTGTGGGCGGCGGCAGCGTCGTGCGGCGTTCCGCAGCAGGGGTAATTGCCGTCGTGGGGCTGGTCGTGAGCCTAGGGTGGGTACGGGAGTTCTCGCACGGCTACAGCGAGCCCGTCGCTATAGCGCTTTTGCTCGCAGCGATTCAGCGTCACCTCGCGGGACGGCAGGGACAGGCGCTGTTACTTGGGGCCGCCGTGTCGGCCGCGCGTCCGGAGGCCTTTCCACTGCTCGTTGCCTACGCAGCGCTCATGTGGTGGCGCTCCGAGGTAGGCCTGACCTGGGCCGCTCTGACCCTTGCGGTGGTCCCTGCGCTCTGGCTGGTACCGGACTGGATTGGGGCCGGCGATCCCTTTTACGGGAGCAGGCTCTCACGTCATCTCCTCGAGTCAGGCGGGGAGCCCCTGAGCCGGGCTCTGTACACAGCACCGGTCCCGGTTTCGCTGGCGGCCATCGGCGGGACGGCGCTCGCCGCCTGGCAGCGGGACCGCGGGTTCCTCGAAGTGGCCGGCCTGGCGGCGGTCTGGTTTGCGCTGCTAGGGCTGATGATGGCGGGCGGGTACCCCGCCTATCCAAGGTTCTTCGACCTTCCCGCGGGGATGCTCTGCGTCGTAGGGGCGGCGGGGGCGGTGCGATTGGTGGAAGCGCCCCGCCGCACGTGGCTCAGGGCGGCAGCCGCAGCCGCTGCCCTCGCCGTTCTGGCGCTCTCCCTCGTCCCGCGCGCGGAGAACGCGGTCACCGCGGCGGAGAAAGCGGCCAGGCGCGCAAGGGTGGAGTCCGACTTGTGGGACGCGGTGACCCGCGCCGGGGGCGCCAACCTGCGCCGGTGTGGGCGAGCCGCCCTCCCACGCGGACTCCGGTGGACGAGGGGCCTGGTCGCCTGGCGCCTCGAGTTGCCGATTCGCAAGATCGGGAAGTTGAAGACGTCGGGTGACGAGCAGACGCTGCAGCGGCTTCGCCGAGGATTGCGTCAACATCCCTCGCGAGGCACCGTCACGGTCCAGGTCCCGCGGAAAGCCACCGTCCTCTTTCTGCCCTACGCCGAGACGCGGCTCCGCCTCACGCGGCATCACGGCCCGGCCCGAACGGAGCGGCTGGCCTCCTTTGGACAGTGGTCGGTCTACGCGACGAACCCAGCCCGGTGTAAGCGAGAGCTTGCCTCGGGGCCGCCCCATCAGGGCTTCCCGAACACAGCTCGTTCGGTCTTCTGACCGCCTCGGCGCTAGGTCGCGACGCACGTGTCGAGCGCAACAGCAACGCCCGAGGTCACCAGGTCGACTGTCCGGTGGGCCTGGCTGCCGGCCCGCGCTCCTCGTCCGCGACGATGCCCTCCTGAACGCCAACAGCCTCCGCTACGAGGCCGCCCGACACGGCTCCATCGCGGACACCTCGGGGCCGGCTGCCGATGGAAGGGTGACCGCAAATCACCTCTCCGGCGTCGACTATGTCGTGGTGGGGGTGGTGGAACGTTCGGGCTCTACCAGCGGAACATCAACGGGTTTGCGGTCTTGAGGCAGCTTCGAGCGGCGCACTTCCGCCCCGTCTTCAGCCGGCAGCTCTCCCGCACCAACAGCGTTGTCGTTTGGGCTGCTCCGGACGCTCCTCGGCGCAGTGGATGATGAGGCTCCTGCGGGGCTGCGTCCGACCGGTGGTTTGAAGTAGCCCTCGATCCGAGCTTCGCTCAGTACCACTTCCCGCGTGCGAAACCGCCGAAGGCGATGAGCCCGATCAAGGCGATGATCAGCCCGAGCCAGAAGCTCCAGATGATCATCACGACGATCCCGACGATGACGAGGATGCCGCCGAGCGATATCCCGCCTATTCCCATGCTTTCTCCTTCCGTGTCAGGATGCCCGCACGGGCACGCGACTGGAGTCCGGCGCGTGCGAGCGATCTTTCTCCACGCGCAGTATCTCGTCTGGGTCGATACGACGAGCCACAGCCGCCCGAGACGTTCGTCCGCGACAACGCCTACTCACGCAGTCCCACGGCTTCGAGAGCGGCTTCGCGAGTGGCGTACTCGCGACCTTGAACGACCTTTCCGTCCCGAAGCGTCCAGACCACCCCGAAGCGCATCTCGACCCCGGCGTGGCTGTCCTTCATGCGCGCGGTGACGTGGAGCATCGCGATGACATGGTCGCCGGTGTCGATGACCTCCTCGGCCTCCGTACGAAGGTCGTCGAAGGTCTCGAGCCACTGTCCGAGGTGGCGGCGCATGGCGTCGTGGCCGCTGACCACTCCTTCGTCGTCCGGGGCGCCCTCGATCGCTCGGTGGTCGACGTCCGGATCCATGAAATCGAGCATGCCGTCGACGCCGGCGCGCCCGAAGGCCTCGTACATCTTCCGGACCACCTGCACGTTCTGCCGCGACACCGCTACTCGCGCAGTCCGGCGGCGTCGAGCGCCTCCTGGGGATCGAGGTACGTTCGGATCAGAGTGGCCTTGCCGTTCCTGTAGTCGACGACGTAGTTCCAGGGCGACTCGGTCTCGGCTCCACTTTCCCTGCCGCGCGCATGCATCCGGCCGAAGGCGACGATCCGATCGCCGAGGTCTCGGATCTCCGAGATCTCGAGGTGGAATACGGCGAGAGCGTCGTATACGTCTCGAAGCAGCGCGCGAGCGCCCTCGTGCCCCCGACCCACCGTCGCTTCGCCTCCCAGCAGGGCCGGCAGCCCGGGGTGCCACTCCACCTCGGGGTCGAGTTCGTCGAGGAAGGCCTCGACGTCTCGCCTGTTGTTCGCCTCAACCGCGCGCTTGAACCCCTCCACGTTCTGCTGTGACATCTTCCGTCCAGTATCCCGCCCGCTCTAGGCTCTGCCAATGGCGAGCGTCGAGCTGAGCCTTCGTGTGCAGGAGGTCTCCGGATATACCCCGCTCTCCGAGATGAGCGACTCGCAGCGACGCGAGTTGCACGACGCGCTGCTCGACGCCAGCGCCTTCGAGGACCTGCCCGGCAAGTGGCAGGCAGCGATCCTCGAGGCCGAGCAGGGCCGGCCAAGCGTCACTGCCGCCTCGCCGCGAAAGCAGCACGCGCTTGAGCTCTTCTCGGGCCTGCCGGACCGATATGACCGGATGGGGGCGGTCCTCAGCTTCGGCCAGGACCCGCGCTGGCGGCAGGCCCTCGTCGCCTCCATCGGAGCGTCCTCCGACGACCGCGTGCTCGACGTGGCGACGGGTACGGGGCTTGTGGCGGAAGCGCTTGTACGCCGTTACGGCTGCTCCGTTGTGGGGCTCGATCAGAGCGAGGCCATGCTCGAGGCTGCGCGCCGCAGGATCGCGGCGAGTCCGCACCTGGCGGCCCGGATCGAGCTCGTGCACGGCGAGGCCGAGGAGCTCCCCTTCGAGGATGCGCGCTTCGACGCGGTCACGTTCACGTACCTACTGCGCTACGTCGACGACCCGGCCGCCACCATGCGTGAGCTTGCACGCGTGCTCACGCCGGGGGGCCGCATGGCGTCGCTCGAATTCGGGGTGCCGCACGCCAGGCTGCCGCGGGCAATGTGGCGCGCATATACGAGGTTCGGCCTTCCCGCGATCGGCCGCCTGGTGTCGCAGGAGTGGTACGAGGTCGGCAGCTTTCTTGGCCCCAGCATTTCGGACTTCCAGGAGCGCTACCCGGACCCCGTCCTCCGCCGCCTGTGGGCGGACGCCGGCATCCGGGTGCTGGGAATCCGTCGCATGAGCTTCGGGGCTGGTGTCGTCGTCTGGGGGGTGAGCGAGGCTGCGCACGGCCCTTGACCGCCCCGCCTTCTATGCCCTTCGCTCTGGCGGGTGGCGAGACCTCGTCACCCTCCTGCATCCCCCCTACACGGGTTGGCATCTCAGCTACGTCGCCCTCGGCGCGGCCTTCGCCCCGACGCTGCACTGGGACCGGCTGGCCGCCGCTCTCGCTGCGTTCTTTCTCGCAGTCGGGGTCTCCGCGCACGCCCTGGACGAGCTCCGCGGGCGCCCGCTCCGCACAGGCCTGTCTGACTCCACCCTGATCACCCTCGCGACAGTCGGTCTACTGGGCGCTACCGGGATCGGAGTAGCCGGGCTCGTCCTCGTGTCCCCCACCCTGGCGCCGTTGGTGGCCGTCGGCGTGTTTCTCGTGCTCTCCTACAACCTCGAGCTCTTCGGCGGGCGCCTCCACACGGACTTCTGGTTCGCGGCCGCCTGGGGCGCCTTCCCGGCTGCCACGAGCTACTGGGCGAACGCCCTCTCGTTCGACGTCGCGGGAGCCCTGGTGACGGCGGCCTGCTTCGCGCTCAGCGTAGGCCAACGACGCTTGAGCAGTCCGGCACGGGAGCTGCGCCGGCGAACCGCGTCGGTACACGGCCAGCAGGTGCTGACCGACGGCAGAGTCGTCGAGCTCTCGCCCGAACGGCTGGCGGCGCCGCTCGATGGCGCGCTGTATGCGTTGGCGATCGCGATGATGCTGCTCGCGTGCGGCGCGGTCGTCGCTCGCCTCTAAGGGTGCTGCGCGCCTCGCCCTCTGCTCTTACTCCGGGCTAGACCTGCTGTGGCTTGACGAGCTCACCCGGGCGGCCAGGAACTCCTCCCAGGTCCGCCGGCCCACAGCTTGCCCGGGCGCCAGGTTGGTGCCGGCCCGGAACGTGCGCGCCGCCTGCCCTGGCAGCCAGACCGGAATGATCGGCCGGCGCTTGTGAGTGGCCCGTAGGTATCCGCGAAGCAGCCCAGCGGCGGTGTACACCTTCGGCCCGCCCATCTCGGGCACCAGCCCTGACGGCGTGCCAAGCGCCACCTCGGCGAGCCTGGCCGCCACCTCGTCGGCGTCAACCGGCTGGACCCGGAAACGGGCCGGGAGCGGTATCACCGGCAGCCTGGCCATCTGCTGCGCCACCATCAGGATCAGGTCGTGGAACTGGGTGGCGCGCAGCGTTGTCCACGGCAGGCCGGAATCGGCCACCACGCGCTCGGCGGCCAGCTTGGACGCGAAGTAGCCGAACATGGCCCGGTCGACGCGGCTAACGACCGGGATTCGGTCGGCGCCGACGACCGAGATGTACACCAGGTGGGGCGCCCCCGCGCGCGACGCCGCCCGGACCAGGTTCAGGGCCTTGTCCTCGTCGCCCTTGCTGCTGCCCGCGCAGTGCACGATGATCTCGGCGCCCTCCACCGCGGCTTCGATCCCTTCGCCCGTGGCCAGGTCACCGGTCACGAACTCGACACCCTCTCCGGCCTCGCGGCTGCGCCTGCTGAGCACCCTTACCTTGCGGCCGGTGTCCCGCAGCCGCGGGACTACGAGCCGCCCAAGCGTGCCCGTGCCGCCTGTGATGAGAATGCGATCGTTGCTGTCGGCGGGCGGTTCCGTGGCGTTGTCCATGCTGCTGTCCTCCTCGCTTCCGCTCTGCTGGGATCCCAGGCGGGACGGGCTTTTGGCGGGAATCAGTTCAGGGTCGCCGATTTCGTGGCGCCGCCCTTGCGCCACGTCAGCGTCGAGCCCGTGAGTGTCAACGAGGTGGGGTCCACGGCGAGACCGCTGTCCAGCAGCCGCCGACCGGTCGAGTCGACCGCGACCACGTCGATCGTGTGCGGCGAGCCCATGAACGCCAGCCGATCGACGATCCAGGCGACCGAGCCGTTCGGCTTCAGGACGAGGTCGGTGACGACCCTGCTGCGCCCCGGCAAGCTCTCATAGCTCACTTCGAGGCTGCGCACCAGGTGGCCATCGCGGAGGTCCCGGACCTCGATCGTCGGAGTACAGCTCGCGACCCCGCACCCGATGCTGACGTGAGCGACATAGGGCGCCGCGAGGCGCGGCTGCTCGATTGTCTCGTCGTCCCAGTTACGCCCGAGCAGGACACGCCGGTTGGCCGAGAAGAGGCAGGCGTATGTGGTCGGGAAGAACTCGGAGAAGCTGAGCCGAAGCTGGTCGAAGACCCGACCGTCGTCGTTGCGCAGGTCCGTCTTGGCCCGCTGCGAGCGGCAGCCGCTGAAGGGCGGCCTGCCCCTCTCGTACAGGGCCACCTTGGTCCTGCCCCTCCTGCAGCGGCCCGGGTGGGCGGGGTTGCGGGGCCGCCTCGGCGGGCTGCTGGCCCTGTAGCGAGCCCGCGCGTAATCCCGCAGGACGAAACGGCCGCTGAGCCTGTAGCGCACGCTCCCGTGCCGCTTGACCTTCGAGAACCGCCCACTGCTGCGGATGCGTACGCCCGCCAGGCGCACCCGGCGGCTGAACTCTCCATCCCGGTCACGCGAGCAGAAGAACGTGAGATCCACGTACGAGCCGCGCCGGAAGCGGCGGCCGGTGCCTGAGACGCGCACCTTCGCGCTTACCTGCGTGAGGTTCATGTC
>JBKPHP010000206.1:0-4123 GCA_046729895.1 Actinomycetota bacterium
CGACTACGGGGTGTGGAGCGCCTTCGCCAACCGGTACTGGCCGGCCGTCTACCTCGCAGACGCGGAGGGCCGGATCCGGTACCACCACTTCGGCGAGGGCGAGTACGACGAAGGCGAGTGGATGATCCAGCACCTGCTGCGCGAGGGCGCCGGCGAGGGCATCGATAACGAGCTCGTCACGGTCGCGCCCGACGGATTCGAGGCGCAAGCCGACTGGGCGAACCTGCGCTCTCCCGAGACCTACCTCGGCTACGCCCAAGGGCAGAACCTCGACTCTCCCGACGGTGTCGCGTACGACGAGCCTCGCAGCTACGTCGCGCCCGAGTCGTTGCAGCTCAACACCTGGGCCCTGGCCGGGAACTGGACGATCGAGGAGCGGGCGAGCGTGCTGAACGAAGCCGGGGGGCGAATCGCCTTCCGTTTCCACGCGCGCGACGTCCATCTCGTCCTGCGCTCGCGGGCGGGCACGGCCGTCCCGTTCCGCGTGCTGGTCGACGGCGAAGCGCCCGGCGCAGGCCACGGACTGGACGTCGACGAGGAGGGCCGGGGAACGCTGGTCGAGCCACGGCTCTATCAGCTCGTGCGCGAGCCCGGGTCGATCACGGACCGCACGTTCGAGATCGCATTTTTCGATGCGGGCGTCGAGGCGTACGTCTTCACCTTCGGCTAGCGACAGGCCTCGGCCTTCAGTGGTGCCGGTGCGGGAGTCGGTCCACGCCGACGGGGATCGCGGCATGCACCTCGGCACGCCCGCCGAAATCAGAAGCAGAAGCACCACGCGCCGACCTAGTGCGCGCCCTTACATAGGCACGCGCCTGGCCAACGGCGTGGGAAGCCCGAGGCGCCCGGGCGTTGCGCAATGCGCGAGAGCGGTAGCCGCTGGGCGGTTCAAGCCGCGACTCGGTAGTCCTGCAGGATCCGAGCGTCGCTCGAAGGGACATATCGGGCCCCCGCTACTCGGCGTTCTAGAGACGCCGACAAGGCCCTGCCCCAAACATGGGCCGGCGGTGTCAGCCGCAAGCTTCACGGCGCGACTGGCCCGGCTGTCGCGCCGCCCTCCCCCAATCTTGGAAAGCGGCCGACCCTTGCTTCGTGACGACAAGCGGGGCGCGTCTGCCTGACACTTGCAGCGCGGCTGCCCTGAGTGACGCGGCCAGGCTGGGATGCCGGTTCATGCCTTTAGAGTCCGTCGGTGTCGATTCGAGCCGTCAGCGCGCTCCGGCTGGCTTTGCTCGCCGGCGTTGCCGTGGTAATGGGGGTCGGGCGAGCGCTTGACGGAGATTCCAGAGCTCGCTCCGTCGCAGCTCGCGCGAAGCCGCCGGTCATAGTGCTCATCTTCGACGAGTTCCCCGCCGACAGCCTGCTCGGGCCCGACGGGCGCATCGACGCCGAGCGCTTCCCGAACTTCGCCGCGCTGGCGGCTACCTCGACGTGGTTCCCCAACGCGACCACTGTCTACGACTCGACCTTCAAGGCGGTGCCGGGGATCATGGACGCCAGGCTCCCGCGCAAGGGCGAGGCACCCGACCTTCGGTCCCACCAGCGCAGCATCTACGACCTCTTCGGACGCCGGGGCTACCGGATCGTGGCCGTCGAGTCGGCCACCGCCGTCTGCCCCCGACGCTGGTGCCCGCGGGCACGCAGGCGGAGGCCGGGGGTAATCGCGCGGCTGAAGGGCGGCGGCCGCCGGGCGCGCCTGGAGCGCTGGATCGACACCATCCGGCCCGGGCGGCCCCGCCTCTACCTGCAGCACGCGCTGCTCCCGCACGAGCCCTGGATCTACCTGCCCTCGGGCCAGCAGACCCGGCCGACCGGGGTCGACCCCGTGCCGGGGCTCAACCGAGCCGGAGGCTTCCACGACCCCGCCCTCACCCGCCACAACGAGCAGCGCTACCTGCTGCAGGTCGGCTTCGTCGACCGCGAGATCGGACGACTGCTCCAGCGGCTGCGCCGCACGGGCCTATTCGATCAGGCGGTCGTCGTGGTCACGGCCGACCACGGGTATGCCTTTGAGCTGGGCGTGAAGGACCGCCGGCTAGTCACCGCGCGCAACGTCGACGAGATCGCGCCCGTACCGCTCTTCATCAAGGCGCCGGGCCAGCGCGAGGGGCGGATAAACCGCGACTTCGTGCGCTCGATCGACATCCTCCCGACGATCGCCGACCTCCTCGACGTGCCCATCGAGTGGCGACATGACGGGCGCTCGGCATTCGGGCCGGCGGCGCAGCGCCGGCGCGCCGTAGTGCTCCCGACGCGTGCGTTCGACCGCATCATTCGCATCGACGCCGGCGAGCTCGAGCGCCGCCGCGCCGCCAACCGCCTGCGGCGCGCACGGGTGTTCGGGACCGGCGCGCAGAGCCGCCTGCTCTTCGGGTCGGCCTGGGCCAGCGTCTATCGCATCGGGCCCCACCCCGAGCTGCTGGGACGTCGGGTGCGCGGTCTGCACGTACGGCCGACGGGCCGCGTAAGAGCGCGGCTCGCGCACCCGCAACTCACCGGCCGGGTCAGCTTCGGTTCGCGGCTCCTCCCCACGACGGTCGCCGGGCGGCTCGCCGGCGGGCGGCCGGGCGAGCTGCGCAACCTCGCCATGGCCGTGAACGGCCGCGTGGCGGCCGTCGGAAGGAGCTTCCGCCTTCGCGGCCGCCCCGCGGAAAGCTTCTCCGTGCTCGTCCCCAACACCGCGCTCCGCAAAGGCCGCAACGAGCTGCGCCTCTACGAGGTCTCCAACGGCGGCCGCCTCCCCCGCCTGACGCAGCTCGACGGAGCCTAAGGTTGCCGTAGGTGTCCGGTTCTCGGCGGGGTTGACAGCGGGCACGCCGGCAGCTCCTGCCTCGCCTTTGAGGTGGTGTACGCCATCGAGCCGGCTAGGCCACCCGGACGGTCCGGTCGCCGACCGTCACCAGGTCACCGCGGTGCAGCTGGCGGCCGCGACGCGCCTCGAGCGTGCCGTTCACGGTCACCCCGCCGGCGAGCAGGAGCTCTTTCGCATCCGCTCCCGAGTCCGCAAGGGCCGACAGCTTGAGCAGCTGGCCGAGGCGGATCACATCGCCCGCGATTTCGATCTCCTGCATTCCCCCATCGTGGCATGCACCTGCCGAGCGAAGACCGACGCTGACGGCTGCTCGGGACCTGCCGGCTGCGTGTTCCCGCTCGGGCGACCTGCACAGGGCAGGTCAGCGCGGCCCGCCCACGAAACCCCGGGGCATGCCAGACGTCTACCTGCTCCGGTCCGCCGACGAGAGCCTCTACTGCGGCTGGACAACCGACATCCAACGGCGCCTGGCCGCCCATCGCGCCGGAACCGCAAGCCGCTACACGCGGAGCCGCTCCCCGATCGAACTGGCAGCCGTCGTTCCGGCCGCTGATCGCTCCGCCGCGCTTCGCGAGGAGGCCCGTATCAAGCGGCTCCCGCGCGAGGCCAAGCTTCAGCTCACCGACCGCCCCCTGAAGCCCCGATAGCGACTGCCGCTCCTCACGCAAGGCGATAGCGAGCCGAGCGTCGGGAGCGGAGCAGCGCGGGATTCCTGAAGCCCCCCCGCGGTCATACTTCGACGCCCAACGCGACTCGCGCGGGTCGGCGAACGAGGAGGACCGATGCCGCTGTATCGATCGAGGTTCAGCCACACCCGGAGACCTGGGCCAGGCTTATTGGCAAACCCCGAGGATCGTCGTAAGGCCGCCCAGTCGTACGCGTGACCAGGACGGTGGATGCGGCGATGGAGAAGTTGGGCGCTCGGGCACCGGCGACGCCGGCTTGACAAGCAGCTGATGGCCGCCTCGTCGGCAGGGCACCTGTCGACCCGGGCACGCTGGATGACGCTGGCGGCGATGACGCTCGCCAACAGCACGATCCTGGTCGACCAGACCTCCGTCCCGCTCGCAGCTCCGACCTGATCCAGGACCTCGGCGGCAGCATTTCCGAGGGGCCGTGGATCCTCACCGCGAACATCCTGCCGCTGGCGGCGCTGATGGTCATGGGCGGCCGGCTCGGCGACCTGCTCGGGCTGCGCCGCGTGTTCCTGGCCGGAGCCTGTCTATACGTCGCCTCTTCGGCTCTGGTCGGCTTCTCCCAGGACGTGATCTGGGCGATCGCCGCGCGGGCGGCCCAGGGTTTCGGCGCGGC
>JBKPHP010000207.1:0-5017 GCA_046729895.1 Actinomycetota bacterium
TGCGCCGGCTCGGGCGGCGTGGGCAAGACCACGACATCCGCCGCGATCGCGGCCGGGATGGCCGCGCGCGGCAGGAAGGTGGTGGTGCTCACGATCGATCCCGCCCGGCGGCTCGCCGGATCGCTGGGGCTTCCGGAGCTCGGAAACGAGGAGCGCCTCGTGCCCGGCGACTTCGGCGACGGCGAGCTCTGGGCGATGATGCTCGACGCCAAGCGCACCTTCGACCAGCTGATCGAGTGGCACGCGCCCGACGAGGAGACGCGGGATGCCGTGCTCGGCAACCGCGTCTACCAGGAGCTCTCGAACGCCGTGGCCGGCTCACAGGAGTACATGGCCATGGAGAAGCTGTACGAGCTCCACCAGGAGGGCCGCTACGACCTGCTGGTGCTCGATACGCCGCCCAGCCGCAACGCGCTCGACTTCCTGGACGCGCCCAGGCGACTCTCCAGCTTCATCGATTCCCGCTCGTTCCAGCTCTTCACGGTGCCGGGACGCCTGGGGCTGCGCGTGCTAGGTCGCGGCACCGGACTGGTCTTCTCGGCCATGCAGAGGGCCACCGGCATCGATCTGCTCCAGGACCTGTCCGAGTTCTTCCGCAGCTTCGCCGGGATGGCAGAGGGGTTCCGTGAGCGCGCCGATCGGGTGAACGCGCTCCTGGCCGACAGCCGCACCGCCTTCCTGCTGGTCACCTCACCGGAGGCGGCTGCTGTCGACGAGGCAATCTTCTTCCACCACCGCCTGCTCGACACCGGCCTGCCCTTCGCGGGCGTGGTCGTGAACCGAATGAACCCGCTCGCCGCTGCCGATGGGAGCGGAGACGCCGAGGTCGCTGGGCTGCTGGGCGACGTCCTGGGCCGCAAGGTCATGCGCAACCTGGAGGACTACCGCCTGCTGGCCGCGCGCGACCGCGACGGCATGAAGCGTCTGCGCTCGACGCTGGGCCGCAAGCCGATGATCTGCGTGCCGGAGCTGGATGACGACGTGCACGACCTGGCGGGCCTCGAGCGGATGAACGAGTACCTGTTCGCTCAGACCGGCGCCGAGTAGCTGTCCGGGTCCTCGTCGACCGCACCCCAGTCCGCGGAGGCCGTGACGCCTTCGAGGTGAGGCTGCTCCGCCTCGGACTCCTCCGGCTCGGGCTCAAACTCCTCAGTGTCCCGCTCCTGGCGGAGGTCGCGGACCTGGATCTCGCGGGGATCCGTGGGATGGCCCCGCTCCAGCAGGATGTCGTCGGCGACCGATTTGAGGTTCGGCTCCAGATAGCCGCAGAGGACATCGCGGATCAGCGCGCGGGTGTGGCGCTCGATGTCCAGCACGAGCTGGCGCGGCGACTCCGAGCCAATCCAGTCGCGCAGCTCCTGTCCGCGGCCCCCGCCCATCACGTACCGCTCCAGGGACAGCGCGAGCTCCATCCGTCGCTGCAGGTTCCTTCGCTGGCCCTCCTCGGCGCACAGAACGGCGAGCCGCAGGCCGAGGCCGGCCAGATCCGCCTCGCCGCCGGCGTCGAGCAGGGCGCGCAGTGCGAGGAGGTAGTCGGGAAGCGCCTCCGCGTCGAGGCGGCGGGAGCAGCCCATCTCGAAGCGCCCGAGCGCCCAGGCAACGGCCCCGCCGGGGGCCGCCTTGCACACCACGCCGAGGAACTCACGGAGCCCGGTCTCCTCGTCGCGGGCGAGGACCCAGGCGTCGCCGCGGGAGGGGCCGTCGCCCTGGATCTCGAAAGACGTCCAGCGGGACTCCCCCGAGCGCCGCCAGCCCACGGTCCCCAGCGCGACCCGGCCCGCCTTGAACAGCCGCAGGGCGGTCACGAGCTCGCGGAAACGCTCCTCGGCGCCGTGGTCAGGGCCGTGGCCCGCCGGCGAGACGTCGCGCTCGAGCACGCAGGCCACCTCGTCCGGGTCGAGGGGCGCGCCCAGTGTCCCCGCGCGCATGACCAAGAGGCCGCCGCCCAGCTCCACGCGCTCGGCCTCCATCTCGAGGCCATGCAGCGTAGCGGCGACGGTGGCGTGGACGGTATCCCGGTAGAGCGTCAGCTCGACCTCCGCGTAGACGCGTTCGAAGCGCTCCTCGGGAAAGCCGAAGCTCGTGGCGTCCTCGTACAGCCGCTCGAGCATGGCCTGGAGCGCTGGCTCCGCCTGGGCGCCGGGCAGGCCGTTCACCCGCAGCCAGGAGGAGGCACCGGCGCCGAGGGCGGCCGCTGCCGGCCCGCAGGTGGGCAGCTCGCGGAGTCGCGACCAGCGCTCGCGGATATACCTCTCGGTCAGTGGGCGGTAGCGGTAGAGGGTCGGGCCGCGGCGGCCGCCGTCGTTCTCGACTTCGAACTCGAGCTCGGCGCCCGCGCGCTGCTCTCCCGTGAGGAGGGCGGCCGCCTCGACGGCGAAGTCGCGGAGCGCGTCATGGAGGGCGAGATTCCGCATACGCGCGAATTCGCCTCCGCGGGGCGGGTTCCTGCCCCTGAGCCGGGCGGCTCAGGCAGCCGCTATCGCGGGCTCGCGCTCGCTGTCGGTCTCGCAGGCGCCGAGCCATTCGCGGCCGTAGCGACGCATGTCGTCGACCAGCGGAATCAGCGCGCGGCCCTTCTCGGTCAGGGAGTACTCCACGCGGGGCGGCACCTCCGGATATGTGTGCCGCTCCACGATCCCCTGCTCCTCGAGCGCCCGGAGGCGCAGGGAGAGGGTGCGCGGACTTATCCCCGCCAGCGACCGCTCCAGCTCACAAAACCGGGTGCGTCCCTCCGCGAGGTCCCGGATCACCAGGATCGTCCATTTGCCGCAGATGATGTCGGCGGTGGCACAGACGGGGCAGGTTTCGTCGCTGCGGTGCTGCATCTGCAAGCCCTTGGGGCTCGATTCTAGCGCAATGCTTCAACAACTGAAGTTATGCAACTCAGCCGCCCAGGTTGCTCAGCAGCCCGCCGGCGCCACCTCCGCCCGATCCCGTGGGCATCACCCGGCCCTCGCTCGGCTGGACCAGCACCCAGCCGTTGCCCGAGAACGCCATCTGAACCGACTCGCCCGAGCCGCGGCCAATGAAGTTCTTGAGCTTGATGTCGGTCTTCACGCTCGTCTGCACGCCGCTCGACCAGGTGATCGCCGCCTGGGGGTCGGCGAAGGTGGGTGCCTCACCCGTGTTGAGCAGCATTGGCGGGCCGTCGGAGAGCACGGCCACCCAGCCACTGCCGGTCAGCGAGGTGTTGAAGAGCCCGCCGCCCATCATCCCGCTGACTCCCTGAACGCGGTGGATGTCCCAGTCGATGCCGTCGTCGAAGGCGAGCAGGTTCGCGCCGTTGACGGTGATCGCGTCGGTCTCGAGCTTGAGCAGATGAACCTCCTGCGCCTGGTCGGCCAGGAAGACCTCGCCGCTGCCCGACATCTTCATCAGCCGGGCTCCCTCGCCCGTGACCGCTTTCTTCATGAGGCGGCTCATGCCGCCGGATCCGGCATGCTCGAAGGACACGTCGCCCTGATAGGCCACCATGGAGCCGAGCTTGGCCTGGATGGTCACCTGGTTCAGGCTGACCTTGAGCAGCTTCGAATTCTGGAGCGCGAACGCGTCCTGCGACTGGGTTTCCTGGAACTCACCGAGGGTGCTCTGCACCTGCCCTCCTTGACCGAGGTTGACCGGCTTAGGCTACGTCGCGGAGCTTCTGGGCCTCGGCCAGCGACTGGAGCTTCTTGAGGCTCTGGTTCTCGATCTGCCGGATGCGCTCGCGGGTGACGTTGAAGGTGCGGCCCACCTCGTCGAGCGTGCGCGGGTGCTCCCCGCCCAGCCCGTACCGCAGCTCGAGCACGCGCCGCTCCCGGTAGGAGAGGTTCTCGAGCGCCTCTCGAAGGGCCTCCTTGGTGAGGATCTCAGCGGCGCGCTCGTAGGGCGACTCGGCCCGCTCGTCCGCGATGAACTGTCCGAACTCGGACTCCTCCTCGTCACCGACGGGCTTCTCGAGTGACACCGGCGCCTGAGCCGACCGCTTGATCGAGTCGACCTCCTCGGGCTCGATTCCGGTGACGTCCGCGATCTCGTCGGGGGTCGGCTCCCGGCCCAGCTCGGTGACGAGCTTGCGCTCGGCGCGCCCGATCTTGTTGAGCTTCTCGACCACGTGCACGGGGATCCGGATCGTGCGCGCCTTGTCGGCCAGCGCGCGAGCGATCGCCTGGCGGATCCACCAGGTGGCGTAGGTCGAGAACTTGAAGCCCTTGCGGTAGTCGAACTTCTCCGCGGCCCGGACGAGGCCCAGGGTCCCCTCCTGGATCAGGTCGAGGAAGGGCAGACCCTGGTTGCGGTAATTCTTGGCGATGGAGACGACCAGCCGCAGGTTGGACTCCACCATCTTCTGCTTCGCGTCGAGGTCGCCGCGCTCGATCCGCTTGGCCAGGTCGACCTCCTCCTGGGCCGTCAGCAGCCTGACCTTGCCGATGTCCTTCAGGAACAGCTGAAGGGAGTCGGTGGTCATGTCGGGCTTGAGGTCGATGGTCGCCTTGGCCTTCCGGCGCCGGCCCTTGCCGTCGACTGCCCGCTCGTCCTCGGGACGGTGGGAGAGAGCCGGGTCGTCCTCGACGAGCTCGATCTCCGACTTCTCGAGGAACCCGTGAAGCTCCTCGACGTCGCCCTCGTCGAGCTCGACCTCTGCCAGCGCGATCGCTACCTCGGCGTAGGTCAGCACCCCGGTCTGCTGGCCCTTGGCCATGAGGAGCTTGACCTCCTCGAGCTCTTGCAGTTCAGCTACGGACATCCCTTTCCCATGCTCGCGCAGGGACAAGCGGCGAGGCACTCGCCCCATTCAAACAGACGTTCGAAAGTGTAAGGCTTCAGTTTGTGTAGTCAAGCGGCGCACTGCCCACTTTCCGCTGACTTGCCAGTCAACCAATTACGTTCTTACCCAATATTCGCGGAAAGGGTTACCTAGCCGCGAAAACCGTCTCGACCGGGCGTCGGGTGAGCTGTACCCGGGGCCTGGAGGTTTAGACTGGCCGGCCATGGAGGACGGCGGCGGCGACGTGCTCGGGAATCTCCCCCGCACCCG
>JBKPHP010000208.1:0-8977 GCA_046729895.1 Actinomycetota bacterium
ACGAGCTCGCCGAGGTCGAGCCCGAGGACTTCACGGTCGCGACGATGCCCGCGCGCTTTGCCGAGGTCGGCGATCGGCACGCGGCGAGCGCACTTCCTTGCGGCCGCGATAGGTGGGCCGCCTCGAGGAAGGCTCCACTGGTGGTCCATTCCACTGCAGGGTGGAGGTGGGGCAGGAGCGCATCGAGCCCGTCGCGGTTGTAGGCGTCAAAAGAACGGCGCACGACCTCCATGTTCTCCTCCGACATCGCCTACTCCGACAGCCCCGGAGCGAGCCCGAGGTCGGCGAGGGCACGCTCGTAGTCGTCGTAGAGGACGAGCCGAGTCACCTTGCTACCGCGAAGGTGGAACAGGTTCGCTCCTTTCATGCGCATCCGCGCGACCTCGAGTCCGCTCGTCTTGCCACGCCCGCCAAACGCGACGAGAACGAGAACACGCTCGCCGTCGAGCTCGCGGTACTCCCCCGCCTTGACGCGGAAGTCCTCCCAGGCGGCGAGGAAGTCGCCCCAGCCCTCCGCAAGCCCGGCCAGCCCCTTAGAGCTGCCGCGGAGGAGGTCGTCGGCGAACACAAACTCGATCTCGGGGTGCGCCCACGCGGTCGAGGCGTAGTCGCCGCCCTCCCAGGCCGCAAAGATCGAGCGGACGAGATCGATGTTCTCCTCCGGCATCTGCCGCCCAGTATCCCCCCTGTTCGAAACCGAGGAGCAGGCACGCGAAACCGCTCCGCCTGCCAGCAGCTAGGCCGCCCCTGGCGTCACCATCACCGGTGTCGAGGTTCGGCGCGTGGCCGCGACCGCCTGAGAGGGTCCGCCTGCCCGAATCGAGGCGTTTCGCGCCTGTGAGCCTGGGCGCAATTGTGCTTGGTGATCCGCGTGCGGCTCGGCATCGCCTTCAAATCATCGAGGGAAAGCCACACCGGCGCGCGGACCAGCCCGCCGACCTCCAGCCGCCAGTCGCGGAACCCGTCGCGCATCAACTCATGGAACTCGGGAGACTCGTATTCCTTGGGCGGCGGCCCGTTGATCCAGAAGTACGGTAGGCGCACAACGCCGGCCGACCCGCGGGCGATGTCCTAGCTTCGCCGCCGAGCGGTCGCGCTCGCCGAGTATTGCCTGGCTCATGACGGGCGCGGCGAGAGACTCCTCCGCTTGGCGGTTGCCCTCGTCCGAGCCCAGCTAGACCTCCAGCCGCGATTCCTCCAGGTCGAGCTCGCGCTCGACCCGCCGCATCACGTCGGCGCTGATCTCGCGACCGTTCCGAAGTCGGACGAGCTCCTGCCGCTGAGCGGCGAAGATCTCGTGCATCATCCGCTGGTAGGCGAGGGAGCCCTCCTCGATCCCGTCCTCGTCCTCGATCTTCCCCGCCCGCGCCTTGAAGCGCCGCTGGCGGAAGCGGTAGAGGGCGCGGACACGCTCGACGGTCCCGTCGCGGGTCCACTCCTCGGCCTCCAGCTCGTCGACCCGCTCCAGCGCAGCTCGGGCGATCACCAGCCGGGCGCGGATCTCCTCCTGCTCTTCCTCGATGCCGTCCTCGACCACGCCCAGGCGGCGGATCAGGAAGGGGAGGGTGAGTCCTTCGCCGACCACCGTCACCAGGATCAGGGCGAAGGTGATGAACTGGATCAGGTCGCGCCCGGGCAGCGGCGCGCCGGCGTCTGTGTGGAGTGGGAGCGCCAGCGCCGCGGCTAGCGACACCGCGCCCCGCATCCCGGCCCAGCCCCCCACTACCCGGTTGCGCCAGTCGGTGCGCCGCGTGCGCTGCGAGGGGCGCCGGTCGATCGCCCGGATGAGGAACGTAACGAGGAAGCTCCAGACGAAGCGGATGGCTATCACCGCGGCGCAGACCGCCGCCGCGTAGCCGATCACCTCGCCTGCGGGCTGTCCGCTGAGCCCGTCGACGATCACCGGCAGCTGCAGCCCGATCAGAATGAAAAGGGTCGCGTTCAACAGGAAGGTGAGGACCGACCACATCGCGAAGCCCTGCATCCGGCTCTCGGGCGAGGCGATCTCCGGGGCGCGGAATCCGAGGTAGATCCCCGCCGTGACCGCTGCCAGCACACCAGAGACCCCGAGCTGGTCCGCCGGGACGAATGCTCCATAGGCGCTGAACAGAGAGATCGTGAGCTCGGTGTTCACGTCGTTGATCCGCTTCCTCACCGCGGCGATCAGCCAGCCGACCGCCAGCCCGATCGTGATCCCCCCGGCCGCGTCCGCGAAGAACTCGAGCACCGTGTGCGACGCGGAGACGCTCGCGCCTACGGCGGCCCCCAGCGCGACCTTGTAGGCGACCAGGGCGGTGGCGTCGTTGAACAGGCTCTCGCCCTCGAGTACGTTGACCATCCGGCGCGGCGCGCCGACCCGCCGCATCACCGCCGTCGCGGCCGCCGGGTCGGTGGGCGAGAGGATCGCGCCGAGCACGAACGACGTCGCCCAGGGCAGATCGATCAGCTCGTGCGCGATCACCGCGACGACGGTGGCGGTGGCGATCACCAGCCCGATCGCTTGCAGCGAGATCACCCGGGCGTCCGCCCGGAGGGCCCTGAGGTCCGCGAAGAAGGCCGCCGAGTAGAGCAACGGCGGCAGGAAGACGAGCAGGACCAGGTCGGGGTCGAGCTGTATGTCCGGGATGCCGGGCACCAGTCCCAGCAACAGCCCGCCGATCACCAGCGGGATCGGATACGGCACCCGCAGCCAGTTGGCTAGAGCGTTGAGGCCGGCGGCCGAGACGAAGAGCGCCGCGATGACTATTTGCAGGTCGCCCACACACGGATTCTCCGCCATCGGAGGCGGGCGGGGCCCCGTTCAAAAGCTGGCCCGCTTAGCCAGCACACCAAGGATCTGGCGCGGAGGGGATGCAGACGGGCGGGCACCTCGACGATGTCGCAGCGCCCGGCTTCTGGGGTCGGCTTAGTCCTGCTGTCTGGGCCAATGATGTCTGGCCGGCCGACTCCGCAACCAATAGGAGTCCGCCACTAAGCCTCTGCGACGCGGTCGGCAGCCGACCCTGTGCGGACCACGCCGCCGTTCGAGAGCACCACCCCATCCGCGCAGGAGGCCTCCACCAGGCCATCCTGGAACTGCTCGTGGTAAAGGCGGGCATAGAGGCCGCCCAGACCGAGCAGCTCGGCGTGCGTGCCTTGCTCGACCAGACGTCCGCGATCGAGGACGAAGATGACGTCGGCGGCGAAGATGGTCGAGAGGCGGTGGGCGATGGCGAGCGTCGTCCTGCCCTCCATCAGCGGCTCGAAGGCCGCTTGGACGAGACGCTCGCTGGTGGTGTCGAGCGCCGATGTGGCCTCGTCGAGGATGAGGACGCGTGGGTCCTTGAGGACCACCCGCGCGATCGCGATGCGCTGCTTCTCGCCACCCGAGAGGCGGTAGCCGCGCTCGCCGACCAGGGTGTCGTAGCCGTCGTCAAGCTCGAGGATGCGGTCGTGGATCAGCGCCGCCCTCGCCGCCGCCTCCAGTTCGGACTTGGACGCGTCGCGCTTCGCGTAGAGCAGGTTGTCACGCACACTCGCGTGGACGAGGTAGGTCTCCTGGGTCACGACGCCCACGATCCCGGACAGTGAGGCCAGCCGGATCTTGCGCACGTCGGTGCCGTCGATCTCGACCGTGCCGGAGCTCGCGTCGTAGAGGCGCGGGATGAGGTAGGAGATGGTGGTCTTTCCGGCGCCGCTGGGGCCGACCAGCGCGGCGAGCTGGCCGGGCTCAATCGTCAGCGAGAGCTGGTCGAGGGCGCGCCGGCGCGGCCGTCCATCGACCGAGCCCCCCGCTGTCGCTTCGGCCGGTGGCGAGCTCTCCGGATACTGGAAGGAGACGTCGCGGAGGGCGACCTCCCCTCGCACGGAGTGGGGATCGAGCCGCATCGCGTCCGGCGCGTCGACGATCTCGGGCTCGAGGTCGAGGTACTCGAAGACGCGCTCGAACAGCGCCAGCGACGACTGGATCTCGACCGACACCCTGAGCAGCTGGATGATCGGGAAGAAGAGACGCGTCTGGAGCGTTGTGAAGGCGACGATGGTGCCGGCGCTGATCGCTGGGCCGCTGCCGCTGTCGAGGGTGATGCCGGCGACGAGGTAGATGATCGCCGGGGTGACGCCGAAGAAGGCCTGGACTAGAGCGAAGAAGCCCTGGCCGGTCATCTGCTGACGTACCTGCAGCCCCGCCAGCCGCTCGTTGGCCCGCCGGTAACGCTCGATCTCGTCGGCACGCCGCTCGAAGACCTTGGACAGCAAGATGCCCGACACGGACAGCGTCTCCTGAGTGATGGCGCTCATCTCCGCCATCGACTCCTGCGTCTCCGCGGTGACGGCCCGCCGGACACGCCCGACTCGATAGGTCAGGAAGACGAATAGGGGCACCAGGACCAGCGAGACGGCGGTGAGCTGCCACGAGAGGACAACCATCGCCACCAGGCTGCTGGTGACGGTCACGACGTTCGAGAGGATCGATGACGCCGTGCTCGTCACGACGGTCTGGACGCCGCCGACGTCGTTCGCGAGCCGGGACTGGATCTCGCCCGTCCTGGTGCCGGTAAAGAACGCGAGCGGCATCGACTGAAGGTGCTCGTAGAGGCGATCTCGCAGGTCCTGCATCACGCGGTTGCCGACGACGTTCGTCAGGTAGGTCTGACCGACGCCCAGCAGCCCCGTCACGATCGGGATTGCGACCATCACGGCGACCAGCGCATAGAGGAGGCCGAGGTTCGGTCCCCCGGCGGCGAACAGCGCGTCGTCGAAGACGACCTGAATGAGCAGCGGGTTCACGATGCCCAACCCCGACGTGACCAGGATCGAGACGAGGATCAGCGCCGTGCGGCCGCGATAGGGACGAAACAGGCGCACGATCCGCTTCACGAGTCGCGTTCGTGGCTCCTGGCCGGAGTTGCTCAACGCAAACGACGCTACCGGACCGTCAGCGTGGTCAGGGCTTGATCAGATCCAACCCGACCGAGCGCGGAACTCCATGGGGCGGGGGAGGAGCTTGTGCTTGTCGCGTCCAGTGCGGTAGCAGTCGCGCTGCGACCGGCAGCCGACACGCTCGTCTTCCTTTCCATCGCTCTGGTTGGGCGCCGATCGAGGCTTCCTGTTCAACTGCTCCGCCCCGCCACCTGGCGGGCCGCCCGGCCGACTAGCAGCGGTGCCTCGCAGATTGTCGTTTGCTCGCGGACGGGAGCTTCGCGGCCGGCCGCGGTGCCGGCGCCCCCACCTGCTCAGCAGCGGAACTGTGCGCCGTTAACCCACCGTTGGGGCGAAGCTGTCCGCCGATCGTTCGCCGCTGTCACGTCAGACCCTGAGCCGAGCCCGTTCGAGGCTTGTTCCTGGCCGCCGCCGACCGTCCGGGTTGGCTCGCTGGGGCCTCGAGCGCGCGGTCATCCGCGCTGCTGCTGGCCGCTGATCGCCGGCTCCGCCGCGGTCGACAGCGACTGGTGGATGTGGAAGAGGTTGTAGCGGTCGCACAGGCGATGCGGTTGTCCGACGTCAACGAACACGCCGCCAAAAGCCTCCGGTGCTGTGCTCATGAAACGCCTCCGGGGATGGCGCCGAGCTGTCGCATCTGTGCGAGGACGTCGACGACCCCCCAGGTCTCGGCGATTTGCCCGTCCGCGAAGCGGGCGATGAAGATCTCGTTGTAGGTGACGGCCTTGCCGGTTGGTGGGAGGCCCATGTGTTCGCCCTGGTGGGTTCCGGTGACCGTATTGCGGAAGACGACCTTGTCCCCCTCCTCGATCAGGTCCTCGACCGTGATGTGAAGGTCGGGATAGGCCCGCAGGAGCCGCGCGAACACCTCCTTCAGCAATTCCGCGCCGGTCGCGGCAATCGGCAGCGGCGTGCGGATCACCGCGTCGGGCGCGACGAGCTCGTCGATCGTCCTCGACATGAGCTCCGCATCCCCGCTGTTGGCGGCGTCAAGGAAGCGCTTGGCCGAGGCCTTGTTGCTTGTTTTCTGGGCAGTTGACATTTGGTTTCTCCTCGGGGCGATCTGAATGCTGGGATGGCTACGAAAGGTCGAACCTGCCGGCCGGGGCGCGGCTCCTCACTAGCGATGTGTAGTCGCCGACTGGCCCGAGGTGGGCCAGCTTGTCGGGGTTGACGATCGCGTTGATGCGTGTGATCTGAGCGCCGGGGATGTCGAGCGCCACGACGGCGATCAGCCGCTGCTGCGCGTCGAGGTAGAGCGCTCCCGGGCCGCCGTTGACCTCGACGGGGCGCGACGACACGCTCGGAGCGCGCGGGGTCGGGCGGAACCAGTTGGCCAGCGTGCGTGCGACGCGCCCGCGGCCGCGCAGCGCCCGCGCGAGCGCGGGAACCTTGCCGCCGCCGTCGCCGGTCAGCGCCACGTCGTGAGCGAGGAGCGCCTCGAGGCCGGCGAGATCGCCTTGCTCGGCGGCCTGGAAGAACCGTCGTGCCAGCTCGTCGCGCTGCTCGCGCGTCGTCTGGAAGCGGGGCCGGCGCTGCTCGACGCGGCGCCGCGCTCGGATCGCGAGCTGGCGGACGTTGTCCTCGCTCTTGGCGACGATCTGCGCGATCTCCGGATAGCCGTAGTCGAACACGTCGTGCAGCAGCAGCACGGCGCGCTGCTCGGGCGAGAGGCTCTCGAGCAGCACCAGCAGCGCCAGCGACAGCGAGTCCGCCATCTCCGCCTGCCGTGCCGGGTCCTCGAGGTCGTCGGTGATGATGGGTTCTGGCAGCCACTCGCCGACGTATTCCTCGCGCCGGGCGCGCGCGGAGCGCAGCGCGTTGATCGCCAGCCGGGTGGTCACCGTCGCCACGAACGCCCGCGGCGATGCGATCCGCTCGCCCGCCTCGAGTGCCCGATGCAATCGCAGCAGCGCTTCCTGCACCACGTCCTCGGCCTCGGCGACGCTGCCGAGCATCCGGTAGGCGATCGCGAACGCGACCGGCCGCAGCTCGTTCAGCAGTCGCTCGCGATCGGTCATGCCGCCGCGAACCCCAGCCGCCAGCTGGGATGCCCCGGGCGCCACGCCAGCTCGCGCCTTGCCTTGGCGTTGGAGGCACCGCGAAGCTCGGTCATCATCTGCACGCCGCACTCGCCGGCGAAGAGCCGCCCGATCAACCGCGGCACCCGCCTCGGCTGCTTGGCGCCCAGCGCCTGCGCCAGCGCCGGCAGCCATTCCGCGACCCGGGCCGGCTCATCGTCGACCACGTTGTAGACGCCGCGACTGCCGTGCTCGACGGCCGCCACCGCCGCCTCCGCCGCGTCGGCGACATGGACGAACGACCACACGCCGCCGCCGCGGCCGACTACCGGCAACTTGCGCTTGCGGATCAGCTCGAACTCGTTCCCGCCCGGCGCCATCGATGTGCCCGGCCCGTAGAGCGCGCCGTAGCGCAGCACGATCCCCTCAGTCCAGTTGGCGCCCAGCACGGCGCCCTCGAGATGGCGGAGCGCGGCTATGAGCGCGCGCATCTCGCGCACGGGCGTGGGGTCGAGCGGGTCCTCTTCACTCTTCACCGCCCCACCGCTCCGTGAGTACACGAACGCGCCATTGCTCTGCGCCACAAACCGCCGCACCCCGACCGCCTGCGCGGCCGCGAGCAGGTGATCGGTGCCCTCGGTCCGCAGGCGGTTCGTCGGCGCGAAATCGCGCTCCATGTGACGCGGATCGACGGCACCGATCGCGGTCAGCTGATGGACGATCACCTCCGGCCTCGCCCTGCCCACCGCCTCAGCGACCTGATTTGGATCAAGCGCGTCCGCGACCACCGGCACCGCGCCCAGGTCGCGGAGCATCGTCTGCTTCGACTCGCTGCGCGTCATGCCGTGAACCGCATGACCCACGGCAACCAGGCGCGGCACGAGCTGCTTTCCAATGGCGCCCGTCGCGCCTGCCACAAGCACTCTCATCAGTGGCTGCTTGATCGAAAGACCATCTACACCCGTAAGACAAGACAGAAGCCCCGGCTGTGACACCCGCCGATCATCTCCCGCAACGCCCGGGTGCGGTAGCGCCGGGCGAGAATCGCACGGCGGTGCGCGGCCCGGCATGATCGGCCGATGCGGATAATCGTCGTGGGGGCAGGGATCGGTGGACTGTCTGCGGCGATCGCCCTGCGCCGCGCGGGGCACAGCGTCAGCGTGCTCGAGCGAGCCCCGCGGCTCGGCGGAATCGGCGCCGGACTCGTCCTCTTTCAGAATGCGATGCGTGCGCTCGGCCGCCTCGGCGTTCGAGAGGCGATCGCGGCCCAGGGCGCGCGCGGGCAGGGCGGTCTCGTCCTCACGTCCGACGGGCGCGAGCGACATCGCCTACTCGCGCAAGCCCACGGCTTGGAGGGCTTCTGCCGGATTCGCGTACGAACGCAACCGCAGGAGCTTCCCATTCCTGAGGGTGTAAGCGACCCCAATCTCGTGCTCGACCGGAGCGCCGCTGCGCTTGCCCGTTCCAACGATGGAAAGCCCCGGCATCAAAGACCTCGTGGCCTTCCACCCGCCAGCCGTCCCAGCTCTCATCCATGGTCTCGAAGCGAACAGGAGGACGGAAACCCCCTGCTCTTAGTAGAAACCGCCGGGGCGCTTTGGGCGCGCAGGGATCGCTGCAAACCGTCCAATCGGAGGAGAACCCTGGCTGCATGATCGCCGGGCTCACCTTCGCCGTCGGCGCCGCCTTCGGCGCCCTCCTCGCCGTCTACCCGTGCGCGCGGGCGGCCGCTCCGACGACGAGCTGATCGAGCGCTTCCAACAGGAAATGCGCGCGCTCGAGGGCGAGCGAAAGCGTCTGGGCGGGCAGCTCTCGCAGCAGCTCACCGTCCTCAACGACGAGACCCGCTCGCTGTCAGAGGCCTCCGTGTCCGGGCGTCCGCGGCCAGTGGGGAGAGCTGACGCTGCGCAACGTGGTCGAGGCCGCGGGCATGTCCGAGCACTGCGATTTCTTCTCCCAGGAGCACCTGGTTGACTCGGAGGGCGCGAACAGGCCCGACCTGGTCGTCCGCCCGCCGGGCCGCGGCCGGCTGGCGG
>JBKPHP010000209.1:0-14806 GCA_046729895.1 Actinomycetota bacterium
CCCCCCCCCCCCCCCCCGGGGCCCCGCGCCCTACCCGGGGGGGGCCCCCCCGTCGCTGGGGGGAGGACCTGATCAAGGGGATCCTCTTCCTGGCCGCCCTGATCTCGGTCCTGACGACGACGGGGATCGTGATCTCGCTGCTGCGCGAGACTCTCGTCTTCTTCCAGAGCGTCGGGCTCGGCGACTACCTCTTTGGAACCAAGTGGACGCCGACCTTCCAGCCCGCCAGCTTCGGCGTCCTCCCGCTGCTCGTGGGGACCTTCCTCATCACGGGAATCGCCATGGTCGTGGCGGTCCCGCTGGGCCTCGGTTCCGCGATCTACCTGAGCGAGTACGCGCGGCCGCGCGTGCGAAGGACGATCAAGCCGATCCTGGAGCTGCTCGCCGGCGTTCCGACGATCGTGTTCGGCTACTTCGCCCTCACCTACTTCACGCCGAACATCCTGCAAGACCTCCTGCACCTCAGGGTCGACGTGTTCAACGCCCTGTCGGCGGGAATCATCATGGGCTTCATGATCGTCCCGACGGTGGCCTCTATCTCGGAGGACGCGCTGGCGGCGGTCCCCCAATCGCTGCGTGAGGGCGCCTTCGGCCTTGGCGCCTCGCGGCTACAGGTCTCTCTACGGGTGGTATTCCCCGCCGCCCTCTCCGGCGTCGTGGCCTCGATAGTGCTCGGCGTCTCCCGGGCGGTCGGCGAGACCATGATCGTGCTCGTGGCGGCGGGCCAGATCGCGAGCATGTCCGCCGACCCGAGGGGCCCTCATTACACGATCACCTCCTTCATCGGCGCGATAGCCAAGGGGGACATCCCGACGGGGAGCGTCGAGTACAAGACCATCTTCGCGCTCGGCATGACGCTCTTCCTGATCACCCTCGCGATGAACCTGATCTCGATCCGCTTCGTCCGGAAATACCGGCAGGTGTACGAGTGAGGTCGTCGGGGGCGACGAAGCTCAAGGGCGCCGGCTTCCGCGGTCTCCTGCTTGCCTGCATCGGTCTCTCCATGCTGTTGCTCGGGGTTCTGCTCGTCGACGTCGTTCGCGACGGGATCGGGCAGCTCAGCCTCGATTTCCTCACGAGCTTCTCGTCCATCAACGCCAAGCGGGCGGGGATCGAGGCCGCGCTCACCGGCACGATCTGGCTGATGGCGGTTTGCGCCGCGTTCATCGTGCCGGTCGGGGTCGCCACCGCCATCTATCTCGAGGAGTACGCCGACAACGGCAAGTGGTGGAACCGGCTGATCGAGGTGAACATCCAGAACCTCGCCGCCGTGCCCTCCATCGTCTACGGGATCCTCGGCCTGGCGTTCCTCGTGAGGGGACCGCTGTCGCTCGGCAACGTCGTGCTCGCCGGCGGGCTCACGCTCGGTTTGCTGGTGCTGCCCGTGGTGATCATCGCCGGAAGGGAGGCGATCCGCGCCGTGCCTCCTTCGATCCGCGAGGGCTCGCTCGCGCTCGGCGCGACCAAGTGGCAGACGATCTGGCGTCAGGTGCTGCCGGCCTCGATTCCTGGGATAGCGACCGGCGTCATCCTCGCGCTGTCGCGGGCCATCGGCGAGACCGCGCCCCTGATCGTGGTGGGAGCCGCTACGTTCCTGGCGTTCAACCCCAGCGGGCTGGACTCGTCATTCACGGCACTGCCGATCCAGATCTTCGACTGGATCTCCCGGCCGTCGAACGACATCAACAACTACAAGCCGCTCGCCGCGGGCGGGATCCTGGTGCTGATGATCCTGCTGATGGCGATGAACTCCATCGCGATCTGGCTGCGCAACCGCTACGAGCAGAAGTGGTAGGAGACAAAAGAGGTGGCTGATCACGTGACGGACCGACGGCAGGAGCACGGACACGAAGCCGGAGCGGAAGCTCCGCTCAAGCGTCGGATCAGGGGCGCTCGAGCCCCCGCGGTAGAGGGGCCAGCGACGGAACGGAAGCAGGCCGGTGAGGCCATCTTCAGCCTCGAAGGCGTCACCGTCACCTACAGCGGCGTGCCGGCGGTGCGGGACATCGGCTTCGACATCGCCATGAACGAGATCACGGCCCTGATCGGCCCCTCCGGCTGTGGGAAGTCCACCCTGATCCGCTGTCTCAACCGCATGAACGACCTGATTCCCGGGGCCGTCGTGGAGGGCAAGGTCCTCTACCACGACCAGGACCTGTACGCGCCCGATGTCGACGCGGTCGAGGTGCGTAAGAGGATCGGGATGGTGTTCCAGAAGCCCAACCCGTTTCCGAAGTCGATCTACGACAACATCGCCTTCGGCCCGAGAGTGCTCGGCATGAGGGACGACCTAGACGAGATCGTGGAGGGCGCCCTACGCCGCGGCGCACTCTGGGACGAGGTCAAGGATCGCCTCAAGTCGAGCGCCTTCGGGATGTCGGGCGGCCAGCAGCAGCGCCTCTGCATCGCGCGCTGCCTCGCCGTCGAGCCCGACGTGATCCTGATGGACGAGCCCTGCTCCGCGCTGGATCCGATTTCGACCGGTCGGATCGAGGACCTGATGCTCGAGCTGAAGGAGCTCTACTCGATCGTGATCGTGACCCACAACATGCAGCAGGCGGCGAGGGTCTCCGACCGCACCGCCTTCTTCACCGTCGAGCTCGACAAGGGCGAGCAGCACCGCACCGGACGCATGGTGGAGTTCGACGAGACCGACAAGATCTTCACGAACCCGGCCGACCCTCGCACGGAGGCGTACGTCACGGGCAGGGTCGGGTAGTACCGTGCCGCATACGACACGGACCCACTTCCAGGAGGAGCTGGCCCGACTCGAGCAGCAGGCCCTCGGCGGCCTCGACATGGTCGTGGAGGCGCTTCGGCGTGCGCTCGAGACCGTCGAGCATCAGGACGTCGAGCTCGCGAGCATGGTGATCGAGGACGACGACCGCCTCGACGGACGCTATCTGGAGGTTCACCAGGGCATCCTCTCGCTGCTTGCCCTGCAGGCGCCGGTCGCCACCGACCTGCGGCTGGTGGCCGCCCTGCTGCACGTCATCAAGCATGTCGAGCGCATGGGCGACCAGTGCGTGAACATCGCCAAGCTGGTTCCCCTGGCGGGGCACGAGCCGCCGGCCGACGAGCGAATGCTCCGCAATCTTGCCGACATGGGCGAGCAGGCAGGACGCCAGGTGATCCAGTGCAAGCAGGCCTTCGAGCGGCGAGACGTGGCCCTGGCCCAGGACCTGGTGCGTCAGGACGACGAGATCGATCGCCTCAATCGCGACTGCTTCCACCTCGCGCTCAAGATCGGGGACGACGTGGACCGGCGCGAGTGGGCGATGCACATGATGCTCGTGGCGCGCTGCATCGAGCGCATCGGAGACAACGCGGTGGACGTCGGCGAGCAGACCGCCTTTGTCGTCACCGGCCTGTTCCGGGAGTTCGAGGACGCCTCGCACCCGGAGCTCAGCGTCGGTGGCAGCCCCTAGCGTCGGTACCCGTGTACGGGGGCTGTTCGGCAGGGCGCCTGACTACGACGAGCTGTTCAGCCTCTTTCGCCGTGCGGGTGACAACGCCGAGGTTGCCGCGTCCTTGCTAGAGCGGCTCATGCGCAGTTGGCCGGAGGAGCAGGACATAAGGCGCGAGCTCGTGGACCGCGAGCACGAGGGCGACCGCGTCACTCACGACATCATCCACCACCTCTACAAGCGGAGCAGCACCCCGTTCGACCGGGGCGACCTGCACGCTCTCGCCTCGGTGCTCGACGACGTCGTCGACTACACGGAGGAGGTGGCGGACTTCATGTATCTCTACAAGGTGGAGGCGCCGATGGAGCAGGCGGTGGCGCTTGCGGACGTGCTGCACCGTGCGGCAAGCGAGATCGCCACGGCGATGGGGCGTCTCCGCCAGCCGGCCGATCTGCCGAGGCACATCGTGGAGCTCGATCGGCTCGAGGACGAAGGCGACAGCCTCGAGCGCGCCGGCCTCACCGCGCTGTTCGAGGACGGCATCGATCCGATGCTGGTCATTCGCTGGAAGGACATCTTCGAGCGCCTGGAGCAGGGCATCGACTCCTGCGAGCATGTCGGCCACGTGCTCGAGGGCATCGTCGTGAAGCACGCCTGAGGCGCGGACCCCCGTCGTGGTCCTTGCCTGCATAGACATCGGCAGCAATACCACCCGGTTGCTCGTCGCCGAGCGCCGCAATGGCAAGCTCCGTGAGCTCGTCACTCAACGCGCCTTCACCCGCATCGGAAAGAGCCTTCTCACCGACGGCGAGATCCCGCGGACGAAGATCGACGAGACCGCGGAGGTGGTGGCCACCCAGTGCCGCGTGGCAAAGGAGGTTGGCGCGGTCGAATGCGTGGCGGTTGCCACGGCGGCGATCCGCGACGCCGCCAACCGCGACGAGCTGGCGGTCGCCGTGGAGGATGCCGGAGGCATGCCGCTCTGGATCCTGACCGGCGAGGAGGAGGCGCGACTGGCGTTCGTGGGGGCGACTCGCACGCTCACCTCTCCCGCCCGCGGCACGGTGGCGGTGATCGACGTGGGCGGCGGCTCCACCGAGCTCGCCGTGGGCTCGCCGGAGGGGGCGGTGAGCTGGTCGGCCACCTTCCGGATCGGCTCCGGCTACCTCGCCGACTCGTACCTACGCTCGGATCCCCCCGCCGTGGAGGAGCTCGAGAAGGTGCGAAACCACGTGGACGGGACATTCGAGGGAATCGACCCGCCAGCCGCGTCAGAGGCGGTGGCGGTGGGAGGCACCGCGACCTCGATGCGCCGCCTTGTGGGTTCTGAGCTCTCGCACGAAACCTTGGAGCGGGGGATCAGGGTGCTGTCCCGGACGTCGATAGCCGACGTCGCCGCACGCTTCGAGCTGGATCCCGAGCGCGTCCGGCTGCTCCCGGCCGGGATCCTGGTGCTCGAGGCGGTGTCGGACCGCCTCCAGCTTCCTCTTCGGATTGCGCGCGGTGGATTGCGGGAGGGCGTGCTGCTGGAGCTGCTCGAGGAGCGCGAGGCCGCGTGAGCCGGGCGCTACTTCGACCGGGCCGGCGCCGCCTCGGCGATCGCGCTCAGCTCGGAGGGTCGCAGCAGTAGGATCAGCTCTCCCTTGGCGACCGCCGCGAGCCCGCACTTCCTCAGACGCACCTGCGCGCCCGTCATCCGATGCACCGCCAGCGAGAAGTCGGGATCGTGGCCCACGAGGAGCACCTCCTCGCCGAGCTCAGCGGCCAGCGCCTTGGGGTCGAACGGACCGCCACCGAGCCGCTCGTCGAGCCGCACCTCGACGCCGTCGAGCGGCTCGCAGACGATGCGCGCCGTGTCCACGGCACGCACCTTAGGGCTCGACACGCAAGCATCGAAGCTCACCCCCATGGAGGCGAGCGCGGCTCCCGTGTCGCGCGCCTGCGCCTCGCCCTCCCTTGTAAGCGGCCGCTCCGCGTCAGGCGAACCGTCCTCTGCCTCGGCGTGACGCAACAGCCAAATCACAACGCCCCCGGACGATACCGGTGCGCGAGAATGGGAGGTGAACATGGAACCTCAAGCTGAAGCGCTCGCAGCACACGCGACTCAGGCGGCGCCGGAGGCGATCGACCTCACCGACACCGAGCTCTACCAGAACCGCGAAGTCTCCTGGATCGACTTCAACGAGCGCGTGCTCGAGCTTGCCGAGGACCGGCGCACGCCGCTGCTCGAGCGAGTCAAGTTCCTCGCGATCTACTCGTCCAACCTCGACGAGTTCTTCATGGTCCGCGTCGCGGGCCTCCACGACCAGGTGGACGCCGGCATCGACGCGCGCGGCCCCGACGGCCTGGCGCCGGCAGAGACGATCGAGCGAATCACCGAGCGGGTGCGTGAGCTCGGCAGCCGGCAGTCGCGGCAGTGGGCCGACGTCATCCGTCCGGCGATAGGCGAGCACGGGATACGGATCGTCGACTGCACCGAGTGCTCGTCATCGGAGCTGGAGCAGGTGGACCGCATCTTCTCGGAGCAGATCTTTCCAGTGCTCACGCCGTTGGCCGTAGGTCCGGGCCGTCCCTTCCCCTACATCTCGAACCTCTCGCTGTCACTCGCCGTCTGGCTGCGCGATCCCGTCTCCGGCAGCGAGACGTTCGCCCGCGTCAAGGTGCCGAAGGAGGTCGTGCCCCGCTTCCTGCGACTCGACGGCGGGGCATTCGTGCCGCTCGAGGCCGTCATCGCGCGCCACCTCGGCGAGCTGTTCCCCGGCATGGAGATCCTGCGCCACGACTACTTCCGGGTCACCCGCGACGCGGACTTCACGGTCTCGGACGAGGCCGACGACCTTCTGCGCGCCGTCGAGGACGAGCTGCGGCGCCGGCGCTTCGGGGAGGTCGTGCGACTCGAGGTCAGCTCGACGATGGACCCGGACCTTCGCAGGCTGCTCATCGAGTCGCTCCGGGTTGAGGAGCTCCAGGTCATCGACGTCGAGGGGCTGCTCGACATGACCGATCTGTGGGAGATCCACGGCGTCGAGGGACATAAGGAGCTGCGCGACGAGCCCTGGACCCCGGTCAGCCAGGCGGCCTTCAACGACCCCGACGAGGGCAAACCGGACGTGTTCGGGGCCATGCGCGGCGGCGACCTGATGGTGCACCATCCCTACGACTCCTTCGCCACCAGCGTCGAGCGCTTCGTGCAGCAGGCCGTGGCCGATCCGGACGTGCTTGCGATCAAGATGACCGTGTACCGCACCTCGGACGACTCGGCCCTCGTGCCGTCGCTGATCGAGGCCGCGGAGAGCGGCAAGCAGGCCGTCTGCCTGGTCGAGCTCAAGGCGCGCTTCGACGAGCGGACGAACATAGGCTGGGCGCGCGCCCTCGAGGAGTCTGGTGCGCACGTGGTGCACGGGCTGCCGGGCCTCAAGACCCACGCCAAGGCGCTCTTCGTGGTCCGGCGCGAGGGCCGGGGGGTGCGCCATTACGTTCACGTGGGCACCGGCAACTACCACGCCAAGACCGCCCGCCTCTACGAGGACCTCGGTCTCTTCACCTGCGACAGGGAGATCGCGGCCGACGTGGCGGACCTCTTCAACTCACTCACCGGCGCGGCTCGCTCGCCCTCCTACCGCAAGGTCATCGTCGCCCCGGAGCACATGCGGGACCGGCTGCTGGAGGAGATCGAGCGGACGGTGGAGGCGCACCGCGCGGGCCAGGAGGCCTGGATCGGCATGAAGCTGAACTCGCTCGTGGACGCACGCTGCATACGCGCCCTCTACGAGGCCTCGCAGGCCGGCGTGCCGATCGACCTCAACGTCCGTGGGATCTGCTGCCTGCGCGCGGGGGTGCCCGGCGTGAGCGAGAACATTCGGGTCGTGTCGGTGGTGGGGCGGTTCCTGGAGCATTCCCGCATCTACGCGTTCCACCGCGGCGACGAGCGCCGCTACTACCTCGGCTCGGCGGACCTCATGCCGCGCAACCTCGATACGCGCGTGGAGCTGCTGGCGCCGGTCGAGGCACCCGAGCTGCGCGCCGAACTCGAGGACACGCTCAGTCGCTGCCTCGCGGATGACACGTTCGGCTGGGAGCTCCACTCCGAGAATGGCTGGACGCGGCGGACGGGCGGGCAGCGGTCTGCACAAGCGGAGCTGACGGAGCGCGCGCTAGAGCGGGCCTCGGCCGATGCGGCTAGCCTCGAGCGCGGAGCCCTAGCCGGCGCTTCAGCCGCAACACGCGGGCGGCGGACTCCTGTACCCGCATCCGGAACGCCGGGGAACGCCGAGCCCGGCGCAGGAGACGCGGGAATACCAGCTTCCAGCTCGCAGAGCCGGTAGTGAGCACCAGGTCGGCCCCCGCGGCGATCGACCGCTCCGCGGCCACCGCCACCGACGAGCGCCGCACCACGGCCTTCGCCTCGAGGCTGTCCGTGATTACGACACCCTCGTAGCCCAGACGGTCCCGGAGCAGGCGGGTGAGCAGCTCCCGCGACTGCGAGGCGATCCGGCGCCGGCTGTACGCCGGGTAGAGTGCGTGCGCGGCCATCATGAGCGGGACGCCTTCCGCGATGGCGGAGCGGAAGGAGCGCAGGTGACGTTCCAGGCGCTGCCGCGGGAGCCGGATGGTCACTGGTCGCAGGTCGCTGTTGACCGCCGCCGCCCCGAAGCCGGGGAAATGCTTGGCCGTGGCGCCCACGCGGCCGCGCCGCCAGCCCTGGACCGAGGCCGCCACGCGCGCCGCCACCGCGCCGCTCGCGCCGGCGAAGGCGCGGAAGCGCATGGCACGCCCCGCGGCGAGGTCGGCAACCGGCGCGAGCGCGACGTTCAGGCCGGCGGCCCGCAGCTGCCGTGCGGCTCCGGCAGCGAGCCTTCCGACGCGGCGAGGGGAGCCCTGATGCGGCTGCGACGGGACAGGTCCGGCGAAGACCAGGTTCCGGACCTTCCCGCCCTCCTGGTCGGTCATCACGAGGGCGCCCCGGCCGGCCGCGCGCTGGATCCGGCGGGAGAGTCGCCGCAGCCCGGAGCGGGACGCCACGTTCCTGCGAAACAGGATCACACCGGCGGTCTCGCGACGGCGTAGGCGCCGGCGCAGGTACTCGGGCAGCCGGGTGCCATCGAAGGACGAGACGATCAACTGGCCCACCTGAACCCGCAGCGGGAGCCGCGCCGCCGAACCGTGGGCAGTATCGCCTCGTGAAGGCCCGTCCTCGCCCGCGCCGGCCACCGTGCCGGCGGCCGCGGCCAGGAGCGCGACCACCCCGAGCGTGGCCAGACGGCGCGTCGCGGCGGGATCCCGGCTCAGGCGCGCGCCCCTACGTCGCTCGTCCAAGACCCCGCCCCGGTGCGCGCGCTCCCAGCGCCGAAGAGGACGATCCGAGCGGCCACCGCGCTACTGCGGCCGGCGCTGCTCCATCGTGGCCCGAATCTGCTCGACGGCTTGGGGCACGCTCTTCTCCATGCGCTTCAGATCCCAGCCCGTGAGCGTGATGATCCGCATCGGGCTCTTGGCGACCACGGTTGCGCTGCGGCGGTCCTTTTCGAGCAGGCCCATCTCGCCGAAGAAGTCACCGGGTCCAAGGTCGGCGATGTGCCGGCCGTCGCGCAGCACCTCGGCGTTCCCCTCCTCAATAGCCATGAACTCATAGGAGTAGTCGCCCTCGTCCACGAGGTGCTTGCCCTCGGGGACCGAGACCTCGTCGGCGAAGGTGGCGATCTCCCTTAGCTCCTCGTCCGGTATGTCCTTGAACAGCGGAATCGACCTGAGGCGGCTGGGATCCAAGCGCTCCCCCTTGGAATAACGGGCTGACCCCAGGGAATCTACCTGCGATGCTCCGCTGCGTGGGGAGTTCCCGCCGTCTCCTGAGCCGCATTCTCGCGCTGACCGGCCTCCGCCGGCTGCGCCACGGGCGACTGGCAGTGCGCGAGCGGGGACGCCCTCTGATGGATCCGGTTGGCCGTGGCCCGCGCCCCTAGCTCGTCACGCGGGTCGCGCTCGACTCCAGCCGATGAGGATCCTGGTCACGACGGCGCGGATGCCGTTCGCGGTTGGGCTGGTACGCAGGCTTGGTGAGGCGGGTCATACGGTCCTCGCCTCGGACACCTACATGGCCGCGCCCGGCAGCCACTCGCGCTACGTCTCCGGCCAATTCGTGACGCCCGCGCCACGGCTCGATCCTCCTGGTTTCGTGTCCGCGGTCGGGCGGATCGCGGCGGAGAACGGCGTCGACGCGATAGTCCCGGCCTGGGAGGACGTCTTCTACCTCTCCGCGCCGCGGGCGAAGCTGCCCGCCGAGCTGGACCTCTATGCGGCGCAGTTCCCCACTCTGGCCCGGCCGTCTTCGCACAGCTCTTCCAACAGCCTCTTCGCGAGGCGCCGCGGACGATCCACGACCTGGTCCACGTGCCGGACGCGGATGCGGGCTGGCACGATCGCCTACCCCTCCTGTACTCGTTTCTCGCGCTGGCGCATCACGAGCGGATGAGCCTGCGGGAGCGCAAGCAGCTGCTCGTTGCGATGTCGAAGGACGTCTGCTGGGACGGCGAGCGAATCCCCGGCAGCTGAGCTAGAGTCGGCGCTCGGACTCGCGTCGAGGGGGCAAGGTGGCTGATGTCTCGGCTCAGCTGAGGCGGCGGAACAGGGCCGTGTGGGCGTCTGGTGACTGGAACGACGTCTCCCGGCTGGTCGCCGAGGTGGGCCCCAGGCTGCTGGAACTCGTGGGGATCGAGCCCGGGATGGACGTGCTCGACGTGGGCACGGGGAGCGGAGGCACCGTTGCCATCCCGGCGGCGCGGCGCGGCGCGCGGCTCGTCGGGTCGGACCTCGTGCCCGAGCATTTCGAGGCGGGACGGAGGCGGGCGGCCGAGGCCGGCGTCGATGTGAAGTGGGTCGAGGCCGACGCCGAGGCGCTCCCCTTCCCGGACGGCAGCTTCGACCGGGTGCTCTCGACCTTCGGGCACATGTTCGCCCCTCACCACGACCGGGCGGCCGCGGAGATGGTGCGGGTTTGCCGCCCTGGCGGGATCGTCGGTACAGCGACCTGGATCCCGACGGGCTTCGCCCGCGACCTGTCCAAGACACTGGACAACCACCTCCCCCCGCCCCCAGCGTCGGCCCAGCCGCCCACGTTGTGGGGCGAGGAGGACCACGTCCGCGCCATGTTCGAGCCCCGTGGCCTCCAGCTCCAGTTTCACCACGAGAGCGTCGTCTTCGTCCACCAGGGCAGCGTCGAGAGCTTCATGAGCTTCTACGAGGAGAAGTTCGGCCCGGTGGTCATGGCCAAGGCGACTCTCGCAGACGACTGGCCGGCGGCGCGGAGCGAAATGGCGGCCGCGATCGAGAGGCACGACGCCGGCGACGGCGCTGAGACCCGGATCCCATCCGACTACCTCGTAACCCTCGGCCACA
This sequence comes from Actinomycetota bacterium, assembly GCA_046729895.1. Lineage (GTDB taxonomy): Bacteria > Actinomycetota > Thermoleophilia > Solirubrobacterales > Thermoleophilaceae > DASXBA01. Next base: position 10,800 of record JBKPHP010000209.1, read on the forward strand.
AACCGGCCTGAGATGGGCGGCGCGGGACTCGCCGCCCCTGGCTGGAGCAGGGCCCCAGGCGGATTCTCCAAGCGCAGGCCGAGGTGTAGGATCGCGCTCCGCCCGTTATGGACGTAGCCTCGTTGGTGGCGCGACTCGTCCTGGCCGCCGTTCTCGCGGCCGCCGGCGTGGCCAAGCTCGCCGATCGTGCCGGGGCGCGGTCGGCGGTGACCGAGCTCGGCGTCCCGGCCGCGCTTGCATCGCCGCTCGCGCTCGTTCTGCCGCTCGTGGAGCTGGTGATCGCGAGCATGCTCGTTTGGGACCGCTCGGCGGTGGCCGGAGGGGTTGCCGCGGTGGTGCTCCTGTCCGTGTTTACGGCCGCGATCGCGCTGGGCGTCGCACGCGGGCGAAGACCCGAGTGCCACTGCTTCGGCCAGCTGCGCTCCAAGCCCGCCGGCGGAGCAGCGATCGCGCGCAACTTCGTGCTCGGTGGACTGGCCGCATTCGTCGCCCTCGCGGGGCCCGGCGCCAGCGCTGACCGCGCGGTGGCGTGGGTCGGCGAGCTGACCGCGGCCGAGCTCGCCGCCCTGGCGGCCGGGCTCCCGCTCCTCGCGATGCTCGCCTTGCAGTGGTGGTTCATCGTGAAGCTCCTTCGCCAGAACGGACGCCTGGTCCAGCGACTCGACTCGATCGAGGCGGAGCTGCCGACCCCTCCCCGCGCCGAGCAGGCGTCATGGGGCCTTGCTCCTGGCAGGCCGGCACGGGAGTTCGACCTGCCCGGGCCTGACGGCCAGAGGGGGAGCCTTGGATCCCTTCTGGGCGCGGCGGACAGCAAGCCGTTGGCGCTCGTCTTCTCCGATCCCGAGTGCGGTCCGTGCGCGGACATCCTGCCCGAGCTGCTCGCGTTCGACGGCGAGCATGCGTCCCGCGTCACGCTCGCGTTGATCACGCGCGACGACGGGACCGACGGCGACGGCGACGTCGCCGCGGCCGAGCGGCGCCTCCGTCACGTTCTCCTTCAGGAGGAGCGCGAGGTAATGGAGGCCTACGGCCTCCCCGGGACCCCCAGCGCGGTCTTGGTCGACCGCAAGGGGAAGGTCGGCAGCCCGCCCGCCCTCGGAGCAGATGCGATTCGTAGCCTCCTGGCGTCGGCCGCAGGGGGCGAGTCGTAGAGCGGAGACAGCCCTACTGGCCCGGGCAGCTTCGGACGCTTACGCGCCTTTCCCCAGCATCAGCAGCTGACGCACTGCCCGATGACCCCGCCGCATTCCACGCCGTTGTTGCAGCAGAAGCAAGGCGACTGGCAGCCGTCCGCGCAGACCGGTCCGCAGGGGGTGAAGCCGCACCCGGCCGCCGGCCGGCAGATGTGCTGCTCGCGGTCACAGAAGCCGGAGCAGCACTGCTTGTCGTTGCCGCAGTGCCGGCCGAGGTCCTTGCAGTGGCCCGGCTTGTGGTGCGCCCTGGCGCGCGGCGCGCCGACGAGCGCGAGTAGACCGCCCGCCGCGGCGCCGGCGAGAAGCTTCACCGCCTGCCGGCGCGAGGTGGTCGCGGCGAAGCCGCGCGCGAGCTCGTCGAACTGCTCGTCGCGCACGGCGCGAATCCTTACACGGCGAGGAGCCTGCAGTCCACCCCCCAGACGCTGAAGGGACGACATTTCGGCCGTGAGCTCGGTCACCCGCGCTTCGGGCAGTCGGGGGCATGCTGCGGCCGCCCAAAGACTTATTTCCCTTTCTAATTTCGGTAGTTTTCGGACGGAGACGCTCGACTTGCACGTAAGGAGGCGGCGGTGTCCGTAATCGACGACCTGGTCAAGGAGAATGAGCACTTCGCTGGCGCGCTCGGCGAGATCCGGTGTCCGCCCCTTCCGCCCGCTCGAAAGGTTGCGATCGTCACGTGCATGGACGCACGCATCGTGCCGGCTCGCATCCTAAGCCTTCAGGAAGGGGATGCCCACGTGATCCGCAACGCGGGTGGTCTGGCGCGGGAGGCGCTCCGCTCACTCGTCATATCGCAACGGCTGCTCGGGACGAACGCGATCATGGTGATCCACCACACCGACTGCGGGATGCTGACCTTCCAGAACGACGACGTGCACGAGAAGGTGCGCGAGGATCTCGGGGCGGACGCCAGCGAGATCGACTTCATGCCGTTCGGCGACCTCGAGGCCAGCGTCCGTGACGACATCGAGTTCCTGAGGGAATCGCCGCTGGTCGCGGACGACACCGAGATCCGAGGGTTCGTCTATGACGTCTCGACCCGCCGGTTGAGCGAGGTCACGTAGCGGCACTGCCGCGGTCTCGGCCCGACGGTGCCCCGATCTCGCTCTCAGTGGACGCATCGAGGCACCCTGCCGGGCGGAAAGGTCGTCGGTTCAAATCCGGTGGACTCTCGACACCCTCGCCAAAATCCGAACCACGGTTGCTCCTCCTCGGTGATGTCCGCAAGCTCGGGGCGCGTACCGAATCCGGAACCGGGTAGGGAACGGCAATGACCACTCGCGGATACACGATCCTCGGCTGGCTCGTCTGGCAGATCGGCTTGCGCGTAGCAAAGCGCAAGGTGGCCCAGAAGATGGCCCAGAACCGCGTCACGCTCGGCGCGACGGGCGTCGCGCTGGCGGGGCTGGGCGGGATCCTGGCAGCCCGCCCGCGCCGGCGGCGACGAGTAGCGCGCGACCGAGCGACCAGCGACTAGCGACCGGGGGCCTTCCCGGGCGCAGCCCGGGCCCTCCGGGGGCGGACGGTCGTACAGCTCATGCCCGCGGACCGCTCCGCTCACGTCGTACGTCTTCGGGCGTCATACAGCCAACGTACGTCGTGGAACTCGCGACGCTGCCGGTCGTCCATCTCAACGAGCGGCGGGCAGCGGACGACCTTCTCGACGCGGCGGCTGAGGTCGGCGCTCGCCTCGACCCCCGCCACAGGGACACCCGGCGTCGACCTAGCTCTCCCAGCCGATCCGCTCCGCGACCGCCTTGAGCCGACCGGCCCAGTAATCAGTTACGCGGTAGCCGACCCACTGCATCGGGTTGACCTCGACCGGCTCGCCGCCTCGGGCTTCGCTGTCCGCGGTCGGTTCGACCCGTTCGATGTAGCCCTGGTCGATGAGGCTGGCCGTGACGGCCTCGACGTCGGCGGCCTTTTCCCGAGGGAAGCCGAGAACACCCGGATACTCCTTCCAAGCCTCGCGGAGGAAGATCCGTTCGGGCTCGCTGAGCTTGTCGATGATGGGCGGTCTCACGCGCCTCACCCTTTCACGAGCGGCGGATAGCCGACCACCTTCTCGACGCGGCGGCTTAGCTCGGCACCCGCCACTGGCAGAGCCTACGCAGAGGCGGATACTTGGCGAGCGGTGTCGCAGGAGAACATCGACGTCGTCCGCGCGGTTTTTGAGGCATGGAATCGTCGCGACTTCGATGCGGCCGTCAGGCATGTCCGCGACGACGTAGAGTTGCACTTCATCGGCGGGTTCGCAGAAGTCATGGGAACGGAGTGGAAGGGACGCGACGGCCTGCTTCGCTTCTGGCGCGACTGGCTTGGGACCGTCGGGGCCACCTCGCACTGGAGAGCACGCTCGACGCGGGCGATCGAGTCGTGGTGATCGGGACCATGGAGGCAGTGGGGGAAGCGAGCGGAGTTCCAAGCAGCATCAGGTTCGGCCAGGTATGGAGCTTTCACGAGGCGAGAGTGGTCCGTATCGACGGGTACTACGATCCGCGCGCCGCCCTCGAAGCCGGGGGCCTACGGGAGTAGGCGATGTCGCAGGACAACGTGGAGTTCGTGAAGGCGCTCTTCGCCGCCAGCGGGGAAATGGACAAGGAGGCATTGCTCGCGGCGTTGCCGGAGCTGATCGCCCAAGCCTGTGATCCCGAGATCGAGTGGTACGAGGATCCAGGGCGGGCCGATGGCCGCGTCTACCGCGGTCACAGCGGCGTGCGCGAGTCGTTTGAGAGGTGGTTCGACCAGTGGGACGAGTACGGCACCGAAGCCGAGCGATTCGTCGATTGCGGCGACGACGTCCTGGTAGTT
>JBKPHP010000210.1:0-20753 GCA_046729895.1 Actinomycetota bacterium
CCCCGCACCAGGCCCCCCGGGCTCGGCGCCGCTCCACCACGGCCCCCCGGCAGCGTCAGGGCCACAAGCAGGCAGCGTTGACGAGGCGCTTCCGGATCGACGACGCCCGCCCCGTGAGCGCTCCGCGGCGCGGGTCGGCCGCGAAGGACGGCGGCGGCCCTTCGACGTGGCTCGTGGCGGGTGCGGCGGTGGTGGCCCTCGCCGCGATCCTCGGGCTCCGGGTCTACCGGCGCCGCCGCCGCCGGACCGCCTCGCCTTAGACCTGCCATGCAGGCCTATCTCCCGTGTGGCCGGGCCGATGCAGCGCCGGGTCGGGGAGCGGCCGCCCTGGGCGCCCGGATCGAGCGGGTTGCAACAAGAAACTGAGTCCCGTAGGGTGCGTTTCGCAACGCAACCCACCATCGGGGAGGCCACATGCCACTCGTGAACATCCGTGTGCCCGAGGGCTCGCTCAGCGAGGAGAAGAAGAGCCGCATGATCGAGCTCGTCACCGACGCCGTGGTCGAGGCCGAGGGCTATGGCGACGCCGTGCGCCCGATCACCTGGGTGATCATCGAGGAGGTCAAGGATGGGAACTGGGGCGCCGCCGGCAGGCCCGTGCGGCTGAAGGACCTCGCCAAGCTGGTCAAGGGCGGCAAGGAGCAGGAGGAGGCAGTCAGCCCCGCCTGAGCACGCGCCGCCTCGCCGACGTCAACCCGGTCCTGGTGCGCTAGCCCGAGAGCGCGCGACCGATCAGCGCGTCCATCGCTCGGTCGGGGAGGCGCTTGGCGGCAGCGGCGCGCAGCTTGGCGTCGCGGCCCACCAGGTAGCGCGTCCTCGGCTTGCGAGCGGTCAGAGCCTTGCCGATCACCTCGGCGACCGCCCGTGGCGGTAGCCCGCGCTCGCGCTCGATCCTGCGACTCTCGGCGCGGACGGCCTTTACCAGCCGCCCATACAAGACCTGGGCCTCGGGAGGTACCTCCGCGAGCATCTCGTCGGCGGCCACGTTCCCCTTCCCCCAGATCGGCGTCTTGACGCCCCCGGGCTCGACCACGACGACCAACACGCCGAGATGCCGCAGCTCGCGCCGTAGCGAGTCGCTCACGGCCTCCAGCCCGAACTTGGAGGCGGCGTAGGGGGCCAGCAGCGGCAGCGCCACCCGACCCCCGATCGAGCTCACGTTCACGACCCGGCCGCGGGCGCCGCGGAGGAACGGGAGCATGGACTGGGTCACCGCCACCTGGCCTATCAGGTTCACGTCGAGCTGCCGGCGGAAGCGGTCGATCGGGATGTACTCGAGCGGCGCGGAGACCGCAATGCCGGCGTTGTTCACGAGCGCGGCGAGGCGGCCTCCGCTCGCCTGGTCGACCTCCGCGCGCGCTGACGCGATGGAGTCCTCCTCGCTCACGTCGAGCATGAGCGGCTGAACTCCCTGGCCCCTAAGCCGCTCGGCGTCCGCATCCTTTCGGACGCCGGCGAGCACCTCGAATCCGAGCTCCTTCAGATGCAGTGTCGTGGCCTCGCCGATCCCGGTGGAGGCGCCCGTGACGACAACGGTGCCGCGCTGCATGGAGGCGGACCCTATCCGCTAGCGTCGAGCGCGTGGACGTGGAAGCGGCGGTCAGGTCGCGCCGGACGCACAAGGCCTACGGGGCCGAGCCGGTTGACCGGGCGACCCTGGACCAGCTCTTCGAGCTCGCCCGTTGGGCGCCCAACCACAACCTCACCAACCCGTGGCGGTTCCGGGTGCTCGGTCCGGAGACGCTCGCGCGGCTCAAGGAGGCCGCGAGACCGGAGGGGGCCGCGAAGCTCGACCGCGCGCCCACGCTCGTCCTCGTTTCCGTACGACAGACGGGAGATCCCGTTCAGGACCAGGAGGACCTCTGCGCCACCGCGGTGGCCACCTACATCGTCCTGCTTGCCGCCCACGGTCGCGGGCTGGCCGGCTACTGGCGCACGCCGGGCGTGCTGCGCACTCCCGAGGGGCGGGCGGCGCTGGGCCTGCAGGCCGATGAGCGCGTGGTGGCCCTGGTCCACCTCGGGCCGCCCCGCCAGCAGCGCGAGCCCCCGGAGCGCGAGCCGCCCGAGCAGTTCGTGAGCTATCTCCCCTGACCGAGGGTCCGCCGGGGTACGCGCCGCCGCTCGCCACGTAACCTCTTTCGGCGTGATCCCGCGCGCCGACGCAGTGGCCGCCATGGGCAGGGACAGCTTCGACCTGGTGGTCGTGGGGGGCGGCATCACGGGCGCCGGGGTGGCGCTCGACGCAGCCTCGCGCGGCTACAGCGTCGCCCTCGTCGAGCGCGACGACTACGCCTCGGGCACCTCGAGCCGCTCGTCGAAGCTGGTGCACGGGGGTCTCCGCTACCTCCAGAACTTCGACCTCGGCCTGGTGCGTGAGGCGCTGCTGGAGCGCTCGCTGCTGGTCAGGCTCGCGCCGCATCTCGTCAAGCCGCTCCCCCTGCTCGTGCCCGCCTTCGAGGGCAAGCGGCCGGATCGTCTGCTTGGCATGGGGCTGAACATGTACGACGTGATGGCCCGCCGGCGAGGCCGCTCGGACGAGGAGTGGAGCCCCGATCGCCATCGCGTGATAGACGCGGACGAGACTCGTGAGCTCCTGCCGGCGCTGGCGCCGCGCGACCCGAGCGCCGCCTATCTCTTCTACGACTGCCAGACCGACGACGCCCGCCTGGTCCTGACGGTGCTCGGCGAGGCGGAGCGCTTCGGCGCGGTGTGCGCAAACTCCTGCGAGGTGACGGGTCTGATCGAGCGGAACAGCCGAGCCGGAGGCGTGCTGGTGCGCGAGCGCATTGGGGGCGGGGAGTTCGAGCTCCAGGCCGACAACGTCGTCAACGCCACGGGGGTCTGGGCCGACCGCATTCGGCCGGACGAGCTCTATCAGGAGGAGGAAGTCCCGCGGATCCGGCCCTCGCGGGGCACGCACATCACGATCTCGCAAGACGACCTGCCGGTGCGGGCAGGCGCGATCGTGCCCGCCGGCGGCGGGCGGACGATCTTCGTGCTGCCCTGGCTCGGGCGGACGCTCGTGGGCACCACCGACAACGACTACGACGGCGAGCTCGAGCACGTCCCTCCAAGCGCGGACGACATCGACTACCTGCTGGGCGCCTGCAACGAGTTCTTCGCAACGTCGCTGGGCATGGGCGACATCACGGGCGCCTACGCCGGCGTGCGGCCGCTGATCTCTTCCGGCGACCCCAAGAAGTCGGTCGACATCTCCCGCAAGGCGGAGCTCTACGAGACGAGCTCCGGGCTCGTCACGATCACCGGCGGCAAGCTCACTACCTGGCGGCGGATGGCGAAGCTGGCCGTGGACCGGGTGGTGGAGCGCGAGGGGCGCGACGCGCCCTGCCGCACCGACGAGATCCCGCTGGGGATGCCGGAGGATCCCGACGCGCTCCCCGACGCGAAGGACGTCGACACCGAGTCCCGTGCGCATCTCGCCGCCCGTTACGGCCACGCCGCGCACGAGGTGATCGAGCTGGCCGCGAGCTCAGCGGAGCTCGCGGCCCGGATCACCCCCGAGCTGCCCGACCTGGTGGCCGAGGCCGCCTTCGCCGCCCGCCGGGAGCAGACCCGCTCCGTTGCGGACGCCCTGATTCGCCGAACCCGCCTGGGTCTGCTCGACGCGAGAACGCTTTGCGCGGACGGCGGAGACGGCCCGGAGCGAGTGGCGAGGGCCATGGCCGACGAGCTGGGCTGGGGCGAGGCGAGGATTCGGGCGGAGCTCGAGGATTGGCGCCAGGTCGCCCGCGCGGAGGGCCTGGTGCCGGGGGCGGGGCCGCCAGAAGGCGGGGTCGAGCGGAGAGCGGCGTGAGGCTGCGCCTGCGTGAGACCACGCTCGAGCTGGAGCCAGGCCGGCCGCTGCTGATGGGGATCGTCAACGCGGGGCCCGACTCATTCTCCGACCCGGGCCTCCGCTCGGTGGAGGAGCTCACCGAGCGGGCGCGGAGCATGGCCGCCGACGGGGCCACGCTGATCGACGTCGGCGGCGAGTCGGGCCGCACGGATCGCCCTCCCGTGGATGAACAGGAGGAGCTCGAGCGCGTAGCGCCCGTCGTGGAGTCGCTTGCCGCCGAGGGGCTGCTCGTCTCGGTGGACACCTGGCGCGCTCCGGTGGCCCGTGGGGCGCTGGCCGTGGGCGCGGCCATGATCGACGACGTGAGCGCGCTGTCCGATCCGGGTGTGGCCCGGGCCTGCGCGGATGTCGGGGCGGCCCTCGTGGTCACACACACGCGAGTCGAGCCCAAGACCAAAGGCTTCCCACGCTACGACGACGTCGTAGGTGACGTGGCCGAGCTGCTTCGTGAGCGATCGGCGGCCGCGCAGGGGCTGGGCGTGGACCGCGAGCAGCTCGTGCTCGACCCGGGGATCGATCTCGGCAAGACCCCCGCCGAGTCGGTGGAGGTCCTGCGCCGGCTGCGCGAGCTCCACGAGCTCGGCCGGCCGCTGCTGCTGGCCGTGTCACGCAAGGACTTCTTGGGCGCCCTCACCGAGCGCTCGCCCTCGGAACGGGACGCCGGAACCCTGGCCGCCGTCGGGGCGGCCAGCGAGGGAAGGGCACACGTCCTGCGGGTCCACGACGTCGCGGCCGCGCGCGACTACCTGCGCGTGCGGGCCGCCCTGACCGGCGAAGAGCCCGTGCCCGAGGGCCCGCTTCCCGACCACCTCCGCAGGGAGCCCGCGTGAGCCCCTTCACCATCGCTCAGCTGTCAGACCTCCATTGCGGCTCGCCCCACTTCATGCCCAGCCTGCTGGAGCGCGCCCTGGTCGAGGTCAACGACCTCGAGCCGGACGTGGTGATCGTCTCCGGCGACCTGACCGGGGACGGACTGCGACCCGAGTACCAGTCGGCCCGCGAGCACCTGGACCAGGTGGCCTGCGAGCGGATGATCGTGATCCCGGGCAACCACGACTCGCGCAATGTCGGCTACGTGCACTTCGAGGAGATGTTCGGGGAGCGCCGATCCGAGCTGCACGCGGATGGCGTCTCGATCGTGGCGGTCGACTCGACCGAGCCCGACCTCGACCACGGCGTGATCGGTCGAGGGCGCTATCAGTGGATCGAGGAGCGGTTCGCCTCCTCCGAGGCCTTCCTGCGGATCTTCGTCCTGCACCACCACCTGCTGCCGGTGCCTGGCACCGGACGCGAGCGCAACGTCGTGCACGATGCGGGCGACACGCTCGAGTGCCTCCAGCGGGCCGACGTGCAGCTGGTGCTCTCCGGCCACAAGCACGTGCCCTACGCCTGGCGGCTCGAGAACCTGTTCGTCGTCAACGCGGGGACCGTCTCCACTACCCGCCTCCGCGGCAAGACCAAGCCCTGTTACAACGTGATCGAGGCCTCTCCTGAGCGGGTCACCGTCTATCGCAAGTACCCGTTCCACGACCGCGACGCGATCCTCTCCTTCGACCCCCGGACCTACGAATACGAGAAGGACCAGTCGCTGCTTGGCGAGACCGCCCATGGTTGAGCTTGAGGCCGTGGCCGTGCGACGCGAGGTCGTCCGGCGGTGGATCCGCCTTGCGCCCAGAGTCGTGCCGCGAGAATGGGCGCGTGGCAGGTGCGGCCATTGCATTGATCGACGGCGAGCATCACCCGAGCGCGGTGCGCGACGCCCTCGACCGCTTGAACCCGGCTGCGGCCGTCTTCTGCGGAGGCGCGGAGAAGCTGCCCCGCGGGTCCCTCGAGCCGCACTATGGCCGCCCGGTCCGCACCGACCCGGAGGCGACGCTGCGCGAGCTCTCCGCGACAGCCGTACGGGTGGTGGACCTGGCGGATGAGCCCCCGCTTCCCGCCTCGGCCAAGCTCCGGCTGGCGGCGCTGGCGCTGAGCTTGGGCCTCGAGTACGAGGCTCCCGGCCTGCGGCTGCGGCCGCCGCGGTACGAGCCGGTGCGGTTCGACGGGCCGAAGCTCGCCGTCATCGGCACCGGCAAGCGCACCGGGAAGACGGCGGTCGCGGGGTACTGGGCGACCCTGCTTCCGGACCCCGTGGTGGTGTGCATGGGGAGGGGCGGCCCCCCGGAGCCCCGGCTGGCCGAGCCGGGCGCCTCGGTCCAGGATCTGATGGCCCTCTCAGAGAAGGGGGAGCACGCGGCCTCCGACTACCTCGAGGACGCGCTGCTCGCCGGGGTCCGCACCGTGGGCTGCCGGCGGGTCGGCGGCGGGCTCGCCGGCGAGCCGATGGAGTCGAACGTCGTGGAGGGCGCGGCGCTCGCCGCGTCTCTAGGGCCAGGGGCGATCCTGTTTGAGGGTTCGGGCGCCTGCATTCCTCCGGTGGAGGTGGACAGGACGCTGTGCCTGGTCGGCCCGGGCGCCGACGAGCCGTTCGCCGACTACCGCCTGCTGCGCGCCGACCTCGTGCTCGCGGCCGAGGGGGCGCCCGCCCCGCCGGGCACGCTTCGCTTCCGGCTCCGGCCGGAGCCCAAGGACTCCGTCCCCGAGGGCGCCCGGGTAGCCCTCTTCACCACCGGGGCGGATCGCTGCGAAGGCGTCGACCCGCTGGTGGTGTCCACGAGCCTGGGTCACCGCGCCGCCCTCGCCGAGGACCTCGAGCGGGCGGCCGCCGAGCGCTGCGACCTCTACCTGACCGAGCTGAAGGCCGCCGCGATCGACACGGTTGCGGTTGCCGCTGCCTCGCGCGGCGCCGGCGTCGCCTTCGTCCGCAACCGGCCCCTGGGGGTGGGCTTCGACCTGGACGCGGAACTGCGGAAACTTATTCCGTGATGCCTGAGGCGTCCGAGACCATCGTCGTCCACAAGGGCCACGGGCTCCCCTACTCGAAGGGGCTGACCGCCCAGGCGCTGTCGGCCACCGGCCTCTCACCCGAGCGCTCCTTCGAGCTCGCGCGGAAGGTAGAGCTCCGGCTCACCGAGCTCGGAGCGCAGGAGGTCGACATCGCCGGCCTGCGCGAGCTGACCGAGCAGGTGCTGCTCGTAGAGGAGGGTGAGGCCGCGCTGCGGCGCTACCGCGACTGGCGCCGGCTGGACCGCCTGAAGCGTCCGCTCGTGGTGATGATCGGCGGCACCACCGGCGTCGGCAAGTCCACCCTCGCCACGATGCTGGCCGCGCGTCTGGGGGTGACGCGCGTGATCGCCACGGACGTCGTCCGTCAGGTGCTGCGGGCCTTCTTCACCCACGAGGCGATGCCCTCCGTACACCATTCGGCCTTCGAGGCCGGGGGCGTGGAGGGCTATCGGGAGCAGGCGGAGCGGGTGGCTACGGGGATCGACGCGATCGTCGAGCGCGCCGCCGGCGAGGGAAAGCCGATCATCGTGGAAGGCGTCCACGTCCTGCCCGGCACGCTCGACACGGCGCTCCGGGAGCGCTGCGTCCCGGTTGAGGCGATGCTGATCGTGGGGGACGCCGAGCTGCACCGCGGGCACTTCACGCATCGTCGTGCCACGAGGCCGCCCGACCGCTACCTGGGCCGCTTCGCGGAGATCAGGTCACTCCAGGACCACCTTGCCGCCTGCGCCCGCGAGGAGGGCGTGGCGGTGATCGACAACGTCAACGTGGACGACACGCTGGCCTGTTTGATGGACCTGGTGCTCGACGCGGTAACGGAGGTGACGTGAAGCCCGCCGCCGGCGGCAGGCACGAGCCGGGTTCGGCCGTCGCTCATCGCCTGACGGATCTGCGGACGGGCTCGTCGTGCGCGCTCTTAGACTAGGGCGCCGCCATGACCGTGCTACAGCGCAAGGAGCTCGAGGACAGTCCGCTCGCGGACCTGCACGCGATCGCGTCCGAGCTCCGTCTGGAGGGCTTCCGCACGCTCCGCAGAGCCGAGCTGATAGGCGCCATCCTGGATGCTCAGGGCGGCGAGGAAGAGCTGGCAGCGGACAGCGGGCAGCTGGCAGAGGACGACACCGTCCCGTCGGTTCCGGCCGAGGAGTCGCTCGAGCCCGCGGCGGGGCCCGAGCCACAGCCGGAGGCCGAGCCGCGGCGGGAGCCCGAGGAGCCGGAGGCGAGGGTCACGGGCGTGCTCGACATCCTCCCCAACGGGAGCGGCTTCGTGCGGGTCGACCCCTCCGGCCAATCGCGCGACGACGTCTACGTCTCGCAGGCCCAGATACGCCGCTGCGAGCTGCGCGCCGGCGACGAGGTGACGGGCCCGGCGCGCCCGCCGCGGCGCAACGAGCGCCACCCTTCGCTCGTGCGCGTCGAGAAAGTGAACGGAGCCGATGCCGAGCCTCCCGAGGAGCGACCGCACTTCGCCGAGCTGACTCCGGTGTTCCCGTCGGAGCGCCTCTCCGCCCCGGCGGCGCTCGAGGCCGTGCCGTTCGGCAAGGGCTCGCGGGTCGCGATAGGGGGTCCGCCGGGCGCCGGCGCCACCAGGTTGCTGCGCGAGATAGCCGCCTTGCTCGGCGAGAAGCACGAGGAGATCGAGGTCGCGGTCGCCCTCGCCGGCGCTCGCCCCGAGGAGGTCGGCGAGTGGCGCACGGTCTCGCCCGGCCCCGTCTACGGCGGGTCCTTCGACCGCTCGCCGGAGAGTCAGGCGCAGGCCGCGGAGCTCGCGGTGGAGCGCGCCAAGCGCACGGTCGAGCGCGGTGGCCACGCGGCGCTCGTGGTGGACAGGCTGGAGAGCCTCCCTCCGGGAACCGTCCGCCGGGTCTTCGGCGCCGCGCGCAAGCTCGAGGAGGGCGGCTCGCTCACGGTGGTCGCGGCGACGGGCATGTCCTCGGAGCCACAGCGCTGGGCGACCACGCGGGTCTCGCTCGAGCCGCCAGGCGACGACGGGCAGCCCAAGATCTCCGCCCCGGTCTCCGCCACGCTCCGCGCGGAGCTGCTCGGCTAGCTACGGCCTGACGACCAGCGTCTGGCCCATGGTGGTCGGATGGACCAGGCAGGTCATCCGATAGACCCCCGGAACCTTGGGCGTGAAGCTGTATGTACCGCGCCTGCGTCCCCAGTAGACGGAGGAGAAGCCGCGGGGGCCGTTGGCCACGGTCACGCTGTGGGGGAGGCCGCCCGTGAAGCGCCACGTAACCGGGTGCCCCACGGTGGTGGTGAGCCTCCCCGGCCGGAAGAACAGGTCGCCCACCGCGACCGGTGAGCCGGTGAAGGCCTGGAAGGGGTCGCGCGGCTTGTAGAGCTGCGGCACCACGAGGCCGTAGTTGGGCGTGCGGTCGTAGCGCTTGGGCTTGTTGATCTCCGTGACGTCGCGGGGGATCCGGCCACATGGGCGCACGCTGTCGTCGCGGACGAGGTAAAGCACCCAGAAGCCCATCGCCGCCACGTGCAGGTTGGAGTTGTCGTGAACGGCGCGTCGCTGGAGCACCTCGCCACGAGCAAGCGGGATGCCCCTCGCGGTGGCGTAGGCGCCGTTGCCGATCGGCCCCGGCTCGTGCAGGATCGGCCGGATCCGGTTGTAGATGTGGCTGGGGCGCCCGTAGTAGGCGGGCGCCTTGAATAGACGCCGGTGGCAGGTCACACTGCTGAGGGACTGGTACTTGGCGCCACCGTGTTGGTGCGAGGCGGCCGTGAGTATTCGCGCGTTCATCGGCGACGTCCAGCGGCTCTTGTCGACGAAGTTCGACCCCCGCCTCCCGCCGCCCGGCACGTCGTAGGCCATGCCGTTGAGGACGTGCGGGCACTTGCCGACCACCGTGGGCATGAGCGACTTGCGCCTCTCGCCCGTGACGTACCACACCCTTAGCCGCACGTAGAAGCTCTTGGGCCGCTTGTAGTGGTTCATGACCATCGCGGTCAGCCACCAGGTCGGCGCGCGGCCGTCGCTCGTGCGGTTGTTGATGCCGTAGCGGCGCCGGAAGGAGCGCGACGAACGGACGCGGCTCAGCTTCCCGCTCGGGTGCTCCTCGCCACGGCCGCCGATGAACCCGGACGAGCCCCAACAGCTCCCCGGGGCCTGGTCGACGCGGCCCGGGGCGAAGATCAGGAAATGGTGGACCATCATGCGGCGCAGCGGCAGCGGCTTCGCGTTGGGTCGCTTGGAGTCGACGAGGTCCTGCGCGGCCCAGCCGGTTATGTAGCCCGGCCGCTTGGGCGCCTCGCGTCCGTTGGGGCGCAGCGTGACCTGGTGCGTGTCGTGCACGTAGGGCAGCGTGTGGATCTTCGGCGAGTAGAGCGTGAGCATCCGCTCCCGTGCGGGGACCGTTGGCGCGGCGATCAGCGCGATCGCGACTGCCAGCGCGGCGGTGAGTGCGGCTCGCCTAAGCATCCTTGCGGCCCACCACCGTATCGCGTTGGCGGCCGGCCAGTCAGCGCCGGTAGGCCACCCGACCCCAAGAGGGCTCGGGAGAGAGCTCGATCAGCTCGAAGTCCCGGTCGGGCTGCGCGTAACCGAAGCTGTTGGTCTCGTCGTCGAAGGCAAGCTCGAGCTCGCCCTCGATCACCCGCTGGTCGAGCCACGCCCCCCGGAACACGAGCCTCCTGAGCCAGTGCACCAGCGAGCGATCCGACGGACCGTGGAGCTCCTCCCAGCAGTCGTTGATGTGCTCGCCGAGCTCGGAATGCGGCTCTGGGACCTCGCCGTTCACGGCCAGGTTGACGAGGTCCTCCCGCTCGGCGACGCCCAACGGTGCGTCCACGAACCCGAGCTTGACGGCGGCCTGCTCGACGCGCTCTGTGAAGTCCCGCTCGTTGAAGGTGAACCGGAGCTCGCCGTACTCCAAGACGTAGTCGGAGCCGGACTCGTAGTTCCCTCGCCGAGTGGTGTCCATGGCTCTGTCCCGAGGTTCCCAGTCGCGGGCGTCGGCATCATAGGCCGGGTTCCTGCCTCGACGCTCGCGGTGCAACCGTATTTGCAGCAGGTCGTCGACCGGCTCGGCCGAACACCCGACCGCCCCGTTTCGCCGGGACGAGTTTTCACGCAGCTGGGCTTAGCGGGGCGTGGACGAGCGCGATTTGGTGCTGCTTGTTGAGGACGACGAGGCCACCGCAGGCTTCCTCGCAGACAACCTGGTGGCGGACGGCTACCAGGTGGCCGTGGCCGGCGGCGTGGGCGAGGGGCTGCGGGCGATCGAGGTCCGCCAACCCTCGCTGGTCGTGCTCGACCTCATGCTCGACGACCGCAACGGCCTGGAGCTGCTGGACCGGGTCCGCACAGCCGACGGTCTCGCCTCGCGGATCGACCCGCAGCTGCCGGTGATCGTGCTCACGGGCCGCACCGGCGACTCCGACCGCGTGCGCGCCTTCGGGCGTGGGGCCGACGACTACGTGGCCAAGCCCTTCCTCTACGCCGAGCTGCTGGCCCGCATCCACGCCCT
The DNA here is from genome assembly GCA_046729895.1 of Actinomycetota bacterium. Classification (GTDB taxonomy): domain Bacteria; phylum Actinomycetota; class Thermoleophilia; order Solirubrobacterales; family Thermoleophilaceae; genus DASXBA01. Next base: position 11,227 of record JBKPHP010000210.1, read on the forward strand.
CCTGCGCCGGGCCCGCGGCCGCCCCCGGCGGGGCTCGGTGCGGGTCGGCGAGCTGGCGATCGATCCGGTGACCCGCGTCGTCCGGCTCGGGGAGCGGCCGCTGCACCTGTCGGCCAAGGAGTTCGCCCTCCTGCACGCGCTGGCGGAGGAACCGACGCGCGTGTACACGAAGCAGGAGCTGCTTCGTGACGTCTGGGGCTACCTGTCCATGGGCAACACGCGCACCCTCGACGCACACGCCTGCCGGCTCAGGAAGAAGCTGCGGCACTCGGGGCGACCGTGGCTAGTCAACGTGAGGGGCGTCGGCTACAAGCTGACGGAGGCGCTGTGAGCGCCTCCTCCCTCAGCCTCGCCCGCGTCTCGCGGCTGCAAGGCGCCGCCTGGCCACGTCCTCGGGCTCGCCGATGCCTCCGGCATCGACTGCGCCCTGCGTCCTCGCCAGGCGGCCCTTTCGCTCGCGAGACACGATCGATGCTTCGGTCGGAGGCGCTGTGAGCTGGGCGCTTGCCGCCGTGCTCGGAGTGTGGATCCTGGAGCTGCGGCGCCGGCTGGAGCTGGTGGCACGCGCGGAGCACGAGCTGCGCGGCCCGGTGGCCGTCGTCTCGCTGGCGGTCGAACGAATGCGGCGGGAGCCGGGCGGACGTCGCTGCGCGAAGGCGCTCGACTCCGAGCTCGAGCGCCTGCGTGCAGGGCTTGCCGACCTCGCGGCCGCGCGCGCCGGGCGTAGCCGCCTTGGTCGGGTGCGGAGGAACGATCTGGAGTCGCTCGTCCGCAGCGGGCTCGACGCCTGGCGGCCGGCGCTGCGCGACGAGGGGCGGCCGGTCCGGCTCGACTGGCGCGCGGGTCGCGCCGCGGTGCGGGCCGACCGCGGCCGGCTGGCGCAGGCGCTGGGAAACGTCGTTGCGAACGCGGCCGAGCATGGCGAGGGCCCGGTCGAGTTGAGGGCCGAGCGGAGCGGCGGCGTCGTCAGGCTCGCGGTCCTGAACCGTGCGACGCGGGGACAGGGGCGGCCCGGCCCTGGGCGGGGACGCGGCCTGCGCATCGCGTCCGATGCGGCCCGCGACGCCGGCGGGTCCCTGCGCCTGGCATCACGCGCGGACCAGGTAGTGGCGGCCCTCGAGCTGCCAGAGGATCCGGCCGACCCTCAGCGGGCCGCATGAGCCGCGGGTCGCGTCGCCGTCGCGCGTTGATTCTGCTGTCGCTGGCCCTGGCGAGCGGCGGCCTCGCGGCCTCCCGCGTGAGCGAGACGGTCCAGCGGGTCGAGGCCCGGGTGGGCCGCCCGCTGCCCTTGGTCGTCGCACGCCACGAGCTCCCCGCCCACTCGCGGCTCGCGCCGCGCGACCTCGCCGTCCGCGAGGTGCCCCGGCGCTTCGTGCCCCGCGACGCGCTGGCAGCGCCGGCCGAGGCTGCCGGTGCGCGCATCGCGGTCCCGCTTCCGGCGGGAGGCTACGTGACGGCGGGCGCCCTGGAGGGACCGCGGCGCCGTGGGGGCCTGCCCAGCGGACAGCGGGCGGTCGAGGTGTCGGTGGCCGGCGGTGAGCCGCTCGCGGACGGGGCGGCCCCGGGAACGCGGGTCGACGTACTCGTCTCGACCGAGCCGCATTCGGGCGAGGGTCGCACCTTCCTGGCGCTCCAGGATGTGGAGCTGCTCTCGATGCGGCCCGGCGCAGGGCCGGGTCCGGCCGACGAAGGCGACGGCAAGGCGTCGGCGGCCGCGATCGCCACGCTGAGGGTGACCCTACGACAGGCCGTCTACATCACGGCGGCGGAGAACTTCGCGCGGGAGGTGCGGCTCTTGCCGCGCCCTCCCGGCGACCGTCGCAGGAGCACAGGTGCCGGCGTCTCCGCCGGCGAGCTCTAGGGAAGGGTCGTTCAAAGCGCTCACGCCGGAAGGACGACGTTCACCTCGCCGTCGGGGCGCCCGAGCAGCGCCCGCTCGGCCATGCCGATGAAGAGGCCGTGCTCCACGACGCCCGGAGTTCGGTCGAGCTCATCCGCGATCTCCTCCGGGTCCCTGTCTCCCGGGAGCTCGCAGTCGAGGATGTAGTGGCCTTCGTCCGTCACGTAGGGGTTACCGGCTGTCGTCCGTAGCTCGGGTAGCGGAAGCAGTGCCGTGAGACGGCGGCGAGTGTCCCGCCAGGCGAAGCGGGCGACCTCCACGGGGAGGCGAAACGTCTGGCCGAGCCGCGGGACCTGCTTCTCGACTTCCGCCACGACGACGAAGCGGCGCGCCGCGGACACCACGATCTTCTCGCGCAGGAGCGCCCCGCCGCCGCCCTTGATCAGTCGCAGCTCGGGGTCGACCTCGTCGGCCCCGTCGAGGGCCAGATCGAGCTCCACCGACCCGTCAAGCTCCACCACTGCGATCCCAACGTCCCGCGCAAGCCGGTTCGTGCGCTCGGAAGCGACCGCGGCTCGCACCTGCACGCTGGCCGCCCCGAGCAGCTCGACCAGCCTCCAGACGGCCCTCCCGGAGCCGAGCCCGACGATCATGCCGGGCTCCACCAGATCTGTGGCCGCCGCGGCCGCTGCCTCGCGGGCGACGGTCTGCGGGTCGCGCTCGGCCATGGCGGGAGCATCGCACGGCGGGCGGCCGGGGGGAGGAGGCTTCCGGGCGCCAAGTTTGCTTGGATTATGGCCGTTCGTAGGTACCAGCCGAGTCCGTACCGCTCAGGCGGGGCGGAGCGGGGGAACCGCCGCGGCCGGCAGGCCGCCGGGGCGAATCGCCGTCACGGAGCGGCGTAGCGCACTTTCCAGCGCGAGCCCGACAGCTAACCCCGTAGGCGCAAAGGAAAGGGGTAAGCAGTCATGTCCTCGTCAGACAACGAGTCAGCCTTCGCTGTCCGCTGCCGCGGCTCGCTCGAGCGCTCGCGGGTGCGTCGCGGGGAGGCCCGGCGGGCGCGCCGGCATCGCCTCCGTGTGCGCGGAGGGGCGGTGTCGGTCGCGCTCGTGGCCATCGCCCTCGCGGCGCTGGGCGCCGGTGCGGCGGTAGGCCAGCAGACGGTCTTGGGAAGCTCGGCCTCTGCGGGACTCCTGGCCAAGGGGAGCAAGGGCCCGGCCGTGAGGGCAGTGCAGGGGGCGCTGGGAATATCCGCCAACGGCGCCTTCGACGGCCGCATGAAAGCGGTCGTCGAGCGTTTTCAGCGCCGTCACGGGCTTCTCGTCGACGGCGTCGTGGGGCCGCAGACCAGGCGCGCACTGGGTCTCGGGACGCCCGTGACGGCGCCGGCTACCGGATCGACAGGCGCTCACGCCACCGGTACCGGATCGACCAACGCCGACCCCACCTCGTCGGCCGGTAGCGGATCGCTCCAGGGGATCGCGCAGTGCGAGTCCGGCGGCGACCCGCAGGCGGTAGGCGGCGGCGGTCAGTACCGGGGTAAGTACCAGTTCACGCAAGAGACGTGGCGCTCGGTTGGAGGCAGCGGTGATCCCGCCGCTGCGCCGGAGGCAGAGCAGGACCGCCGCGCCGCGATGCTGTACCAGCGCGGCGGTTCGTCTTTCTGGCCGGTCTGCGGCCGCTGACTCGTCTCCGGCGCTCGGTCTGGGGTCCGGCCTCGGCTGCTGCTGGAGGCCGGGCGACGCCGAAATCGGAAGGGGGGCGCCTTCGGTCGCCCCCTGCCGAAGAGCGGGGTTACAGCCCGCGGGTGAGCCCGCCGTCGACCAGGACCGCGGTCCCGGTCACGTAGCTCGCCGGCGCGGAACATAGAAAGGCGGCGACCGCGGCGAGCTCCTCGACCCGACCCAGCCTGCCCGCCGGGATCTGCTCGCGGGCGGCTGCCTCCGCCGCTTCCAGCGAGCCATGGGTCTGGGCTACCCGGTCGGTGGCCACCCTGCCGGGCAGCAGCGTGTTGAGGGTCACACCGTCGCGGGCCACCTGCCACGCGACGGTCTTGAACGCAGCCAGCAGGCCGGGGCGGTGCGAGCTCGAGAGCATGAGGGTCGGGATCGGCTCGCGGGCGGCGCTGGAGGAGACGCTCAGGATGCGGCCGAACCCTCGCTCGCGCATGCCCGGCATGGCGCGCTCGATCAGCGCCAGAGGGGAGAGGACTAGCTCGCGGTGAGCATCCCGCCACTGGTCCCGCGAGAAGCCGAGCGGGTCGGGCCCGCCCGGAGGGCCGCCGGTGTTCGTCACCAGGACGTCCAGAGGGCCGAGGTCGCTCTCTACCTGCTCGACCAGCGAAGCGGCGCCGTCGAGGTCGGCGTTGTCGTGTACGTAGCCGCGGGCGCCGATCTCCGCCGCCGCCCCATCGATGCGGTCGCGCGAGCGCGAGCTGACCGCGACACGCGCACCCTCCGCCGCGAGCGCCGCCGCGATTGCGCGGCCGATGCCCTTGGAGGCGCCGGTCACGAGCGCCGTTCTGCCCTTCAGCCCGAGGTCCACGCGAGGCACCCTAGTGACGGGCGGCGCTATGTTGGTCCCGCATGGGGTTGCTGAGGGGTATCGGCAGGGCCGTCCCGGTGATCGCGGCGGGACTCGTGCTGGGGCGGTACCTGAGGCGGAAGGGCCTCTTGGGTGGCCCAGCTCGGCCGGACGTCCCGTGGCCGGAGCCCCGCGCCGAGCAGCCACAGCCCCCCGCCGAGGAGCCGGAGCCCCGCGCGGACGAGCCCGAGGGCGAGCCGATGGACGCCCATGTGGAGGCCGTCGAGGCCGTGTCGGATGCCGCCGACGTCACCGCCGTGGTGGAGGACCTGCTCGCGGTGGCGCCGAGCGAGGAACAGGACATCGCGGAGGCCGGGGTCGCGGAGGCCGGGGTCGCGGAGGCGTTAGGCGAGACCGATCTCGCGGAGAGTGTGCGCGCTGCCCTGGCCCAGGCCCCCGTGCCGATCTCGAGTTCGATCCGGGTGGTGGCGGCGGAAGGGGTCGTCTGGCTGCGCGGCGAGCTGGAGCGCCCGGAGGCGATCGCCGAAGCCCAGCAACGGGCCGCGTCGGTGCCGGGCGTGATCGAGGTTCGCAACCTGCTCCAGCTGCCGGGAAAGCCGCCGAGCCGCTGATCCGGCCGAGGCCACCGCGCATCCGCCTGGTCGATCTGCTTCCATACCCGGCCGAACCAGCCGAGTCTCTGCCGCCCGGTGCGGCGGGGAGCGGGGGAACCACTGGGTCCATAAATGGGCCCTGGGGCGAATCGTCACCACGAGCGTGGCGTAGCGCCACTTCCGGCGCGAGCCCGTCAGCTCACCCCGTAGGCGTAGGGGAAAGGAAGCAGCTAGGTGAGGCCCAAGGGCGTCGCAGTCGTTCTGGCTATGACAGTGCTCACCGTCAGCGGGCTCGTCGTGCTGAACTCGGGCATGGCTACCGCGGACGGTGGCGGCAGCAGCGCCGGTGGCGTCCGCGCCGCCAATCCCCGTGTTGTGATCCTGCGCCGGGGCGACCGCGGCCCCGCGGTAAAGCGCGTTCAGGGCCGGCTGCGCCTGCGGGCCAACGGGGTCTTCGGGCGGGGCACGGAACGAGCGGTGAAGCGTTTCCAGCGGCGCAAGGATCTTGAACCCGACGGGGTTGTGGGACCTGCCACACGGCGGGCGCTCCGGTTGCGCCCGTTCAGCCCGAGCAGCGTCCGCCATCGTCCTGCCCGCCGGCGCCTGCCACGCGTCCTGCGCCTGATCGCGCAGTGCGAGTCCGGCGGCAACCCGCACGCGGTCTCGAGCGACGGCCGCTACCGGGGCAAGTACCAGTTCACGCGCTCGACCTGGCGCGCGCTGGGCGGCGAGGGCGACCCCGCGAAGGCGCCGGAGCGCGTGCAGGACAGGCTCGCTCTGAGGCTCTATCGCAGGGAGGGCGTCGAGCCCTGGGGCGCCTGCGGTCGAGCCGCTACCCGCAGCTGAGCCACCAGCACCAGGGTCAGTCCGCAGAGGAGAGCCAGGATGGCGTACGGCAAGGCGTCGGCCGTCGCCTCGGCGAGCGCGCCCCCCGCGGAGCTGCCGATCACGATTCCACCGCCCCAGGCGAGGTTCGACAGCGCGAACGCGAGCCCCTGGGCGAGGCCGACGCGCTCCGACGAATCGGAGATCAGAGCCATGGCGGGCGCCCAGAACATCGCCAGGGCTATGACTGCCGCCACGAGCGCTACGGCCGACAGCAGCGCCGTCCCCGGCAGCGGCAAGAACACCGCTATCACGACAGCGGCGGCGAGACCCAAGCGAATCGGAAGGAGCCGGCCGCGGCGGTCGGACAGCCTTCCGGCGAGCGGGCTCACGAGCGCCTCGGCCACGGCCGCGACCAGGAACGCGACGCCCACGGCCACCCCACTTGCCCCGAGCTGGTCGAGACGGAGCGGCACCAACACGTTCAGGACGCCTGCGAACAACGCCGGCAGCAGGAAGAGCCAAAAGCCGGTCGCCACCGACCGCCGACGCAGGGCGCGGACTGCATCCCGGAGCCCAAGTGCCTCGCCGGGGGGCACCCCGGCGGTCGTCCATGCCCAGGACGCCAGCCCGAGGCCAACGACGGCGACAGCGCCGAAGACGGCCTCGGGGCCCACGACGGTGGCGGCCCCACCGAGCACCGGGCCGAGCATCATGCCCACGATCGCCGCTGCTATCGCCGAGCCGATCAGCTCGCCGCGCCGCTCCGCCGGCGCCGCCCCGACCAGCCAGGCCATGCCCCCTGCCCAGGAGCAGGCGCCTCCCACGCCTTGCACGAAACGGGCGCCGTCGAGCACGACGACGCTGTTCGCGAGCCCGAACAAGACGCTCGTCGCGGACATGAGCCCCAGGCCGAGGAGGAGCGTGGACTTGACGCCCGCGCGCGCGGCGAGCCATCCCGCTGGGATCGAGCCCGCCAGCACTCCCGCCGCGTACGAGGCGGTGAGGACGCCCGCGGCTGTCTTCGACAGCCCGAGCTCCGACTCGTAGTGCGGCAGGAGCGGCGAGATCGCCGCGTAGAAGGCGGTGTCCACCAGGACGACCGCCGCCACGAGCAGGAACAGACGGCGCACCGCGACGATGCTACGCGCGGCGCGGTCTCGACAAGCGGCCTATACCCTATGGGGGTATACTGCCGCCGGCATGCACGCCGTGAGCCTCAATCGCCTGGCGCTGAGCGCAACCACGCACTGCCTGACCGGCTGCGCCATAGGGGAGGTCGCCGGGATGGCCATTGCCACTGCGTTCGGCTGGGGCAACGCGGCCCAGATCGTCGCGGCAATTGCGCTTGCCTACTTCTTCGGCTTCTCCCTGACAGCCTGGCCGCTCGTACGCGCGGGCCTCGCCGCCGGCACGATCGTCTCCACCGCCCTCGCGGTGGACACGCTGTCGATCACGATCATGGAGGCGATCGACAACCTCACCGTGGTGGCGATTCCGAGCGCACTCGACGCCGGGCTGGGCGACCCGCTCTTCTACGGCAGCATTGCGCTCGGCTTCGCCATCGCGTATCCGTTCGCCTTCCTGGTCAACCGGCGGCTGATCGCGCGAGGCAAGGGGCATGCGCTCGTGCACGAGTACCACGGCCACTGATATATGCGGCTTCTCCTCGTGGCGGACGAGGCGCCCCTGATCGAAGCCGTTCAGCTCGTGGCGGACAACCGCCCCGATGCGGTCGTCACGCTCGGCGACCTCCCCTCCGACTGATCTCGCAGTTGAGGGCGATCGAGGTTCCCCGCCTGGGCGTGCACGGCAACCACGACGCGGAGTGTGTCCTGAGCGACGCCGGCGTGTGCGACCTGCACATGCGGCGAGTCGAGCTGGGCGACTGGAGCTTCGCGGGCTTCGAGGGGTGCGTCCGCTACTCGGACGGGCCGCACCAACACACGCAGGCAGAGGCACAGAGGCTGGTGCGCCGCCTACCCGCCGCGGACGTGCTGATCTGCCATTGCCCGCCCGCCGGCGTGGGTGACGAGCCCGGCGATCCCGCCCACGCCGGCTTCCTCGCCCTCCGCGACTGGGTCGAGCACAGCAGTCCGCGCTTCCTGTTCCACGGCCACACGACTCCCGACCCGCGCCGGCGGAAGACGCAGCTCGGACGCACCGTGGTTACTTGGGTGCGCGGCGCCCGCACCTACGTGATCGAGCGGTAGCGGGGGCGAACCAGCGCTCGGCCGAGCTTCTACTGATGTGGAAGCTCTCGACGAGTTGGCGTCGGCGCTGCGCTCGCGACTGATCGAGCGCGCCCGCGAGGGCGCGGCTCGCGGCGGGCTCGAGGACGAGGTGCGGGCGCTCGTGGAGGACGAGGCCGGGCCGCTGCCGGAGTCCGAGCGGGAGGCGCTGGCGGAGCGGGTGGTGCGGCTTGCCTCGGGCCTGGGACCGCTCGAGCCGCTGCTTGCCGATCCCGCGGTGGACGAGGTGATGGTCAACGGCCCGGCCGCGGTCTACGCGGAGCGTGGCGGCCGCCTCGAACGGACCGGCGTGCGCTTCGGCGACGAGACGGAGCTCATGCACGCGGTCGAGCGGATCCTCGCGCCGCTGGGTCGACGGGTCGACGAGGCCTCGCCGCTCTGCGACGCGCGGCTGCCGGATGGCTCCCGCGTCAACGTGGTGATCCCGCCCCTGTCGGTGGACGGGCCCTGCCTGACGATCAGGCGCTTCCGCCGACGCGGGTTCTCGCTTCGCGATCTGGTCGCAGGTGGAACGCTCACGCCCGCGCTCGCCGAGCTGCTTGCGCTGTGCGTCGCGGCGAGGGCCACGATCCTGGTCTCGGGAGGCACGGGATCTGGCAAGACCACCACGCTCAATGCACTCTCTGGCGCGATCCCGGGCGAGGAGCGGATCGTGACGATCGAGGACGCGGCGGAGCTCCGGCTGCGACAGCGCCACGTGGTGCGGCTCGAGGCCCGTCCTCCCAACCTGGATGGCAGGGGGGAGGTCACGATCAGGCAGCTCGTCCGCAACGCGCTGCGGATGCGGCCGGACCGGATCGTGGTGGGCGAGGTGCGCGGCGGTGAGGCGCTCGACATGCTTCAGGCCCTCAACACCGGCCACGACGGCTCGCTCACGACCGTCCATGCCAACTCGCCGGCCGACGCGCTCCGCCGCGTGGAGACGCTCGCGCTGATGGCCGGCCTGGGGCTGCCCCACGCCGCCGTGCGTGAGCAGGTGGCCAGCGCGATCGACCTGATCGCCCACCAGGCTCGCCGCGCGGACGGGTCGAGAGCGGTGGAATCGGTCAGCGAGGTCGTGCGGGCGGCGGGGAGCGCGGGCGTGCGAGAGCTCTACGCGCGAGGAGCCCCCCTGCGGCCCCCGCGCGACGGGCCGCTCGCCGGCCGGCTGGAGCGCATCCGCCGGGAGGGGCCGTGACGCTCGCTTCGGCGCTGGCGTTCGCGGCTGGGGGCCTCGGTGCGCTGGCCGTGACGGAAGCCTCCCGCTCGCTGGGACGCCTGCTGCCCGGGGCGGCGGGACGGCTCGCGCGGCTGGTGGAAGGGGTAGTTCGGCTCGGGCACGAAGGACGCGACCCGGGGGCGGCCGAGCGGCGAAAGCTGCTGCTCGCCGGCTCGGCGGCGGGCCTGGGACTGGGGACGCTGCTAAGCGGCCCGCCCGCGGGGGCCGGTCTCGCGGCGGCCGGCCCCGCGGCGCTGTCCCGCCTGTTGCGAGCC
>JBKPHP010000211.1:0-7244 GCA_046729895.1 Actinomycetota bacterium
GTCCGCACGGGCGACGATCCTACGTAGTGATGTCCCTGTCAGTCTGCTTCCTTCTAACCGCGCTCGGACCGTCGGGTGGAGTGCGCGCGGTGCTCGAGCACGCCCGCAACCTGGCGGCCGACCATGACATGCAGGTCACGATCGGGCTCGAGGAGCCCTCGCGGGACGAGCAGGTGCCCGATGGCGTCGAACTGGACACGGTCCGTGAGCTCCACGACCGGCAGTTCGACGTGGTGGTCGCCACCTGGTGGCGGACAGCCTACGCCCTCTTCCGCATACCGGCCGCACGGCGAGCCTACTTCGTGCAGAACTTCGAACAGCGCCTATACCGGCCCGGTGAGGTGGAGCGGTTGGGCGCGGCGATCACCCACGGGCTGCCCCTGACATTCCTGACACAGGCCAGGTGGATCGCCGAAGCGCTTCGCGAATTGCGGCCCGAGACAGCTTGCTTCCATGTTCCGAACGGCATCGACAAGGAGCTGTTTCGCGTCCCGGCGGCGCCGTCGCGGCATGACGGCCCGCTGAGGGTGCTGGTGGAGGGCAGCCCCAGTCTCTGGTTCAAAGGGATAGACGATGCCGTCGCCGCCATCCGGGCGATGCGAGAGCCCAGCACGGTCACGCTGGTGACGCCGGAGCCCCCGCCGCCGCAGTCGGCCGGAGCGTTCGACCGAGTGCTCGGCCCTGTGCCGCACGAGCAGATGCCTGCCGTGTACTTCGACGCCGACGTGATCTTGAAGCTATCGCGTGTAGAGGGTGTCTTCACGCCCCCACTTGAGGCGTTCCACTGTGGAGCGACCTGCGTCGTCTGGCCGGTGACCGGTCACGACGAGTATGTGGAGCACGGTGTCAACGGCGCCGTGGTCGATTGGGACGACACGCCCGGGACGGCCGCATGGCTCGACCTGCTGGCGCGTGATCGGGACCTACTCCACCGTCTTCGGGGCGGGGCGCTCCAGACGGCCGTTCGGTGGCCATCTTGGCGCGGTGCCTCGGCGGAAATGGCGCGCGCCCTCCGCTCGATGGTCGAGGGCGCCGAGCCGAGTGCGGGCAGCGGTGCGGCCCGGCTGTTGGCCGACGCGGATGGCGCAATAGAGGAACTGCGGCTGGCGCAGCTTCGGCTCCGCCGGGCGTCCGAGCGGGAGGCCCTCAGGGCGTCGGCGCTCGCCGACCGAGCAGCCGCACTCGAGTCCCGCAAGGCGGAGCTCGAGGCCCGCGTGGCGCGCCTCGAGGCGTCGCCGGCCGGCAAAATGCGTTCACGGGCCGCCCGATTGCTAGCGTCATTTCGCCGTTGAGCGTGGAGGCCCCCAAAAGCGCGGACCAGCGGGCGGCCCGTCTTGCCGGCGCCCCGGAGGCCGTTTCCGTCAATCGAGTCAGCAAGGGCTTTCGCCTTCCGCACCAGAAGTATTCGACCCTCAAGGAGCGCGCGCTGCATCCGTTCGCGGCGCGCGGCTTCGAACTGCTCCGGGCGCTGGACGGCGTGAGCTTCGATGTCAAGGCCGGAGAGTTCTTCGGAATCGTGGGCCGCAACGGCAGTGGCAAGAGCACGCTGCTGAAGTGCTTGGCGGGCATCTATGCGATCGACTCCGGGGAGATCGAGGTGAACGGGCGCCTCTCACCCTTCCTCGAGCTCGGTGTCGGCTTCAATCCGGACCTCACAGCGCGTGACAACGTCTTGATCAACGCGATAATGCTCGGCCTGTCGCGCCGCGACGCCCGAGCGCGTTTCGACGAGATCATCGAGTTCGCTGAGCTCGAGGACTTCGTCGATCTGAAGCTGAAGAACTACTCCTCGGGCATGAGCGTCCGGCTGGGCTTCTCGGTGGCGATCCAAGTCGACGCGGAGGTGCTTTTGGTCGATGAGGTCCTCGCGGTCGGCGATGCCTCCTTCCAGCGCAAGTGCTTCGACGAGTTCGAGCGCCTGAAGGCCGAGGGGCGGACAATCCTCTTCGTCACCCACGACATGAGTGCCGTCCAACGCTTCTGCGACCGGGCCATGCTGCTGGAGCTCGGCGAGTTGGTCGACATCGGCGACCCCGAGGTCATCGCGCACAAGTACGGGGAGATCAACTTCGGCGCGACCGGCGGGTTGGGCTCGAAAGGCACTGCGTCGGCCAGCCGGTCGGCGACCATTCTCTCGGCGTGGTGCGAGGACGCCGCGGGCGAGCGGATCGTCACGCTCCGCCAGGGCGAGCCCTGCGTGGCGTGTGTCGCAGTCCAGTTCGAGCAACCCGTGGAGGACCCCGTCGTGTCCGTCACCTTCCGCAACGACGTGCGCCACACGATCTTCGTCGCGACCACGGGCTCAGAGAGGCATTCGGCGGGCAGGTTCGAAGCGGGCGAGAGTGCGACGCTGCGGTTCAGCTTCGAGAACTGGCTCGCCCAGAGCCGCTACACGCTGACGCCGACAGTCGCCGTGGGAGGGGTGATGCTCGACCGGCGCGAGGACCTCGCCTCGCTGATCGTCGAGTCGGATCGCTGGACGGGCGGCGTGGCCGACCTGCCAGTCGAGGTCGAGGTCGCGCGGTCGTGAGCACCCAGCCCGTGGCAGCCCGCTACCGCGGCCCCTCCGCCCTCGGTGGCGACGCCCGTCGCGTCGCCAACCTCACCTGGACGCTCGCCGCGACGGACTTCAAGCTCCGCTTCTTCGGCTCGGTGCTGGGCTACCTCTGGTCGCTGATCCGGCCGCTGATGCTATTCGGCATCCTCTACGTGATCTTCACTCACGTCATCCGCTTCGGCGGCGACGTGAAGAACTATCCGGTCTACCTGCTGTCCTCGATCGTCCTGTTTCAGTACTTCTCGGAGACGACCGGGAACGGCGTGAGGTGCCTCGTGGAGCGGGAGAACCTGCTGCGGAAGATGCGTTTCCCGCGCCTCGTGATCCCCCTGTCGGTAGCGCTCTCCTCGCTGTTCAACCTCGGGCTCAACCTGATCGCCGTACTGATCTTCGCGCTCATCTCGGGCGTCTACCCCACCGTGCGGTGGTTGGAGGTGCCGCTGATCGTGCTTGCGCTCATGATCCTGTCGCTGGGGGCGACCATGGCGCTCTCGGCTTTGTTCGTGCGCTACCGGGACGTGCAGCCGATCTGGGAAGTCGTCACCCAGATCCTCTTCTATGGCTCGCCGATCTTGTACGCGATCACTGCCCTGCCCGCCGGGGCACAGAAGCCCGTGCTGCTCGGCAACCCCATAGCCGATCTGCTGACCCAGATGCGGCATGCCTTCGTCGACCCCGGAGCGCCCAGCGCGGCGACGTTGCTCGGCGGCACCGGGCGATTGGTGGTGCCGATGGCTATCGTGGCGGCCATCTTCGCCCTGGGCGCTTGGGTGTTCGCCCGCGAGGCGCCCAGGATCGCAGAGGACCTCTGAGCCCATGGCCACCGAACCGACGACTGAAAGCGAGCTCGAGGCGCTGCGCGCTCGCGTCGGCGCGCTGGAGACGGAGCTGACCGAGCAGGCCGCCCGAGCGAACGCGGCGGTGGCCGCCGCGCAGGACCGCGCCTACTGGCTAGATCGCTGGCACGTCGACCTGAACGCGATCATGCGCAGGCGAGGCGCGAGCGAGCTGCGAGCCAGCGTCCGGGCCCTACGCGCCGTCTATCGTGGCGCCGTCCACCTGCGCGGCCGGGCACGCGCGCTGTGGGAGAAGCGCCACGACGTGGCGACGCAGGTCGCCGAGGAGCGCGCGCTGGCCGAGCAAGGGGACGGGTCCGAGTTCCTCCGCGCTCTGTCACCCGACCCGCTGAGGGCCACTCCGGTCACCGACCTGCTCTATGCGCGCCTCGAGGACGGCGACCTGCGCGACCTCGAGCGGCGGCTTTCTCCGCGCGACGCCGCGTTATGGGCAGCCGCCGACGAGGCCGACCGCAAGCGGTTGGCGCTAGCCTTCGCGCTCCATTACGGAGTACGCGGGGCGCTCGAGCGCACGGGGCTCAGCCCGGCCGAACCACCCAAGGGCGTCCATGCCATGGCCAGGGGCGCCCAGGCCGCGGGTGGCTCGACCTACTACGCCGACATGGTCGTCGACGGCCTTGGACGGGCGGGGGCCCAGATGTCGTCTGTTCGTACGGCGCTTGACTTCGGCTGCTCCTCGGGCCGGGTGGTGCGCGTGCTAGCCGCCGCCTTTCCCGAGGTCGAATGGCACGGCTGCGACCCGATCGGTGACGCGGTTGCCTGGGCCGGCGAGCACCTGCCGGGTATCGCGTTCGTTCAAAGCTCGGAGAACCCACCCCTGCCCTACGAGGCCGGGAGGTTCGACCTGGCGTTCGCGATCTCGATCTGGTCCCACTTCTCCGAATCAGCGGCGTTGGCCTGGCTCGACGAGATGGGGCGGATCCTGCGCGGAGGGGGATTCCTCGTGCTCACCACCCACGGCCTGCAGACCCTGACGCACGATGCGGCCAGGGGCCTGCGTGGAAAAGATCAGCTCGGCAGGGTCGCCGAGAGCCTGCGCGACCAGGGCTTCTGGTTTGAGAACGAATTCGGGAAGGGAGGCGACCACGGGATCGATAACCCGGACTGGGGCACGGCTTTCCTGTCCCCTGAGTGGCTCCTGGCCCGGGCGACTCCGACCTGGCGAGTGGCCTTCTTCGCACCGGGCCGGGTGGAGGACAACCAGGACCTGTACGTGCTCGAGCGGAACTAGGCGATGCGCAGCACATCGGTCGTGATCCCCGTCAAGGATGGGGAGCGCTGGCTGGGTCGGCTGCTCGGCGCGCTGGAGGACCAGGACCCCTCAGAGGTGCTGGTGATCGACTCCGGATCGAGGGATCGCTCGGTCGACCTCGCCCGGGCCGCCGGCGTGCGCGTGCTGGAGATCGAGCCCTCCGAGTTCGGTCACGGCCACACCCGCAACCTGGGGGTCGAGCGCACCACAGGGGAGCTGGTCCTCTTCCTGACTCAAGACGCGATCCCCGAGCCAGGGTGGCTCGAGGCGCACCGGGCGACCTTCGATCTCGACCAAAGTGTGGGCGCCTCCTTCGGACCCCACCTGCCCCATCCCGATACGAGCCCGATGATCGCGCGGGAGCTGGAGGACTTCTTTTCGCTCTTCTCCCCCGACGGCCGGCCGGCGCTGCAGGGCGGTAGCGACCTCGTGTTCCTCTCCAACGTCAACTCCGCCTACCGGCGCGACTGCTGGCAGGAGCTCGGAGGGTTTGCCGAGGTTCCATATGCCGAGGACCAGGCCTTCGCCCAGGCGATGCTCGACTCGAGCTGGCGCCGCGCCTATCAGCCGGCCGCGGCGGTGCGCCACGCACACGACTACACGCCGGTCGAGTTCCTGCGCCGCTACTTCGACGAGTACCGCGGCCTGCGGCGCACCACCGGGCACGTCGAGCCGTTCAGGCCGGCCGCGGCCGCGCGTGAGGTCGTCCATGACCTTCGGTGGATGCGCGAGCGGGGCTACCCCGCGGGCACACGCGCACGCTGGGGGGCACGCTCGGCGGCTCACCATTTGGGGCGCAAGGCCTCCGCCGCCCTCGGCTCGCGTGCCGAGCGTCTGCCGGGGCCGGTCGCGCGGGGCTTATCGCGGGAGGACCGGGGCCGCCCGGCCGACGTCCGAACCGGGGGTTCCTCGGCCGAGATGATCCCCGCCGACCCCGTGCCGCGTGGCGAGCGGATTGGGCCGGGCAACCCCGGGCCGTGGGCGGATGTGTTGAGGCTGGAGCGCGACGGCCCCGCGGCGCTGGCCGAGCCGGTGCCCGGCATGGCGAGGCGCGAGCGGCTCCACATCGCCGTGATCGTCCCGCCGTTCATGCGGGGCAGCGGCGGGCACGGGACGATCTTCCAGCTGGTGCGGCGCCTCGAGCAGCGAGGCCATACCTGCTCGGTGTGGCTCTACGATCTCTACCGCCGCCACGCCTGGGAGTGGGATGCAGTGCTGCGGCGAAGAGTGGTGGAGGAGTTCGGGCCGGTCATGGCGCCGGTCCGCAAGGGTTTCGAACACTGGTTCGGCGCAGACGTGGTCGTGGCCACAGGCTGGGAGACCGCCTATCCGGCGATGCTGCTGCCTGGCTGCCGGGGACGCGCCTACCTCGTGAACGACCACGAGCCTGACTTCTTCGCCGCCTCGGCGGAGCGTCTGTGGGCCGAGCGCACCTACTCACTGGGACTCTTCCCAATCTCCGCGAGCGCCTGGTTGCGCGACCTGCTGGCCCGTCGCTACGGCGCCGACGGCAGCTGGTTCAGGCTCGGAATTGACGAACAGGTGTACCGGCTACAGGAGGTGGAGCGCCGGCCCGACACAGTGGTGTTTTATGCCCGTGGCGGCACACCTCGACGGGCCGTGCCGCTCGGGCTGCTGGCGCTGGAGGAGCTTCGGGAGCGCATGCCGACGGTGCGGATTGTCGCCTTCGGCCAGACGGAGCCACTGGATACGGCTCTCTCCTACGACTTGCTGGGAGTGGCCGGTCGAGAGCAGCTCGCGGTCAACTACGCGGCCGGAACGGTAGGGCTGTGCATCTCGCTGACCAACTACTCGCTGATCCCACAGGAGATGATGGCCTGCGGCATGCCGGTCGTCGACGTCGCCGGCGGCAGCTCGGAGGCGGAATTCGGCCGCGACGGCCCGGTCGAGCTCGCCGAGCCGCACCCGCTGGCCATCGCCGACGCTCTCGAACTGCTGCTCAAGAACCCAGAGCGGCGTCGGCGACGCGCCGAAGCCGGACTCGCCCACGTGGAGACGGCCTCCTGGGACGTCGCGGCTCGACAGGTCGAGGCTGGGCTGAGGGAGGCACTGCGAAAGCGGGAGCGCGAGGCTCAGGCGAAGAAGCCCTCGAACGCCAGCCACAGCGAGGCGTAGCCCAGTCCCATCATCGCTCCGACGACGCCTCCCGCGACTGCTGGCGCCCGCCGGCGTCCGAAGGCAAAGCAGGCCCCGAGCGCAATGGTGGCGAGCGGAACGATCGCCGTGAACGCATAGCGCCCCTGCTCGGCGACGACGGGACGGTCGCCGTGGGAGGTCATGTACGCGGCCGCTACGCCGCCGATCACGCCCACCACCGCGACCACCAGTGCCGTCAGCTCCCAACCGCGCGCGCGGGCGGCGATCCGCTCCCGCCACAGCGCGACCGCGCAGAGCGCCCCGGCCGCGAGCGCGGCGACGGCGATCAGCACGTACACCCAAATTGGGAACTTGACCGCGTACCAGCCGAACGCGGCGAAGCCGCGCTCCACGTAGATGTCGTACGCGGGCCAACGCTGCGGGTGGAGGTCCGTCATGAACGGTAGCCGCGGCGCGAACG
>JBKPHP010000212.1:0-9606 GCA_046729895.1 Actinomycetota bacterium
CTCGACGGTCGCTCCCGGGACCACCGAGTGGGTGGCCGGATACATCGAGCAGCGTCGCGGCTTCACCGTCGGCGAGGACCTGTTCGTGTCACACGTCCCCGAGCGGATCGCCGAGAACCACTTCCTGGAGGAGATCGCCACGCTGCCGTGCATCGTCGGCGGAGTGGGGGCGGCCTCCGGCGTCAAGGCGGCCGAGCTTTTCGAGGTCTTCGGCACCGAGATCGTCCACACCACTCCGGTGGAGGCCGAGCTGGCCAAGATCTGGACCAACATCCTCCGCTACGCGCAGTTCGCGCTCCCCAACCAGCTGATGATGGAGTGCGAGCGGTTCGGGGCCAACGTCTTCGAGGTCGTCGAGCTGATCAACCGCGACTACCCGCGCGGCGGGATGGCGCAGCCCGGCCTGACCGCGGGAACGTGCCTGCGCAAGGACTTCGTCTTCTCCGAGGAGCGCTCAAGCGCTCCCGGGATGCTGCTGGCGGTCTCGCGGGTGCACGAGACCGTGCCGCTTTTCCTGGTCGAGGGCCTGAAGCGCCGGCTCGGCGGCTCGCTGCGCGACCGCAAGGTGGCGGTGCTCGGGCTCACATACAAGCGCGACTCCGACGACGTGCGCGACTCGCTCTCATTCAAGCTGATCCGGCTGCTGGAGCGGGAGCTGGCCCACGTGTCCCGCCACGACCCGCACGTTCCTCACGAGTCCGAGCCGCTCGAGTCCGCGCTGTCGGGAGCGGACGCCGTGATCGTGGCGACCAACCACTCCGCCTTCGAGGCCATCGTCTCCCGGCTGCCGGGAGGCGTGCTCCTCGTCGACCCCTGGAACGTCACGGGCGCGACGCGCGTGTTTGCGCACGCCGACGAGCTCGTGACCACGTAGGGTTCCGGCGGTGGACCGGGTCCTGGTCACGGGCGCCGCCGGGACGATCGGAAGCGCCGTCGTACGCCAGCTCGTGCGTGACGCGAACTTCGAGTTGCGCGTGTCGGATCAGCGTGAGGTCCCGGACTGGATGCGCCAGTCGTGCGAGGTGCACACCGCCGACCTGCGCGATCTCGAGGAGGCGCGCCGGGCCGCCGAGGGCTGCAGGTACCTGATCCACCTAGCGGCGATCGTTGGCGGCATAGGGAATTTCCATCGGCTTCCCCACACCCTTCTCGAGGCGAACAATGCCCTCTACAACGCGGTCTTCCGGGCCGCCCTCGAGCCGCCGGTCGAGCGGCTCGTGTACGTGTCCTCGTCGATGGTGTTCGAACGAGCCACCGAGTTCCCCACCACCGAGGAGCACCTGGACGTGTGCCAGGCTCCGCGCTCCGCTTACGGCTTTTCGAAGCTCTCGGGGGAGTTCTACTGCCGGGCGATCCACGAGGAGCACGGCCTGCCCTTCACGATCTGCCGGCCGTTCAATGCCTACGGGCCTGGAGAGCTGCCCGACCCCGAGCCGGGGATCGCGCACGCGGTGCCCGACCTGATCGGAAAGGCCCTCGCCGGCCAGCGGCCGCTCGAGATCTTCGGCTCGGGGGAGCAGACGCGCACGCTCACGCACGTCGACGACATCGCGGAGGGAATCGTCACCGCGATGTCGAGCCCAGCCGGCGAGAACGAGGACCTCAACATCTCTGCCGCAGAAGAGCTGAGGGTCTGCGAGATCGCGCGTGTGATCTGGGAGGAGTGCGGGCAGGATCCAGCGGCGTTCGAGCTGAGGCACCTGCCCGGCTTCGAGATCGACGTGCAGCGACGCTGGCCCTCGGTGGAGAAGGCACGGAGGCTGCTCGGCTGGGAGGCCAGGGTCGGCGTTCGAGAGGGCATCGCCCGAACGGTCGAGTGGATGCGCGAGCAGGAGCTGGTGGGGCAGGAGCGCTGAGCGGACCGCCGCTCGTGACCGGCGGTTGGGGGTTTGCAGGCCCCCATCTCGTCGCGCTCCTGCGCGAGCGCGGGGAGGAGCCGCTGGCGCCGCGGCGCTCGGAGCTGGACCTGCTGGACTCCGACGCGGTGGCGGCCTTCGTGCGCAGGCTGCAGCCGCGAGCTGTCTTCCACCTCGCGGCCCAGGCCTCGGTGGGTCGCTCCTGGGAGGATCCCGGCGAGACCCTTCGCGCCAATCTCGGGATGACGCTGAACGTCCTCGAGGCCCTGCGGCGCGAGGCGCCGAGCGCGCCCGCCCTGCTGGTGGGGTCCGGGGAGATCTACGGGAAGCCGGAACGGCTCCCCGTCGACGAGGACGCACGACTGCGCCCCCAGAACCCGTACGCGGTCTCCAAGGCCGCCTGCGACCTACTGGGCGGGCAGTACGCGGATGCCCACCAGCTGGGCGTGGTGCGGACGCGCAGCTTCAATCACGCCGGCCCGGGACAGTCGGAGGAGTACGTGGTCGGGACCCTTACCCGGCAGGTGGCCGAGGCGGAGCTGGCCGGTCCCGGCGCGGCGCGCCTCCTCGTGGGCAACATGGACGCCACCCGCGACTTCACCGACGTGCGCGACGTGGTGCGCGCCTACGCCGCCGCCGTCGACCTGCCGGCCGGGGCCTACAACGTGTGCAGCGGACGATCGGTGAGCGTGCTCGAGCTGGTGGAGGAGCTGGGACGGGTGGCGAGCGTGGACGTCAGCGCAGAAGTGGATCCCGAGCGGGTGCGCGCCCACGAGGTCCCCGAGATCCGCGGCTCCGCCGACCGCCTTCGGGAGGCCACCGGCTGGGAGCCCGAGATACCGCTGGAGCAGACGCTGTTAGATGCGCTGGCCGCGTGGCGCGAGCGGCTCACGGCCTGAGCGCCGGCCGCCTACGGTGGGTTCGCCGTCCGACTCCCGGACGTGACCCTCTCGTACAAGGCGAGCAGGCCGGCGCTATAGCGCCCCTCGGAGTGGCGCTCACGCGCCCGGGTCAGCAGGAGGTCGCCCTCGGCGCGTCGCAGCTCGGCGTCGGCCCACAGGGCGCGCAGGCGCTCGGCCAACGCCGCCGGGTCGTTCATCGGCACGCAACGCTCCCCGCCGATCAGCTCGGGAAGACCACCAAGGCGCGTGGCCACCACGGGTACCCCGGCGGCCATCGCCTCCAGCGCCGAGTAGGGGGAGAACTCGTGGTAGCGGGAGGGGAGCACGACCGCGGCAGCTCCCGAACGCAGCTCCGCGAGGCGGTCGCGACTGACGCGGCCAAGGAGCTCCACTGGCGCCCCGAGCTGCCGCGCCAGGGCGGCCAGCTCCTGGCCCGCGGGCCCCTCCCCCGCGATCCGAAGCGGCACTCCCGAGTCGGCCGCGGCCTCGATCGCCATGTCGATGCCCTTCTCCTGCGAGAGCCTTGCGACCACCAGGGCGTAAGCGCCGTCCTGGGCGGCCGAGGCGGAGGCGAAGGCCTCCGCCGGAAGGTAGTGCGGGAGCACCTCGAGCCGGTCCTCGGGAACGCCGAGCATCGCCAGCTGGCCCGCCGCCCAGCGACTGGGCGCCACGAAACGGTCGACGGCTCGCCATACGCGGGGTTGGTGCAACGAGAGGGCGGCGGCGTAGACGCCGGCTTCGGGCAGCGAGCCGCGGCAGTTGAGCACCAGGCCGGGAAACGTCAGGCGGCCGCGGCAGCGGAAGCAAGGGCCGCCATCCCGCGAGGCCACGCCTATCGCGCAGAAGAGGCGAGCATTGTGAAGGTGGAGAACGACCCGCGCGCTCGCGGCACGTGCGGCCTCGAGTGCCCGCGGACCGAACAGGGGCTGGACGTTGTGGGCGTGGACGACGTCGGCTTGGAGGTCGCGAACCGCGGCCGCGACCTCGTTCTCGCCGGAGCCACCGCGCAGCAGGGCAGCCGCGGCGCGCGTCGGTCCCGCGTCGGCGGAGCGACGCTCGAGGATCCGATGCTCGATGCCCGCGTTCCCCAACGCGCCCAGCTGCAGCTCTACCGAGCGTTCCTCTCCGCCCTCGATCCGGTAGCGGTTGTGCAGCACGAGGACACGCGGAGCGGGCATGGGGCGGGGCTAACCTAGCGCCGCATGGACCCGCCGGCCGTGTCAGTGGTCGTTCCGACCCGGGGCCGACTCGGCTACCTCCGCGTCACGCTCGACTCTCTCGAGTCGCAGGATCCCGCAGCGCCGTACGAGCTGCTGGTGGTGGACGACGGCTCAACCGACGGGACACGGGAGCTCCTCGGGCGCAGGGACGCGCCCTCGCTGCGGCTAGATCCGTCGCGGGGCCTCAACGCTGCCCGCAACGCGGGCGTCAAGGCGACGCGGGGTGAGCTCGTGGCCTTCGTCGACGATGACGTGGAGGTGCCGAGCGGGTGGCTGCGCGCGCTGGTGGAGGGCGCCGAGCGCAATCCCGAGGCCGAGGCGTTCGGGGGTCCGATCCGGCCCCGCTTCGAGGGTCCGGTACCGAGGAGCTGCGGACGGGAGGATCCTCCGCTGACCACGCTGGACCTGGGTACTGAGGACCGCGCTTGCGCGGTCGTTTGGGGCGCGAACATGCTGGTTCGCCGCTCGGCATTCGACCGAATCGGGGGCTTCGACGAGCGGATCGAGGGCGGCGGCGACGAGGAGGAGTGGCTCGAGCGTCTGCGGGCGGCCGGCGGCAGGGTCGTCTATCTGGCGGCCGCCGGTCTCGACCACCGGCGCGCCGGCGACGACGCGAGGCTTCGCTCCCTGGTCCGGGGTGCCTACGCGCGCGGGCGAGCCCTGCGGGCCTTCGACGCCAGGCGCGGCCGCGCGCCTGGGCTGGTCCGTGAGCTGCGCGTACTCGCCGGCTGCGGATGGCACACCTTGCGCCGCGCCTGCCCCCAGGGACTCGTGATGGGCGCGCACTCGCTCGGGCGCACGGTCGAGGCGGTGCGACGTCATTGAGCGTCCACGCGGAGGGACCCGCCCCCGAGTCCTTCCTGTCGGGCAGGGTCGGCTACGTCGGCCGCCGCCGAGCGCCCGCGCTGCGGCTGGCGGACGACCTGCTCGATCTCGGGCTGCGCCTGCGCGGGGTGTCGCGGCGCCTCGACGCGCTGGCGGCCGAGCTACCGGCTCGCCGGGTGCTCGTCCTCTGCGCCTACCGACCTGAGTCCGCGCGCGCGGTGGCCGCCGCCGCCGAGCTGCGGGCCACCCGCCACGAGGTGCGGCTGGCGTTCGGCTCGACGGGCGAGCCGCGGCCCGAGCTCGCCGAGGTGACGGTGACGAGCGGGCTGCGCGGGGGCAAGTTCCAGAACCTCAACGCGACCCTGGAGGCGACCGGCCGGGGAGCCGAGGACTGGACTCTCGTGATCGACGACGACGTGCTGCTGCCCACCCGATTCCTCGACCGCATGCTGGCGGTCTGTGAAGGCTTCCGGCTTCAGCTCGCACAGCCCGCCCTCAGCCTCGCCAGCCACGGCGCCTGGACGGTGACTCGGCGTCGCGCCCGCTCGCTCGCGCGCGAGACACGCTTCGTCGAGATCGGGCCGGTCACGCTCCTGGCTCGGAAGGCCGCGGGCGAGCTGGTGCCGTTTCCCGATCTTCGCTTCGGTTGGGGGCTCGACCTCCACTGGGCGGCGCTGGCGGGTCGACGCGGTTGGCGGCTAGGCGTAGTGGACGCTCTTCCGGTGCGCCACGACCTCGCGGGCGTCGCCTCGGGCTACCCGCACGCGGAGGCCGTGGCCGAGGCGCAGGGCCTCCTCGCCGCCCGGACGTTCCTGCCGGCGTCCGACGCAAACGTCACCGTTCGGGAGCTCCGCTAGTGCGAGTCGCGGTCGTGGCCGAGTGGTACCCGTCCCCCACCGACCCCGTGCACGGCCTCTGGGCGCACAGGCAGGCGGTGGCCGCGCGCGACGCCGGAGCCGAGGTTCGTGTGCTCGCGATGCGCCGCCCGGTGCCGCCGCTCGCGGCGCTGCGCGCCCTGGCCGGGAGACCGCCTGACACCGCCCCACTGCGGCGCTGGGCCGGCGCCATCCGCTCCACCCTGTCGCCCTGGGAGCTCGATGGGCTGGTGGTGCAGCCCGTCCCGTTCGCCAGCCCGCCCCGGCCGCGTTCGTACGGCAGCTGGGGACACTGGATGGCGCCCACGCTCGGACGTGCCCTCGACCGCCTGAGGGGCGAGTGGCCCTTCGACCTTGTGCACGCTCACTGCATCGTCCCCCCCGGCTATGCGGCGGCGCGCTGGCGGCGGCGCAGCTCGGCGGCGCTGGTGGTATCCGGCCATGGGCCGGACATGATCAAGGTGCCAGACCGCAGCGCCATCGCGCGCCACGCTTCGGTAACGGCCCTGCTGAGCGCAGACCGCGTGATCGCCAACAGCCGCTGGGCGAAGCGCCGCTGCGAGCAGATCGCGGGCGAGCCGCTCGAGAGCGAGGTGGTCCACCTCGGGACGGACCTCCCCGGCGAGCCTCCCGAGCGGCGCGAGCGGCCCACCATCGCGACCGTCGCACATCTCGTCGCCCGGAAGCGGCACGCCGTGGTGCTGCACGCGCTGGCCGCGGTTCGCGAGCGCCTGGAGCTCGACTACCTCGTGATCGGAGACGGCCCCGGCCGGGTGCCGCTCGAGCGGCTCGCGGACGAGCTCGGGCTGGGAGAGCGGGTGGAGTTCAGGGGCCAGCTCGAGCACGCCCGCGCGCTGGCGGAGGCGCGTCGCTGCCACGCTTTCGTGATGCCGAGCGTCGAGGAGCCGTTCGGCGTCGCCTACGTGGAGGCGATGGCGGCCGGGCTGCCGGCGATCGGCGCCCGCGGCGAGGGCGGGCCCGAGGACATCGCCGCGGCCGGCGAGGGCATGCTGCTGGTCCCCCCCGACGATCACCTGGCACTCGCTCGCACGCTGGAGGAGCTGTTCGATCGCGGCCCTAAGGAGCTCGGCGAGGCCGCCCGGGAGACCGTGCACCGCAACTTCAGCTGGGAGCGTTGCGGCCGCGCCACGCTCGGCGCCTACGAGAGGGCGCTGGCCGGGCGGTGAGCCCCGACCTGCTGCTCGTCTCGCTCGGGACCACGCGCGGGCTGCGTGTGGCCGACGCGGCTTTCCTCGAGCAGGTGCGGCGGGCCGGGGCCAGCGCGGATGCTGTGGCGGTGCGCATCGGGGCACTGGACCGCCTGCGACGGGGATATCCCGCCAACGACCTGGTCGAGGCGGCCGCGGCCCGGCGCGCCCTTCGTGCCGGCCTGAGCGCGGACCCGCGCGCGGTGGTCTTCTCGACGGTCACCGCGGCGATGCTGGCGCCGGGGCTCGCTGTGCCGAGCGCCGTGCGGCTCGACTCGCCGGCGGTCCTCAACCGCCGGGGCGCACGCAACGCCGCGCTCCACCGCTTGGAGCGGCGGGCGCTCGACCGGGCGCGGCTCGTGTTGCCCTGGAGCAGGGCAGCAGCCGCGGCCCTTCCGGCCGAGGCCAAGCGCGCGGTCGTCCTACCCCCGCCAATCGAGCCCTCCGGACCCACGGGCGAGCGGCGAGAGCCGCTCGCGGTGGCCTACGTCCCCGATCCGAAGGCCAAGGGCCTGTCGCTGCTCTGTGCCGCCTGGGAGCGGGCTGCGATCCGGGACGCCCGCCTCGCCGTGTACGGCCTCTCCTCAGAACGGGCCGCCCGGCACCTCGTGCGCTTCGGCCCCGCCGAGCCCGACGGCGTGGAGTGGCGGGGACAGGCGCCGGCAGCCGAGTTCCGGGCGGCGCTGCGCCGCTGCCGGGCGTTCGTGCAGAGCGCCCTGTGGGAGGACTTCGGTCAGGCCTCGCTGGAGGCGCTCGCCGACGGCGCGCCGCTCGTCACGGTGCCGTCCGGCGGCGCCTACGAGGGCCTGGCGATCGCCGGAGAGCTGGCTACCGACCTCGTGGCATCGGACCTCGAGCCGGACTCCCTGGCCGGCTGCATCCGGGCGGCCTTCTCCATGGACGATGACGCGGCGGCCGACTACCGCGACCGCGCGAGCGCCGCGGTGGCCCCGTATCGCCCCGAGGCGCTCGAGGAGACCGTGCGCGAGCGGGTCTTGCCCGTCCTGCTCCGGAGGTAGCTCGGGGCGGTGGCGCACAGGGGCCGCCGGACGCTCACCTCTCCACTGCGCGCAGCACCGCCCGCTCGAAGGCCTCGGCGTCCCGCTCGGGTGGCGTGCGGGCGGTCACCGCGCGGCTGCCGGCGGCGAGGCGGGCGCGGAGGTCGGCATCCGCCAGCAGCAGGTGCAGCGCCTCGATGACTCCCGCCTCGTCGCGGGGCTCGACGAGCAACGCGTTCTCTCCCTCTACGGCGACGTCACCGGCCGCCCCCGCGGTCGTCGAACAGATGATCGGCAGGCCAGCGGCGGCGGCCTCGCGGGCCGCGACCCCGAAGGGCTCGTAGACGCTCACGAGCGCCAGGGCGTCCACCTGAGCGTAGAGCTCGGGCAGATCTCCGGGAGGGACGTACCCCAGGAAGCGAACCGGCGCGCCGAGCCGCGCGGCCTCGCCCCGGAGGGAGCCCTCGAGCGGCCCTGTCCCGCACAGAAGGAGCTCTCCGTCGAGGCCTCGGAGCGCCGCCTCGAAGCCGCGTATCAGGAGCGCCAGGTTCTTGTCCGGCACGAGCCTCCCCACGCACAGTATGCGCGGGGGGCCGGGGTGGCCGGGGTGTCGCTCGGCCGCCGCACGGAACGCGTCGACGTCGGCGCTCTGGAGGCTCACCTCGACGCGCTCTGACGGGATTCCCATCCGCAGCAGCCTCTCGCGCGCCGCGCTGCTCGCTGCCACGAAGCCCGCGGCGCGCTGCGCCAGCAGGCGGTGGAAGCCCCTTCGGGCTGACGAGAGAGCCAGCTCGGCGGCCGGCGTCAGCTCGCTGAACACCACCAGCGGGCGTCCGCGGCGGCGGCACCACGCGAGCGCGCGCACCGTGGCGGCGCCGTACTCCCAACTGACCACGCAGTCCGGGTCGAGCTCGTCGAGGGCTCCGCCCAGGCCGCGCGGCACGAGCACGGGGCTGCGGCCCGGGCGCTCGCGTTGGCGCGAGCCGAGTACCCGCGACTCGTATGCGTGGAGCGACGGAAACCACTCCGGACGCTGATCCCAGCCGGGCTGCGAGCCCGACTGGTAGACGACGTGCAGCCCGATCCGGCCGCGCTCAGCCAGCCGCGCGAACAGCGGCTGGCGGTAGGGAACGGGGACCGGGGGCAGCACCATGCAGCGCATCCGCGCCATCGTATGAGTGACGCCGCTGCGCAACTTTCAGGGCCGCGGCGGGTCGCAGGTGGTTGCGATGTCACCCAAGCAGAGAGAACTGCGGCCGGCATCGACCGAGTGGGAGGCCGCCGCGAACCCTGCTAGCCTCATCGCCCGCGGTTCGGGAGGCTGCTCCTTCCCGCCCCCCGGGAGCGCCGTGGGCCGTGCGGGCTCTCCCCAGGCGCCGACCGACACCGCTCCAGGAGATACCTGCACGTGAGACGCCTCGTCTACATCCTTGTGCTCGTTGGTGCATTGGCCGCGCCCACCCTCGCTCACGCGAGTCCCACCGCGGTCATCCGCGATTGCGCGGACGATGGTGACCTCGACCACCACTACTCGAACTCCGACCTCGACAAGGCCGCGAAGAGCCTGCCCTCCGACCTCGACGAGTACAGCGATTGCCGCGCGGTGATCGCAGGGGCCAAGACGAGCGGCTCCGACAGAGGGGGCGGCCGGCACAACGGCCCCGCCGGAGGCGGCGGCGGGAAGAGCGGCGGCGGCGGCGGCGCGGCTGCACGGGCCAGGGC
>JBKPHP010000213.1:0-7063 GCA_046729895.1 Actinomycetota bacterium
GTCATGGAGCGACTGCGACAGGCGTTGGAGAGAGACCAAGTACCCATTGCTGAGCACGAATGGAAGGCGCTCAGGCGCCTTCGCAAAGTGCGCAACCGAGCCGTTCATGGCGCCGCCACTCTTACGCCCACACAGGAGGAGCTGGAGTTCGCCTGCAGCCTGTTGAGTCGGGCTCTCGTCCACCGGATGGCGAGGCTCGACAGTCACGCGGATCGCTGGCTCCTGTAGGCGCGAAGCCGCGGGCGAGGTCGCATTCCGGTCGCACACCGGATAGATCGCGCTTGCTTAAGCGGTTGTCCCCCGCTTTCCCAAGCCGAAGGTCGCGGGTTCGAGACCCGTCGTCCGCTTTGAGCGTTTTCCCTGCAAAGCGGCGCCTCCTAACAGGAGAGCCGCTCGGAGGGCGGCTCCTGACGTGGCCAAACTTGACCCGAACCTCCTTGCGACCTATGCCGGCATTCCCGCCTTCGCCTTCATACCGAGGCCTCTCGGTGGTGACGGGATCAGGCGAGGGAGGTGTTGATCAGGCGGGCGTCATCGTGCGCCGGGGGTCCTGTCGTAGGCGACCACGACGTTGAATGTGGCAGACGGTCAGGGCAAGGGCTCGATCGCTTTCTGCGGCCCGGAGAGCAGCTGATCAGCGGCGCTCTCTGGGGACCAACTTCCCGGACGACAACAGCGCTCTCCAGGTTCAGTCGAGCGGGCCGATCCCATCGCAGCCCGATACATGGTACGCCGCTGGCTACAACGCTCCCCGGCGGGGGCGGTCTGATCGCCTTCTTCGCAGGGGCGTACTGCCTTACCCGCTGACGGACCGGACGCGTAGAGCCTCCGCCTCAAGGATTGCTGCCTGCCACACCACAGGCCGCAGTCCACGTCGGCGGACTACGCTCCTCGCAGTAGGTTCATGCATCCGACGAAGGGGAGGACATGAGCTCGACCAATCAGCCGGAGCCCGGGGCCGCGCGGCGGACGATCGCGACGTATTCGAACTACAAAGACGCGGAGCGTGCGGTCGACTGGCTGTCGGACCAGGGCTTCGCCGTCGAGCGCGTGGCGATCGTCGGCACGGGATTGCGGTATGTCGAGCAGGTCGCAGGCCGGCTGACCACCGGTCGGGCAGCGATGACGGGGGCCGGGCAGGGGGCGATGATCGGGCTGCTGTTCGCACTGCTCTTCGGCCTGTTCTTCACGGGCCCGGATTTCCTGGGGCTGCTCCTGTACGGGCTGGTTGCCGGCGCCGTCTTCGGGGCGATCTTCGGCGCTGTGACCCACGCGGCGTCGGGCGGGCGGCGCGACTTCGCCTCGGTCGCCGGCACGACGGCCGATCGCTACGAGGTCCAGGTAGACGAGGCGGTCGCCGAGGAAGCTGACCGTCTGCTGGAATCGATGCGGGGGGCGCGCGCCGGCCGCTAGCAGCTGCACGTCGCGCATCTCGGGCTGGTCGTCCATCCACGGGCGGCGGCCAGCGACGACCTTCTCCACGCGGCTGAGCCTGGCGCTCGCCATTTTGCAGACCCTACGTCGGCGGGAGAGACCTGGCGGGCGATATCGCAGGAAACAGGGAGGTCGTCAAAAGCGCGGGGCTCCGGAACCGGGGCGCCGGCGGGCCGATGCCCTACGCGCTCCGGGACCGGACCACGGCTCATTAATCGAAGCAGGCCTGACGGTTCGTGTGCGCGAACGGGGAGACGCGATTCTGCCCGTACGGGTGGAAGAAGTGCGCTTCGAAACTGTTGTCCGCACCAAACTGGCCAGGGGGCAGGTCACGTGCGGCCCCGCTGGCGAACTGTCCTACGCATGAAGCGTTCGCGTTTTCGGATACCGCTCCTGCGGGCGAAGCCGATGCGGGTATTCGACCACCTTCTCGACACGGCGGCTCAGATCGGCGCTCGCCAAGCGGCATACATTCGCGTCCGTGCAACAGACCTGCAACACACGCTCGCGTTGGGGTGCCGCTTCGATCATGCTTGGCTCAGGACTCGCCGCGACGCGCCCAGAGGAGGTGCGACGAAATTCCTAATGACTGCGAAGCCCATCCCCCTGCCGCGGCCCACCGACACGGTCCGAGCGGCACAGGAGTGGATCCAGGCGAAGCTAGCGGACGGCACACTCAGTGCGGTCTACGGCTTCCAGGGCGGCGGGCGGTGCCGCATCGGCGAGTACGACTCGCACGAGCAGCTGATGGACCTGCTGATGGAATATCCACTCTCGCCCTTCGTCGAATAGGAGGTGTTCCCGCTCGTCGATCTCGATGCCGCCTTCGAGCGGTTCATCTCTTTCGTCGAGCGCGTCTCGGCGCAGCACGCCGGATAGTGCCCCCGCACGCCGCCGGGCGGAAGAGTTCGCGCCCGACGCCCTCGAAGCCGCCGGATTCCGGGGAGTAGGCGATGTCGCAGGAGAACGTTGACCTGGTGAGGCGCGGCTTCGAAGCGTTTGCCCGCCGCGACATGGCAGCAGTCTTGGAGCTGCTGGCGCGAGACGTGGACGTGACCTCCGACGCGCTGGGACTCTCGGGCGGCGGCAGCTACTTAGGGCACGATGGATTCGTCCGCGCCACCCAGGAGACACTGGAGGCCTTCGAGGACTACCGCATCGATGGGGAGGAGTTCATCGACGCGGGCGAGGACGTGGTCGTTCTCGTTCACATCTCTGGACGCGGTAGAGGCAGCGGTATTCCGGTCGACATGCGCCTAGTGCACGTGTGGACCGTGCTTGGGGGGAAGGGCGTTCGTGCCCGGACCTTCGCGAACAAGGAGGCCGCCCTCGAAGCCGTGGGGCGGCGGTAACGGACGGAATCGGACCTAGTCGTCCGACACGAACCGCAGCTTCGCCGGTTCTGTTCCGCCTCGAGAATCGCCGCCCGCCACCTTGCAGGCAGGTCCTCGAAGCTGTCGGCGTCGAGCCAGCGCCTCGTGGAACTCGCGCCGCTGCCGGTCGTCCATATCAACGAGCGGTGGGTAGCCGACCACCTTCCCGGGCTCGGCCCCGGTGCAGGCCCTGGACGATCGCGCCGATCGGGTCGGCGGCCCACCGGCTCGACGGGGCGCGCTCGCGGCTCGAGGCGGCCGGCGTTCTGTGGTTTTGAACACCGTTCACCGTGTCGTCACGCGACATATGCGAGAGCAAGAACTAGGAGGCCAATATGCACGCACATACCAATGACCTGCAGCAGGGGCGCACAGGGCGGTCCGAGACCCGAGGTGACACGATGACCCCCTACCGGTTCCGCAGGGCCCTCGCCTTGCTGTTGGCCTGCGGCGCCCTGCTCGCGCCACCCGTATTCGGGCTCGTCGACGATTTAACCGCGACCCACACCCAAGCCGGGATCTACACCGACGACTCGACCCACGCCGGGATCTACACCGACGACTCGCTCCACGCCGCGATCTACACGGACGACTCGCTGTGATCCCCGGGTGTCGACGACTTTACGCTTAAGCCGTCGCCGGCCCGCAACGGCGATGCGAAAGAGAAACGCCTGCTTGAAGCAACGAAACGGTTGGTGCCTCTTCGTCTAAGCCCGCCGCCTCGGCACCTGGGTGAGAGTCCACGGCCTGTGGGGCCGTGGGGCTCGAGCCGGTCCCCGCTCCCTGCTCGGAGCGCGGATACTGCGCGGGTGATGGCGCAGGAGAACGTCGAGACGCTCAAGGCCGTGTACGCCCGGTGGGGAGCCGGCGACTTTTGGACGCCAGACGTCTTCCATGAGGAAGTGGAGGTGGCGTCGGCGGAGGTAATGCCCGACACCGGTCTTAACCGAGGCCTTCCCGCCCTCGAGGCAGCGATGCGTGACTGGCTGGCCGCCTGGGATGAGTACCGCTGGGAGGCCGACCAGTTCATCCCCGTGGACGATCGCGTGGTGGTGCTCATCACCGCCCGAGGGCGCGGCAAGGGCAGCAGCGTCAATGTCGAAGCGCACTGGGCTCACGTCTGGACCTTTCGCAGCGGCAAGGCGACGCGCGTCGAGGGTTTCGTCAACCGGGCCGAGGCCCTCGAGACAGTGGGACTGCGGGAGTAGGCGATGTCACAGGAGAACGTGGACGTTGTCCGGCGAGGCTGGGAGGCCATCAACCGAGAGGGACTTCCAGCGGCCTTGAGGCTCGTCGACGAGGTCGTCGACCCCGACATTGAGTTGAGGGCGACCGGTCGTCTTCCGGACGTCGGCAGGGTTCGTGGGCACGAGGCCTTCAAGAAGTGGTTCGCGCAGATCCTGGGGACCTTCGAATGGCGACTTGAGGCGGATGAGTTCATCGACGCAGGCGACGCCGTCGTCGTGGTCGCCCGCCAGATCACGCGCGGCAGGGCGAGCGGTGCGGAGGTCAGCACTCGACCGGTCTTCGTGTACGGATTTCGCGGGGGGAGGGTGACCTACATCGACGCCCACCGGACGAAGAGCGAGGCCCTCAAGGCAGTGGGGCTCCGCGAGTAGGCGATGTCGCAGGAGAACGTGGAGGTCGTCCGGCGGATCTACGAGCAGGAGATGTTCGGGCAAGATCCGGGTCGGCTGCTCGAGCTCGCAACTCTGGACATCGAGTACGTCAATCCCCCCGATGCAATCGAGCCCGGGGTTCGTCGCGGCCGCGCCGAGGTCGCGCAGGCCGTGAAAAGCGCCCACGAGTTCTTCGAATCGCCCCGCTACGAGCTTCACGAGCTCTTCGACTATGGGGATACCGTGGTCGCGGCCCTCACCTTCTACGCGCGGGCTCGTGGGACCGAAAACGAGATCGTCCAGGAAGAGGCCCACACCTGGACCCTGCGCGACGGCAGGATCGCCCGCTTCGAGTGGGGTCGCGATCTGGGCATCGCCCTCCAAGCCGCCATGCTGCGGGCGTAGGCGATGTCGCGAGGTCTGATTGAGCCTATAGCCGGCGCAGCTCAAGCAAATCGACCAACAGAGGGGCACATTCGTCGTGCCAGGCGCCGATTTGCTCAAGTGCAGCCCGCATTTCGGCGAACTGCTCGCGGTCCTCGGGGGCCTAAGTCCGCTCGGCGCAGTCGACGAGCTTCAGGCTCGCCCAGGGCTCCGGCAGCTTCACAAACGAGGACCCGGGCTTTCCCTGCACGGGTCGCCCCCAGACGCAGGAGGTCGTCGTTCGCAACTTCGGGCCGTTTACGTTCCAGAAGGGCAAGGCGGCGGCCACTTCGGTCAGCTGGATCGCCTTCAACCCGGAGACGGTCGACTTCGTGAGCGAGACCTTCGGACCCTTCGCCATAAACATCAGCAAGAAGTAGACAACCGGCTGGCGCGGGGGCCAGGCACGGTCCCCGCGTCCCCCGCCCTACCCATAGGCGGGATACTGGGCGGTGAGGCACAATTGTCGCGTCAATTGAAGCCGCGTCCGCTTAGCAGCAGCGGTTTCACTTTGGATGATGGCCCTCGAGGCCGTCGGGCTGCGGGACTAGGCGATGTCGCAGGAGAACGTTGGCGCCCGAGGGGTCGCTGCGCGGTTGCTGGAAGGGCGCATGTGGCAAGCGACCGCTATGGCGGCCAACCGGTCGGCAGCGCGCGCGCTCTTGCGATTCGCGTTCGGCGATTTGGGGCATCACCTCGTGAGGGTGACGGTGCGGCTTCCGCGGACAACCGGCGTGCTGAGCGGTCTGCTGGTCGTGCTGCTCGGAGCGTGGGCGGGCCTCATCCCCTTTGTGGGGCCATATTTCGACTACGGCTTCACGCCCAACACGGCATGGCACTACTCGAGTAGCCGGCTCTGGCTGGACATCCTGCCCGCCGCCGCCGCTGTCGTCGGCGGTCTGATGATGATCTTCGCGAGGCGCCGCGCGACCGGAATGCTAGGCGGCTGGCTGGCGGTCGCGGGCGGGGCGTGGCTGATCGTCGGACCCAGCGTCAGCCTGCTCTGGCAGAGCAGAGCGGGAATCGGCAACCCGCTTGGCGGGACCCACAGGCAGGCGATCGAGTGGATCGGCTACTTCTACGGCGTGGGCGCGCTGATCGTTGGGCTGGCCGCCCTCGCCACGGGACGCTTCCTGTCACGACCTCACGTCGCCGAGCGGGCCGTTGCGGACGCCGCCGAGCGCGAGGAGCACCGTGCAGCCCGACCTGCGAGGCCGTCCGCAACCGAGCCCAGTAGCGCGGCCGCCCCCCAGCCAGTCGCCCAGGAGCCCGCCACGCCCTCGGCTGCCGCGCCATCGGGAGCCGAGCGCGCCGGCGAGACCGAGCGCCAGCCGGTGGCCGAGCAGTCACCAGAGGCCAGGCGGGCAGCGCGGCCCGGGCGAGTCGAGGAGGAGCGACCTGCGGAGAGAACCGCGGTGCGGCCAGTGCGCGTCCGGCGGCGGCAGGGCGGTCTGGTTGGGCGGCTGCTCGGGCGCCGCTCCCGCTCCTGACGCTTACGTTGCTGTATGAGGCGTCCGCCCGCCCGATCGGGCGATAGCTTCTGCCCCACATGTGCGAGCCGCGCGAGATCGCAGCGGGGGAGACGAGCCTGGCCTGGCCGGCGATGCGGGAGCTCCGCCCTGATGTCGCCTCCGCTGAGGAGCTCGTCGCCCGTGTAGACCACCAGCAGCGGGCCGAGGGCTACAGGCTCCTGGGGTGCTTCCTGGACGGCGAGGACGAGGCGGTCGCGGTCGCCGGCTTCCGGGTGGCGCACAACTTGGCCGTTGGGCATTACCTCTACGTTGACGACCTCGTCACGCATGAGCCGTTTCGTGGCCAGGGCCACGCGGGGCACCTGATGGCCTCACTGCGCCAGGAGGCGCTTCGGCTCGGCTGCTCGCACCTCCACCTCGACTCCGCGGTGGGGCCTGAACGCCAAGCGGCACACCGCTTCTATTTCGCGAACGGAATGCGGATCACCGCGTACCACTTCGGGGTGGACCTGCAGTGAGCCCGGCGGCGACGCGATGCAGGACGGACGGGCCCTCCGGCTTGGACCGGGTCAGCGCTTGATGCGGAACCTCGCCCGCTTGACCGCTCCCCTGACCCCGAGGGCGTCGCGCGGGACGGCAGCGAGCCGGTAATGACCCGGCCGTAGGCGCCTGCCGCCGATTCGGCCCGTAAAGCGGAAGCTGACCGTGCCGGGCCCGGCGACGAGGGAGAAGCTTCCCCTTA